>NZ_CP194010.1:1577083-1892500 GCF_042055075.2 Roseobacter phycocola | reverse complement strand
TCTCACCCTGCCACTGGCTCGAAGGCTTGGGTTCGTTGCCACAACGATAGGCCGACAGGTACGCCTGCGGGTCTGTGCCGTCGAAGTTGTTGGCGTACATTTCCACGTCCGCATAGAACTTCTGGAAGGTGTCAGGCGAACCGGGGTCACCACCGAAGAACACGGATGCATCGAGGTTACGCAGCTCGGTTTCAACACCGATCATGCCCCACCATTCCTTGATGAGCGCCTGGAAGTCCTGACGCACAGCGTTGGTGGATGTCTGATAGAGGATCGACAGTTTCACGCCGTCCTTGTCACGCACGCCGTCACCATCGCTGTCGACCCAGCCTGCTTCATCCAGCAGCGCATTTGCGCCGTCGATGTCCTGTGTCAGGCATTCTGTGTTGTCGGATGCGTAAAGCGCAGGAGCGGGCACGAGGTTACATGTCGGGCGTCCTGCCTGGCCATAACCGATTTCCACCAGCAGCGGACGGTCAATCGCCATGGACAGCGCTTTGCGGACGTTCAGATCGCTCAGGAACGGGTGCGCATGGGCCACTGTGGAACGTTCACCTTCGGGCAGGTCCGGCGAGGGGTTCGTCAGGTTCATTTCCAGACGTTCCACCAGCGTGCCGAACGCTGCAATCGGTGTACCTTTGCCGCCTTCTGCCATTTTGGCCAGTACGTCAGGTGCCAGCTGCATGTTCCAGGCATAATCGAATTCACCGGTTTCCATCACCGAACGGCCGGCCGCAGTTGCGTCACCGCCACCTTTGAAGGTCAGCGAGGCGAACGCAGGTTTACCGGGCTCACGGAAGTTCTCGTTGGCGACCATCTGGATCACATCGTTGGGGCGGAAGTCCGTCACAACAAAGGGGCCGGTGCCGATCGGGTTGAAGTTTGCTTCGGTGCACTCAGGCGCTTTGGCACCGAGGCAGTCCGCAAACTGTGCCGCCTGAATGATCGGCGACTGACCACCCATGAAGGGCCCATACGGGTTCGGTTGCGGCTGGTTGAACGTAACTTTTACCGTCAGATCGTCGAGGATCTCAACGTTTTCAACGCCGTCGAATTTGGCGCCCTGCGCACAGCCACCTTCGGGGTGCATGCAGTAATCAGCCGTGAATTTGACGTCCGCAGATGTGACTGCCGAGCCATCAGACCACAGCAGCCCGGACTTGAGCTTCCATGTGATCGAGGTCAGATCGGCTGCCACGCCGCCGTTTTCAACGGTTGGGATTTCTTCGGCGAGGAAGGGCACAAGTGCGCCGTTCTCGTCATAGCGTCCAAGAGGTTCGATCACCAGCGACGCAGATTCGAGATCCTTCGTACCACCCGACAGATACGGGTTCAGGATCGACGGCGCCTGCCAGTAGATGATTTTGACCTCGCCATCGCGGCCCCGCTCGCCCTCGTGGCCGTCCGCTAGGACAACCGGTGCAAGCGCTGTGGTCGCGATCGCGCCCATCAGTAAGGTTCTGAGTTTCATGTTTTACTCCGTGTTGGACATCAAAATGCCGTTTCAACAGCCCACAGAATGGGACTGCATTTTTTCGCTATCATTTCCAGCGGGTTACAGGACTGAACTCTGGCTTTTCGTTCAGAAATTCAGCCGATCCCCCCGGATGCGTGGCCACATCGAAGCATGTTTTGCGGAAAAAGCAAGCCTTGTCATAGCTGACGCCATGGAAAGACGCCGGCAGGGTTTGACACTGCCTGCTTCATGGCCTTAGCGTCGCTGCAGGGAACAACGGGGTCAGGCATGCTGGATCAGACTGAGACACGGGAAGAAACCCGTCCTATCGCAGAAATCCGGGGGCTCCGGGTCGAGTTTCAGACCAAGGACGGGCCCGTTGTCGGTGTTGAGGATGTGTCCTTTGAAATAAAAGCGGGCGAAACTGTCTGCGTCGTGGGCGAGAGCGGGTCGGGCAAATCCGTGTCTTCGCTGTCCCTGATGCGCCTCGTTGAATTCGGTGGTGGCGAGATTGCCGGTGGTCAGCTGATGTTTGACCGCTCTGAAGGCGGGCAGGTGGATCTTGCGGCGACTGATGCCGAGCTGATGCGTACAATCCGCGGCAATGAAATCGGCATGATTTTTCAGGAGCCGATGACCGCGCTCAATCCGGTTTTCACCGTGGGCCGGCAACTGACCGAGGGCCTGCGGCTTCATAAGAACATGAGCAAATCCGAAGCGGAGGCCCGCGCTCTTGAGTTGCTGCGCGAGGTGCGCATTCCGGAACCGGAACGGCGCCTGAAACAATACCCGCACGAGCTGTCAGGCGGTATGCGGCAGCGTGTAGTGATCGCGATGGCGCTGGCCTGCAAACCCCGGCTGCTCATTGCGGATGAGCCGACAACCGCGCTGGACGTGACAATTCAGGCAGAGATCCTGGCCCTGATGGACCGGCTCAAGCGCGAGACCGGCACGGCCGTCATGTTTATCACGCACGATATGGCCGTAGTGGCGCAGATGGCCGACCGGGTGGTGGTGATGTTCCGCGGCAACAAGGTTGAGGAAGGCCCTGTCGCCGATATTTTCGAGAACCCGCAGCACGCCTACACCAGGGCGCTGCTGGCAGCCGTGCCCAAGCTGGGCGAAATGAGCGGCAAGTCCGCGCCTGAACCGATGAAGCTCCTGGGGCGCGAGCAGGGAGAGATCCTGCCGATCCCCGGCACTGACGAGGTGCTTCTCACGGTAAAGAATCTGACCACGCGCTTCCCGGTCAAGGGCGGTTTCTTCCGCCGGACGGTTGCGAATGTTCATGCGGTGGAGGATTTGTCCTTTTCGATCAACAAGGGTCAGACGCTGAGCCTTGTGGGCGAATCCGGATGTGGCAAATCATCTGCCGGACGCTCGGTGCTCCGCCTCGTTGAGCCGCTGTCGGGCGAAGTGAACCTCGATGGGACAGACATCATGTCCCTTGATCAGCGTGGACTGCGCAAGGCGCGGCTGGATATGCAGATGATTTTTCAGGATCCGTTCGCATCGCTCAATCCGCAGATGCAGCTGGCGGAACAGGTGGCCGAGCCCATCCACAATTTCGGAACCCTGAGCGGGCAGGCGGTGACGGACCGTGTTGCGATGCTGTTCGACCGCGTTGAGCTGCCCCGCAGTTTCATGCGCCGGTTCCCGCACGAGCTGTCCGGGGGCCAGCGGCAGCGTGTGGCCATCGCGCGCGCGCTTGCACTGAACCCCAAACTGATCATCGCGGACGAGGCCGTGTCGGCACTTGATGTGTCCGTTCAGGCGCAGGTGCTCAACCTGATGATGGAACTGCAGGCCGAACTGGGGCTGTCGTTTCTGTTCATCAGCCATGACATGGCGGTTGTGGAACGCGTCAGCCACCACGTGGGTGTGATGTATCTGGGACGCATTGTCGAGCTGGGCCCCCGTGCGCGTGTCTTTGAAAACCCACAGCATCCCTACACACAGGCGCTCATGAAGGCGGTGCCAATCGCCGATCCGCGCCAGCGCAAGGACGAAAGCGAGCTTAACTTCAAGCCGATTCCGTCGCCCATCCATCCTGCGGGCTATGTGCCTGAGCCTTCCGTCTACCGCGAAGTGGAACCGGGTCACCTGATCCTGGAAACCGACAGCGGGTACTGACGGTCATGACCGAACGCCTGTCCCCCCTGGAGATCATGCGGAAGCTCGTGAGCTTTCCAACCGTCAGCCGCGACACCAATCTGCCGCTTGTGGACTGGGTCGAGGAATACCTCAGTTCGCACGGTATCGCGGCGCACCGCTATCTCAAACCTGATGAGCCCAAGGCCGCGCTCTTTGCCCATGTCGGACCCTGGGAAGAGGGGGCCATTGTTCTGTCCGGTCATACCGATGTTGTACCGGTGGACGGACAACCCTGGGAGTCTGATCCGTTTGAGGTGACGGAACTGGAGGACCGCTACGTCGGGCGCGGTACTTGCGACATGAAAGGGTTTGACGCGCTGGCGATCTGGGCGCTGGTGGAGGCAAAATATGCACCACTGGCCCGTCCGCTGCAGCTGGCGCTGAGCTTTGATGAAGAGATCGGCTGCACCGGTGCGCCGCCGATGATCGAAGCGATGCAGCCCGTCCTGCCCAAGGGGGCCGCGGTGATTGTCGGGGAGCCCTCCATGATGCAGGCCGTTTCAGGCCACAAGGGCGGTACCGGATTTGACACGCATGTCCAGGGCTTCGAGGTGCACAGCTCCATTCTGGACCGCGGAGTGAATGCGGTGATGTATAGTGCCAAGCTCATTGACTGGGCCAATGACATCAACACCGCCAACCGCGACGCTGAACCCGGGGCGCTGGCCCGCGCTTTTGACCCGCCTTACACGACAGCGCATGTGGGAATGATCTCTGGCGGTACTGCCCATAACATCACAGCCAAAGACTGCCGTTTCGCCATGGATTTCCGCGTGGTCCCGGGCGAGGACAAGGCCATCTGGGAGGAGCGCTACCGCGCACGTGTCGCAGAGATTGAGGCGATGATGCAGGCGGTTGTACCGGAAACACGCATCACGGTCACACCCCGCTTTGACGTTCCGGCCCTGACACCTGAAGAGGCCGGAGCGGCAGAGACGCTGGTGCGCCGGATCACAGGCGACAACGCGAGCCACGTTGTCAGCTATGGCACAGAAGCCGGCCAGTTCCAGGAAGCCGGTTATTCCGCAGTGATCTGCGGGCCGGGTGATATTGCGCAGGCCCACCAGCCGAACGAATACATCACCAAAGCACAGTTTCAGGCCGGGCACCGCTTTATGGAGCGCCTGGTCGGAACGCTCTGCAACTGAGCCAGGTATCGCAATGCAGGGGATCCCGATTTCGGATGCGTCGCCCGTAACGCATCAGGGGGAACTTCCGGAAGAAACAGACGTGGTCGTGATCGGCGGTGGCGTCATTGGCGTGTCAACCGCCCTTTTCCTGGCACGGGCGGGGCACCGTGTGGTGTTGCTTGAAAAGGGCCGTATCGCGGGGGAGCAATCCGGCAGGAACTGGGGCTGGATCCGGCAGCAGGGCCGTGATCCCGATGAGCTGCCGATCATGGTCGAGGCCGGGCATCTCTGGCGCGAGTTATCGCAGGAAACGAATGAAAACATCGGTCTGACCACCGGCGGCGTGACCTATCTCGCACGCACGCAGGCAGAGCTGGAAAAGTATGGCGCCTGGCTGCCCTATGCCCGCGTCCACGGCACAGATACGCGGCTTCTGACCGCGGCGGAGACCGCTGAACTCGTGCCCGGTATGTCGCGTCGTTTCGCAGGCGCACTTTACACCGCATCAGACATGCGCGCAGAACCCTGGCGGGCCGTGCCCGCGCTCGCCGGTATTGCCGTGCGCGCAGGCGCGGTCATCCGGGAAAACTGCGCAGTACGCGCGCTGGATCTGTCGGCCGGGCGGGTCAGCGGCGTGGTCACCGAAGCAGGCCGCATCCGGACGCAGACAGTGGTGCTCGCCGGGGGCGCCTGGTCGTCACTGTTTCTGCGCAATCACGGTGTGTCCCTGCCGCAGCTTTCCGTGCGCGCGACGGTCGCTGCGACCTCGGCGCTGCCACAGGTCACGCCGGGTGGCGTCGCCGACAAGGGGCTGGCGTTCCGGTACCGGGCCGACGGTGGCTACACGCTGGCGGCGGGCGGCTTTCACGAGCTGTTTCTTGGGTGGGATGCGTTCCGCGCACTGCCAAAGTTTCTGCGGCAATTGCGGGCCGATCCCTTAGGCACCCGCTTCCTGCCCGGTGCCCCTGCGGGTTACCCCGATGCCTGGGGCACACCGCGCAGCTGGCCGGCGGACAGCCCCGGCCCGTTTGAAAACTGCCGTGTGCTGAACCCGGCGCCCAATACCGGTAAACTGCGCCAGGTGCGCCGCGATTTTGCACAGCTTTTCCCGGACCTGCCGGATTTCAGCCTGACCCACGCATGGGCGGGGATGATCGATACGATGCCCGATGTTGTGCCGGTCGTTGACCGGATCGACGCGCTGCCGGGGCTGGTTCTTGGGACGGGCATGAGCGGGCATGGGTTCGGGATCGGACCTGCCATGGGGCGCATTCTGGCAGCACTCGCAACGGGCGGGCCCGCCGGTCATGATCTGTACAGGTTCCGGTTTGGCCGGTTCAGGGACGGCACCCGGATGGAGCTTGGTCCGGCACTTTGACGTGAATGCCGCAGGTGTGACCCTTGCGGCCCCGCCCGCGTGCTATACAACCTGAGATGTGGCTGCCGGAGCAATCACCGGCCCGAAACCTTTGGAGTGACACCATGCCAGTGAAGAACCGTTTTGCCGAACTGCACGAAGATATCACCGCATGGCGGCGCGATATGCACGAAAATCCGGAACTGCTGTTTGATACGCACCGGACCTCCGCACTGGTGGCTGACAAACTGCAGGCCTTCGGGTGCGATGACGTCGTGACAGGCATCGGTCGGACCGGTGTTGTCGGCGTTATTCGCGGCAAATCAGATACTTCCGGAAAGGTTATTGGTCTGCGCGCCGATATGGATGCGCTTCCGATCCTTGAAGAAACCGGCGTTGAATATGTATCTAAAGAACCCGGTAAAATGCATGCCTGCGGGCATGACGGGCACACCGCAATGCTGCTGGGCGCTGCCCGTTACTTGGCCGAAACGCGCAATTTCGATGGCACCGTCGCTGTTATTTTCCAGCCAGCCGAAGAAGGCGGCGGCGGTGGTCGCGAGATGTGCGAAGACGGCCTTATGGAGCGTTTTGGTATCGACGAGGTCTATGGCATGCACAACTGGCCCGGCATGGAAACGGGCCAGTTCGCTATCCGCACAGGGCCGTTTTTCGCCGCGACAGATATCTTTGAGATCGAGATTGAGGGGAAGGGTGGCCATGCCGCATTCCCGCACCAGACCATTGATCCGACCGTGGTCGCCAGCCACATCGTTCTGGCCGCGCAGTCTATCGCCAGCCGGAACGCCGACCCGGTCGACCAGCTGGTTATGTCGATCACGTCTTTTGAGACATCGTCAAATGCCTTCAATGTGATTCCACAGTCCGTGACCCTCAAAGGCACCGCCCGCACGATGAGCAGCGAAGTGCGCGATCTTGTTGAAACGCGTCTGACACGGCTCGTGGAAGGTTTGGCAGAGAATTTTGGCGCCACCGGGCGTATCAATTATGTGCGCAACTACCCCGTCACGGTGAACCATCCGGAACAGACAGAGTTCGCGGCTGATGTGGCGCGCTCAGTGTCGGGCGACTGCGCCGATGCAGAGCTGGTCATGGGCGGCGAAGATTTCGCCTTTATGCTGGAAGAGCGTCCGGGGGCTTATATCCTGATGGGCAACGGGCCAAGCGCGCGGCTGCATCACCCGGAATACAATTTCAACGATGATGCGATCCCTGCAGGCTGCAGCTGGTGGGCGGAAATCGTTGAACGCAGAATGCCGGCGGCCTGAATGCGGCTGCCTTGACGTCGTGGGAAGAGCCCGGGAGCTGGCAACAGCTGCCGGGACTGCTGGCTGACCAGGACGCCTCCTGCCGTTCGTATGCGGGACGCGGTTTCATGCGGACATGCAGACCGGAATGGGCAGGCTGTCAGGCGTCAGCTCATTTCCTCAAGATCCAGTGCGCGGATCAGACGGCGTGCGATCTGGTCCAGTTCTTCCGAACGGCCTCTAACGAAATCACCCGCTGCGGCAACCGCCTGTTTCCGGTAGGGCGTGTTGCTCAGCATCTCATGCACTTCGCCTGCAAGTTCCGCCGTGCCATCGACCAGCACAGCAGCACCGCGCGTCGTCATGCTGTCGTAGGTATCTGCGAAATTACCGACATGCTGGCCTGACAGCACTGCTGCATTCGCCTGCGCCACGTCGACAGGGTCGTACCCACCGAATGGCACCAGCGAGCCGCCGAGAAACACGATGTCCGTCAGCGCGTACCAGCTGCCCAGTTCGCCCGGCGCATCCGCAAGATAGACAGAATGCGTATCAGTGATCTTTTCGTCTTTTGACCGTGTCGCGTGAGTCAGACCTGCGGTGTCGATGTGCGTCGCGACCTCGTCAGACCGCTCCGGCAGTTGGGGCACGAGGATCAGCATGAGATCAGGATGCTGACGCAGCAGGGCATGATGTGCCGCGAGGATCGCTTCTTCTTCTCCACGGTGCGTACAGGCCGCGACCCAAACTGGCCGTCCTTTCAGTGACGCGCGAACCCGCGCGGTGATCGCCGGGTCACTTGGCAGCGGGTCGGGGAGCGATTTGAGGTCAATGCCCCGGGCCACGCGGTCCGCGGGGGCGTTCATGGCAACCATTGCTTCTGCCATATCATCATTCCGGGTCAGGATCAGATCGAAAACCCCAAAGACAAAGGCCGCGGCATCTGGTTTTCTCTCCCATAAATTCCGGGATTTTGGGCCTGGCTGTGCATTGACCAGCGCCATGGGGGTGCCGCGCGCTCTGGTTCTGCGTAACATGACAGGCCGCAGGTCGCATTCGACAAATACAGCTGCCGAAGGCCGCCAGTGCGCGAGGAACCGGCGTACCGGTCCGACGGACTCCAGCGGCGGGAACTGGTGCACCGACCGGGGCGGCTTATGTTCGGCGACAATATAGGCAGAGGTCGGCGTGCCGGACGTGATCAGGAAGTGCGCGCGGGGCAGCATCTGGCCCATGCTGCGGATCAGCGACAGAACGGACTGGTTTTCGCCAACAGAGGCCGCATGAAACCAGATCAATGGCCCGCTGCCGGCGCGGGGTGCACTGGCGTTTCCGAGTTTTTCGTGAGCTCTCAGCGCGGGAAACCCCGCGCGGCGCAGTTTGCGGATCTCAAACCATGCGGCGAACGGCGTCACCAGCGCGGTGACCACCACGTAGAACCTGAAAAGCAATGGCGTGCGCATTGGACTGGTCAGCCGCCGGTGTGGCTCATGTGCCGGGACATCTGCCCGTCCGTCCGTTGTCGGGAATAGTCGAAATCGTGCCCCTTTGGCTTCAGCGCAATGGCCGCACGGATGGCGTCCTCAAGCGGGCCGTTATCGTCCGGATGGGCCCGCAGGGGGGCGCGCAGATCAGCCATATCTTCCTGCCCGAGACACATATAGATCTCGCCGGTGCAGGTGATGCGGACCCTGTTGCAGCTTTCACAGAAGTTGTGGCTCAGCGGGGTGATGAACCCGATTTTCTGACCCGTTTCTTCGAGCCGCACGTAACGCGCGGGTCCACCGGTGCGTTCTGCCAGATCTGTCACCGTGTAGTGCTCAGCATAGCGCGCGCGCACGTCCTTGAGCGACCAGTATTGACCAAGGCGGTCTTCGTTACCGATATCGCCCATCGGCATGACCTCGATCCAGGTCAGGTCCATATCCCGTTCGGCGCACCACTGTGTGATCGCGGGCAGTTCGGGTTCATTGAATCCCTTCAGCGCCACCGCGTTCAGTTTTACACGCAGACCGGCATTCTGTGCTGCATCAATGCCGCGCAGCACCTGGGGCAGGCGGCCCCAGCGCGTCACATCCGCGAATTTCTGTTCATCAAGCGTGTCGAGCGATACATTCACACGCCGCACACCTGCCGCGTAAAGGTCCTTGGCAAAGCGCTCCAGTTGGCTGCCGTTGGTTGTCAGCGTCAGTTCTTTCAGCTGGCCGCTTTCAAGATGGCGCGACATGCTCTCAAAGAAGGTCATAATGCCTTTGCGCACCAGAGGCTCGCCGCCGGTGATCCGCAGTTTCTGCACGCCCAGGTTCACAAAGGTCGAGCACATGCGGTCCAGCTCTTCGAGCGTGAGCAGTTCCTTTTTTGGCAGGAACGTCATGTTTTCTGACATGCAGTAAACGCAGCGGAAGTCGCACCGGTCGGTGACGGAGACCCGCAGATAGGTGATCGCGCGTGCGAAGGGATCAATCAATGGAGCACTCATACCAACAGTGGTAAGCGCTGCGTTAACCGGCGGCAAGAGTATTCCGCATTGTGGGACGGGTGGGCGCGCGCTATGCAGGGAGCATGCAGACAGTGGATCGTGAAATACCTTTGAAGCGCGTGTTTCTGGCTCTGGTGCTGACCGTTGCTGTTGGCGGATGTGAACAGCTTCAGCGTCTCGAACAGCGTGTAAACCTGGAACTTGGTGGCAGCGGGCTGCCGGAACTCACCGCGTCTGAGGCGTCTGAACCGATCGGTGCCGATGGCGTGGCCGATGCCCTTGTGCCCGCGACCGGTGTGCAGACTGCGGCCAGTCTGGATCGCTCATCAGATGCAGAGCGGTCTGCTGCGCGTCGCGTGTCTTCAGCCGGGACTGCACTTGGGGAGACCGTCGCATCGCTCGGTAACCCGGCGGAGCAGGGTTTCTGGCTGAAAACCCCCTTGGTTACTGTTGAAACAAAAGGTGTGGTCACGGATCGGACGACGGGCAGATCCGCGTCGGTAACACTGCTTCCGATTGATGGCCCGGCAACGGCGGGCAGCCGCATTTCGCTGGCCGCCCTGCGCGTTCTTGAGGCACCGCTGACCGCGCTGGTGACATTGTCCGTCCGGCGCGGCGGTTAGTTTCTGCAGTTATTCCACCGTGACCGATTTTGCCAGGTTGCGCGGCTGGTCCACGTCGGTGCCCTTGGCCACGGCCGTGTAATAGGCCAGCAGCTGGGCCGGGATCGCATAGAGGATCGGCGTCACGATTTCGGAGACTGCGGGCAGTTCGATGGTCGCAAATGTCCCTTCGCCGGCTTCCTCAATCCCTTTGCGGTCTGACACCAGAATGACGCGTCCTTTGCGGGCCATGACTTCCTGCATGTTGCTGACTGTTTTGTCGAAAAGCCGGTCCCGCGGCGCCATGACGACAACAGGTACATACTGATCGACAAGTGCAATCGGGCCGTGCTTCAGCTCACCGGAGGCATACCCTTCGGCGTGTATATAGCTGATTTCCTTCAGTTTCAGGGCGCCTTCCATGGCAAGCGGGTACATCTGACCACGCCCCAGAAACAGTACATCCCTTGCTTCGGATATCTTCTGGGCGGTGCGCTGTGTCTCTTCGCTGATCCCCAGAGCCTGGCTGATCACGCCGGGCACGCCGCGCAGCGCCGCGATATGCTCTGTGAGTGTTTCGTCATCAATTGTGCCGCGGTCCCGGGCGGCTTTCAGTGCCATCATGAGCAGGACAACAAGCTGACAGGTATAGGCTTTGGTCGAGGCTACGCCCACTTCGACACCGGCATAGATCGGCAGCACCAGATCGCTCTCGCGGGCGATTGAGCTTTCCGGCACATTCACCACTGACATGATGTGCGACACCTTGCCCTGACAGAACCGCAGAGCGGCGAGCGTGTCGGCCGTCTCACCGGACTGGCTGACGAACAGGGCAGCCGTATTCGCCGGGATCGGCGGTTCGCGATAACGGAATTCAGATGCTACATCGACATCGACGGGCAGCCGCGCGATTTCCTCAAACCAGTGCTTTGCCGACAGGCAGGCAAGATAAGCCGTGCCGCAGGCCACGAGGGTCAGGCGCTCTGTTTTGGCGAAATCCACGCCACCTTCCGGCAGAGTGATGGTGCCGTCAGACGACAGATAGTGGCTCAGCGCACCGGCCATAACAGAAGGCTGTTCGGCGATCTCCTTGGCCATGAAGTGTTTGTGACCGGCTTTGTCGATACGCGTGGCGTCCGCCTGGATCGTCTGAACAGGCCGCTCAACGGGATTTCCTGCGCTGTCTGTGATCGACAGGGTGGTGCGTGTCATGAACACGCGGTCACCCTCTTCGAGATAGGTGATCTGATCCGTCATCGGCGCCAGTGCAATCGCATCCGACCCCAGATACATTTCGCCGTCCCCATGCCCTACCGCAAGCGGTGAGCCTTTGCGCGCGCCGATCATCAGATCGTCCTCACCTGAGAACAGGAAGGCGAGTGCGAAAGCACCCTCAAGCCGGTCGAGGGTCCGGTGCGCTGCGTCGGCGGGGCTCAGCCCCCGGCTGAGGTAATGCTGCGCCAGCAGGCTGACGGTTTCGGTATCCGTGTCTGTGACGCAGGTCAGACCGTTTTCGGCCAGCTCTGTGCGCAGATCACGGAAGTTTTCGATGATGCCGTTGTGCACAACAGCCACGGGTCCCGACTGGTGCGGATGGGCATTGTTTACCGAAGGTTCGCCGTGCGTGGCCCAGCGGGTATGGCCTATCCCGGACTTGCCCGCCAGAGGTTCATGCACCAGCAGATCGGACAGGCTGACCAGCTTGCCTACGGCCCGCCGGCGGTCGAGCACGCCATTGCTCACAGTGGCAATCCCGGCGCTGTCATAGCCCCGGTATTCAAGCCGTTTCAGCGCTTCCACAAGAATGGGAGCGACTTCGTGATCGCCAAGGACCCCTACAATACCACACATTTTCAGCTGCCTCGCTGCTGTTTGGCCTTCCTGGCCTTCAGAATTTGCAACAATTTTGTTGCCATGCCCGGTTTTTCGACCTGATGCGCCCGTGCAAGGGCCAGAGCCTCCGGTTCGACGTCTGACGTGATCACCGATCCGCTGCCTGTCATCGCGGAATCGCCGATATGTACCGGGGCAACCAGCATCGTGTTCGAGCCAATGAAAACATTGTCACCGATGTGGGTATGGTGCTTCATCACGCCGTCATAATTACAGGTAATCGTGCCGGCGCCGACGTTGGTTCCGCTCCCCAGGGTGGCGTCGCCGATGTAGCTGAGGTGGTTTACTTTGGTGCCCGGACCAATCTGCGCGTTTTTGACCTCAACAAAGTTGCCGACACGCACATCCTCAGAAAGCTCCGCACCGGGGCGCAGGCGTGCGTAGGGGCCAACGATACCGCCGCGCGCCACATGACAGCCTTCGAGATGCGAAAAGGCGCGTATCACAGCGCCACTTTCAACGGTGACCCCGGGACCGAAAACCACATTGGGTTCGATGACCGTGTCGCGCCCCACAACTGTGTCCAGGGCGAACTGGACCGTGTCAGGGGCGGGCATCGTCACACCGTTTTCAAAGGCCGCAGCGCGGGCACGGGCCTGAAAGGCCGCCTCGGCACCTGCCAGTTCGGCCCGTGTGTTGATGCCCAGGGTCTCGGCCTCATCGCAGGTGACCGCCGTTGCCTTCAGGCCCCGAGCGCGGGCCAGTCCCACCACGTCCGTCAGGTAGTATTCGCCCGAGGCGTTATCATTCCCGGTGGCCTCAATGAGGTCAAACAGCAACGCCGCATCGCAGGCCAGTACCCCGCTGTTGCAAAGGCTGATCTGCCGCTCAGCGTCGCTGGCGTCCTTGAATTCGACGATCCGTTCCAGGATGTCACCGGTCATGACCAGCCGGCCATAGCGACCCGGGTCCGCGGCCTCAAAACCAAGAACCACAACGTCATGACCTGCGCCGCGCGCGGCAAGCATGGCAGACAGGGTTTCGGGCTGCACGAAAGGTGTGTCGCCGAACAGAACAATTGCGGTGCCGTCGAAACCAGCCAGAGCAGTCCTGGCCTGGGCTGCGGCATGGCCGGTGCCGAGCTGCTCCGTCTGTTCTGCCACATGCACGGTCGGATCCTGTTCCAGGGCCGCGCGGCGCACCTGTTCGGCTCCATGCCCTGCAACAACAACGGTATGTTCCGGTGCAAGCGTGGCACCCGCACGCATCGCATGGGCCAGGAGCGGCGCTGACCCCAGCGGGTGAAGAACTTTCGGCAGGTCCGAGTTCATCCTGGTGCCTTTGCCAGCGGCAAGGATGATAAGGGCGGTTTTCATGCGGTTTCTCTTTGTAATCCGTCGGGCGCCTGTTTATCCGCTGGGTCGTGTGGCGCAAGCGTGGCGCAATCAAACATGGTTGCGTGTTGCAACAATGTGTGCGCCTTTTTGCCAATGCGTCGCCCGGGGGCGGGAGTAATCGAATGAAAACAGTGATCTTTGATCTGGACGGCACGCTGGCGGACACCAGCGGTGACCTGATTGCGGCGGCGAATGTCTGTTTCCGCGACATGGGTGCGGGTGATCTGCTGGACCCGGGCCGGGATGCGGGTACGGCCCTGCGCGGGGGGCGGGCGATGCTGCGGTTAGGCATGGCACGCCAGGGACGCGCAAATGATGAGGACACGATCGACCGGTATTATCCTGTGCTGCTGGAGGCCTACGGTACGGCCATTGATGTGCACACGTACCTTTATCCGGGGGCGATGGAGGCTGTCGCAGAACTGGAGCGGCTGGGATTTGGCGTGGGCATCTGCACCAACAAACCGGAGGCGCTGGCCGAAACGCTGATGCAGCGCCTTGGCGTGCGAGATGCCTTTGCCTCGCTGGTGGGGGCAGATACGCTGCCGGTGCGCAAACCCGATCCTGAACCGCTTTTTGAGGCCGCACGGCGCGCGGGCGGAGACCCCGCACAATGCATCCTGATCGGAGATTCGGACACCGACCGGAACACAGCGCGCGCTGCAGGTGTGCCCAGTGTTCTGGTGACCTTCGGGCCGGCGGGCGGAGATATGGCCGCGTTGGAGCCGGAGGCTCTGCTGGAGCGTTTTTCCGATCTACCCGCTCTTGCCACCCGTTTGCTGGCTTGACCGGGCCGCGATCTTTCCCTCACAGTTTCTGCAGCGCGCGGAGGTTCATATGACAGACGTATTCACAGGCAGTTTCACGCAACAGGAACCGATCCCGGAGGCCGGTATTGAGGCGGCGGTTGAGGTCATGCGGCACGGCCGTCTGCACCGCTACAACACGGTGCCGGGTGAGCTCAGCGAGACCGCACTGCTGGAGCAGGAATTCGCTGCTCTGACTGGCGCGCGCTATTGCGTGGCCGTGGCCTCGGGCGGATATGCGATGGCTACCGCGCTGCGCGCGGCGGGTGTGGTGCCGGGCGACCACGTTCTGTCCAACGCCTTCACACTGGCGCCGGTACCCGGGGCGATTGCGGCAGTGGGGGCGGTTCCGGTTTTTGTTGGCGTGACAGAAGCGTTGACCATCGATCTTGATGATCTTGAGGCTAAAGCAGACGGGGCGAAATTCCTGCTGCTCAGCCACATGCGGGGTCATATCTGTGACATGGAACGGCTTATGGACTTCTGCGACGGGGCCGGGATTACCGTGATTGAGGATTGCGCCCACACTATGGGGGCCGCTTGGAAAGACGTGCCGTCGGGGCGCAGTGGCGCGGCGGGATGCTATTCCTGCCAGACGTACAAACACGTCAATTCCGGTGAGGGCGGGTTTCTTGTCACCGACGATGCCGAGCTTGCTGCCCGCGCGGTTATGATGTCCGGCTCTTATATGCTGTATGAACGCCACCTGGCCGCACCACCCAAAGAAGCTTTTGAGACCATCCGCTATGAAACGCCGAACATTTCCGGTCGCATGGACAATCTCCGGGCAGCGGTCCTGCGCCCGCAACTGGCAGACCTGCAGACCCAGTGCCGCCGCTGGAACGAACGGTATTACCGGCTGGAGACCGGCCTGCGAGGCACGCCAGGGCTGACCGTTATCGAGCGCCCGTCGGAGGAAACCATTGTCGGCTCCTCCATTCAGTTTCTGCTGCTGGACTGGACGGATGATGCGGTGCGGGACGTGATCGCGCGCTGTGCCGCGCGTGGTGTTGAGCTGAAGTGGTTCGGCGCACCAGAACCGCAGGCCTTTACCAGCCGCTATGACAGCTGGCGTTATGCGCCGTCCGCGCCGATGCCCGCCAGTGACCGTGTGCTTGCCGGTGTAGTGGACATGCGCGTGCCACTGACCTTTTCGCTGGAGGACTGCGATCTGATTGCCCGCATTATCCGGACCGAGGTGGGCGCTGTCTGGCAGGACGCTGCCTGACGCGTGACACGCCGGGCCGGCGTCCTCTGTAACTGAGCACAATCTGCAGACCCGCGCGGGGGCGGTTTCGCTGCGCTGCGGCTTGACCGCCCTGAAATCTTCGCCGTAATATATGAACAAGTGTTCAATAAATTCTGGTGACAGAATCAGCAGGGGGACCATGCCGCATGTTTAATGCGACGATGCAGTTTGATCTGGGCGAGGATATCAATGCGCTGCGCGACATGGTGCACCGCTGGGCGCAGGACCGTGTCGCCCCGATGGCCGCAGAAATTGACAGCTCAAACTGCTTTCCGCCAGAGCTCTGGACCGAGATGGGAGAGCTGGGCCTGCTGGGGATCACCGTTGATGAAGACTACGGCGGTGCGGGCATGTCGTATCTCGCGCATACAGTCGCCATTGAGGAAATAGCCCGCGCCAGTGCCTCTGTTTCGCTCTCTTATGGCGCGCATTCAAATCTCTGCGTGAACCAGATCAAGCTCAACGGAACGCATGAGCAGAAAGAGAAATATCTGCCGGGGCTGATTTCGGGCCAGCATGTCGGCGCTCTTGCAATGTCCGAAGCGGGCGCGGGATCTGACGTGGTGTCGATGAAACTGCGCGCTGAAAAGCGCAATGATCATTACCGTCTGAACGGCAATAAATACTGGATCACTAATGGTCCGGACGCGGATACCCTTGTGGTCTATGCCAAGACGGACCCGGATGCGGGATCGAAGGGGATTACCGCTTTTCTGATCGAAAAAGAGATGACCGGTTTTTCGACAAGCCCCCATTTCGACAAGCTGGGCATGCGGGGGTCGAACACGGCCGAGCTGATCTTTGAGGACGTTCAGGTGCCCTTTGAGAACGTGCTGGGCGAAGAGGGGCGGGGTGTCGCCGTGCTGATGTCCGGTTTGGATTACGAACGCGTGGTGCTGGCCGGGATCGGAACCGGCATCATGGCGGCCTGTCTGGATGCTATTATGCCTTATCTTTCAGAGCGTAAGCAGTTCGGCCAGCCCATCGGGAACTTTCAGCTGATGCAGGGCAAAATCGCCGATATGTATACCGCGATGAATTCCGCGCGGGCGTATGTTTACGAGGTGGCCAAGGCTTGTGACCGGGGCGATGTGACCCGTCAGGACGCGGCGGCCTGCTGTCTTTATGCCTCGGAGCAGGCGATGGTGCAGGCGCATCAGGCAGTCCAGGCGATGGGCGGTGCCGGGTTCCTGAGCGACAGCCCGGTGAGCCGCCTGTTCCGTGATGCAAAGCTGATGGAGATCGGGGCCGGCACATCGGAGATCCGCCGGATGCTGGTCGGGCGCGAACTGATGGCGGCCATGACATGACGCGCGGCCGGGGCTGACAGCCATGCCGCGGTGGCTCTGGTTTGCACCGCTGGCCTGCCTGGCGGTCGCCGCCGCCGGGTGGGGGTTCCGGATGGGGTGGATCGCGGCGACGATAACGGAGACGGATGTGATCGAAACATTTGCCGCAGAATACACGAGCACCGTTGGCGCGGGCGCAAAGCGGACAGACTGCGTCGCCCGTCCGGGCACGGGCCAAGGTGTCTGGATCACCGTGACCTGCACAGCGCCGGACGGCAGGCCGTACCGCTATTCCGCAGACCGTTTCGGACGCCGTCTGCCAGCGGATACCGTGCCGCAAAGTTCAGAGGAGCCGCGGACATGACGCTGATTTACAACAGGTTTTCGGGACCGCGCCGCGTTCAGGGGTATGCCCGATGCGTCTGACATCTTCGGTGCTGACCGGGTCAGACGACTTCCGTGCCAATGAAGAGGCGCATCTTGCCGCGCTGGCTGATGTTGCGGCGGCGGCGGAGGCTGCGGCACTGGGTGGCGGCGAGCGGTCGCGCGCGCGGCACGTCGCGCGGGGCAAGCTGCTGCCGCGTGACCGGGTGGCGGAACTGCTTGATCCGGGCAGCCCGTTTCTGGAGATCGGCGCGACTGCCGCGCACGGACTTTACGGGGGCGATGCCCCCTGTGCCGGTGTGATTGCAGGCATTGGCCGGGTCGAAGGGATCGATGTGATGGTTGTGTGCAATGATGCGACCGTGAAGGGCGGCACCTACTATCCGATGACCGTCAAAAAGCACCTGCGCGCCCAGGAAATTGCCGCCGAAAACCACCTGCCGTGCATTTACCTGGTGGACAGTGGTGGGGCCAACCTGCCCAACCAGGACGAGGTCTTTCCGGACCGGGATCATTTTGGGCGGATCTTTTACAATCAGGCGCGCATGAGTGCTGCGGGGATTGCGCAGATTGCGGTTGTCATGGGCTCCTGCACGGCTGGTGGTGCCTATGTGCCGGCCATGTCAGATGTCTCAATTATCGTTCGGAATCAAGGTACTATCTTTCTGGCGGGGCCGCCGCTGGTCAAAGAGGCCACGGGCGAAGTGGTCAGCGCCGAAGATCTCGGCGGCGGTGATGTTCACACCCGTCTGAGCGGCGTGGCGGATTATCTGGCCGAGGACGACGGTCACGCGCTGGCGCTCGCCCGCCGCGCGGTCCGCTCGCTCAACCACAAAAAGCCGGACACGGTGACCTGGGCCGCACCCGAAGAACCCGCCTATGATCCCGCCGAACTGCTGGGTGTTGTGCCGGCCGATCTGCGCACGCCCTATGACATCCGCGAGGTGATCGCGCGCCTGGTTGATGGCTCGCGGTTTGACGAGTTCAAGGCGCGGTTCGGCGAAACGCTGGTGACCGGGTTTGCGCATATCAAAGGCTGCCCGGTGGGCATCGTCGCCAACAATGGTGTGCTGTTTTCCGAATCCGCACAAAAGGGCACCCATTTTGTAGAGCTCTGCTCGCAGCGCCGTATCCCACTGATTTTCCTACAGAATATTACCGGCTTTATGGTCGGGCGCAAATATTCTAACGAGGGAATTGCCCGGCATGGGGCCAAGATGGTTACGGCTGTGGCATCGACCAGTGTGCCGAAGATCACCATGCTGGTGGGCGGCTCTTTCGGGGCGGGCAACTACGGAATGGCCGGGCGCGCCTACAGCCCGCGGTTCATGTGGACCTGGCCCAACAGCCGCATTTCGGTGATGGGCGGGCCGCAGGCCGCGGGCGTGCTGGCGACGGTGAAACGCGAGGCGATGGAGCGCAAGGGCGAGGCCTGGAGTGCAGCCGAGGAAGAGGCATTCCGCCAGCCCACCATCGAGCAGTTCGAGGCACAGAGCCACCCGCTCTATGCCTCTGCGCGGTTGTGGGATGACGGGATTATCGACCCGCGCCGCTCACGCGATGTGCTGTCGCTGTCGCTGTCGGCGGCGCTCAATGCACCGGTTGAGGAGACGCGTTTCGGCGTCTTCCGGATGTGACGGAGGGCGGGTCGGTGGCACGTCGGTATCATGTCGGTGAAACGTCGGTATTACGTCGGTGCGCAGCGCACGGGGGAGCAGGGATATGGTAACCTTTTCAGCCGCCGTTGCGGCGCGGAGCATGGGCCATGTTTGACAGAATTCTGATCGCGAACCGGGGCGAGATTGCCTGCCGGGTGATGGAGACCGCCGCACGGCTCGGGGTTGGCACGGTCGCGGTGTATTCGGACGCGGATGCGGATGCGAAACATGTGGCAATGGCGGACCGCGCGGTGCACATCGGCGGTGCGGCACCCGCAGAGAGCTATCTGCGCGGCGAGGCGATCATTCAGGCAGCACTGGACAGCGGTGCGCAGGCCATCCACCCCGGCTATGGTTTCCTGAGTGAGAATCCGGATTTCGTTGAGGCCGTCGAAGCGGCCGGTCTGGTGTTTATCGGGCCGCCCGCAGAGGCGATCCGCGCGATGGGCCTCAAGGACGCGGCCAAAGCGCTGATGGTGGAGGCGGGCGTGCCGGTGGTGCCAGGCTATCACGGGGCGGATCAGGACGATGCGTTGCTGGCGCGTGAGGCGGAAAAGATCGGCTATCCGGCGCTGATCAAAGCCGTGGCAGGCGGCGGCGGCAAGGGGATGCGGCTGGTGGAGGACCCGGCGGGTTTCGCCGATGCACTGGCCTCGGCGCGGGCGGAAGCGCAGGGCGCTTTCGGCAATGCCGATGTGCTGGTTGAAAAATTTGTGACCGCGCCGCGCCATATCGAAGTACAGGTTTTCGGCGATGGCACGCGGGCCGTGCATCTTTTTGAGCGGGATTGTTCGCTGCAGCGGCGGCACCAGAAAGTGATCGAAGAGGCCCCGGCACCGGGCATGACCGACGCCGTGCGCGCGGCGATGGGGGCGGCGGCCGTGCGGGCGGCAGAAGCCATCGGGTACAGCGGGGCCGGTACGGTTGAGTTTATCGTGGATGGCTCGGACGGTTTGCGCCGCGACGGGTTCTGGTTCATGGAGATGAACACCCGCCTGCAGGTGGAACACCCGGTGACCGAAGCGGTAACGGGCGTCGATCTGGTGGAATGGCAGCTGCGGGTGGCGTCCGGAGAGCCATTGCCTGCACGGCAGGAGGATCTGTCGCTGACGGGCCATGCCTTTGAGGCCCGTCTTTATGCCGAAGATGTCCCGGCGGGGTTTCTGCCCGCCACCGGCACGCTGGAGCATCTGTCTTTTCCGCCGGGCGTGCGGGCCGACAGCGGTGTGCGCAGTGGTGATGTGATCAGCCCCTGGTACGATCCGATGATCGCCAAGCTGATCGTGCATGGTCCGACACGGGCGGCGGCGCTGGCGCAGCTGGCGCGCGGGCTGGAGCAGACGCGGGTGGCGGGCACGGTGACCAACCTCGGGTTTCTGGGCGCGCTGGCACGGCATCAGGGGTTTGCCGCAGGTGAGGTGGATACCGGCCTGATCGGGCGCGAGACAGACACGCTGACGGCTGCACCGGACGAGACGCTGCTGCACCGGGTTGCCGCCGGGATGGCGGTGCTGGGTCTGGGCGATCTGCCGGAGGATGCGGGCTTTGCGCTCTGGCAACCCATGAGGCGGGGTGTGACGCTGTCCCGGGCGGGTGAAGACCTGACACTGGGTGTCACGGTGACCGGCCCCCGCAGTCAGATCTGGGATGTGGATAATACGGAAATCATGCTGGAGCATCGCGGCGGCTGCTGGCAGGCCGGGGGCACGCCGGTGCCGGACGCCTTTGTATCAGGTGGCAGCGTCACGGTTTTTGATGCCTTCGGTATAACGTACGGGTGGCTCGATCCGCTGCAGCGCGACACGGGTGCCGCGGGTGACGGCAATCTGATCGAGGCGCCGATGCCGGGTGTGGTGCGGGCCATGAGTGCAGCCGTGGGCCAGACGGTAAACAAAGGCGACCGGCTGGCACTGCTGGAGGCGATGAAGATGGAGCATGCGCTGCTGGCCGCGCGTGATGGTGTGGTGGCCGAGGTGCTGGTGCAGGCGGGCGACCAGGTCGAGGCCGGTGCCGCGCTGATCCGGCTGGAGCCGGAGGCGGGGGACGCATGATCACACTGCATCACTGTCCGCAGACCCGGTCGATGCGCACACTGTGGCTGCTGCATGAAATGGAAGCGTCGTTTCAGCTGCGCTCTTACCCGTTTGACCGGACGCTGCGGGACCCCGCGTTTCTGACGCTGTCTCCGGCGGGCCGCGTGCCCGCGCTGGAGATCGACGGGGAGCGGATGTTCGAGACGGGCGCGATTACGGAATACCTGTGCGAACGGTTCAGTCCGGAGCGTCTGGGCCGGATGCCGGGCACGCCGGAGCGGATGTCCTGGCTGGTCTGGCTGCATTTTGCGGAAACCGTGAGCCAGCATACTGCCGCGCTGACCCAGCAGCATGTGGCGCTTTACGAGGACAGCATGCGCAGTCCCATTGTGATGAAACTGGAAGCCGCACGTCTGGTAAAATGCTATGATGCCATCGAGGCACGGCTGGAGGATCCGCTGGGCGCGCGGGATTACCTGTTGTCGGGCGGGTTTTCTGCGGCGGATATTTCGGTCGCGCAGGCTGTTTACATGGCGCGGCACTTTGCGCGCACGGACGGGCATCCGGCGCTGAGCGCCTGGTACGAACGGGTCACGGACCGCGAAAGTTTCGCCGCTGCGTTGCCCAAAGGAGACGGTATCTACGCGCAGGATTTTTACGCGCCCTGGCCGGTGGAATGACCGCGCGGGTGCCAGAGGGGGAGACGACACGATGAGCCTGGGGCCATGTGAGATTTTCGAGGTCGGTCCGCGCGACGGGCTGCAGAACGAGGCGCGCGACATCCCGGTGGCGGAAAAGATCGCCCTGGTGGACCAGCTGAGCGGGGCGGGGTTCCGGCGCATTGAGGCGGGTGCCTTTGTCTCCCCGAAGATGGTGCCGCAGATGGCAGGGTCGGCCGAGGTGCTGGCCGGTATCGCGCGCGCGCCCGGGGTCCGTTACGCAGCACTGGCGCCCAACATGCGGGGCTACGAGGCAGCACTGGCGGCGGGGGCGGATGAGATTGCGGTCTTTGCCTCGGCGTCCGAGGGGTTTTCAAAAGCCAATATCAACGCCGGTATTGACGAGAGTATCGCCCGTTTTGCGCCCATTCTGGAGGAGGCGCGCCATATTGACCTGCCGGTGCGCGGCTATGTGTCCTGCGTGGTGGAATGCCCCTTTGACGGGGCGGTGGCCCCGGGCGACGTGGCGCGGGTGGCCGATCAGCTTTTTGCGATGGGGTGCTATGAGGTGAGCCTCGGCGACACCATTGGCGCCGGCACGCCCGACACGATTGCGCGGATGCTGCTGGCGGTGCGGGATGTGGTGCCGGTGGGGCGTCTTGCGGGGCATTATCATGACACCCGGGGACGTGCGATGGAGAATATCGATGCCTCTCTGAGCCTTGGTCTGAGGGTCTTTGACGCGGCGGTCGGGGGGCTTGGCGGCTGTCCTTTCGCACCTGGTGCGGCGGGTAACGTGGCCACGGAAAGTGTAGCCCGGCATCTGGCGGCGCTGGGCTATGACACGGGGCTGGATATTGACGCGATAGAGATGGCGGCGGACATGGCGCGCAGGATGCGTGGTCAGCCCAAAGACGCCATTCTGTCGGAGTAACGCGCATGTCCAGCACCATCGACATCAGCGTGGACGCGCGCGGCGTTGCGACGCTGACGCTGAACCGGCCGGAAAAACACAACGCCCTGTCCGCCGCGATGATTGCGGAACTGACACAGGCGGCGGCGTCGCTGGGCGCGGATGCGGATGTGCGCGCCGTTGTGCTGACCGGGGCAGGCAGGTCGTTCTGCGCGGGCGGTGATCTGGGCTGGATGCGTGATCAGATGGGGATGGATGCTGAAACACGGTCGGCAGAGGCGCGGCGGCTGGCAGAAATGCTGCAGACGCTGAACACGCTGCCCAAACCGCTGATCGGGGCGGTTCAGGGCAATGCCTTTGGCGGCGGTGTCGGCATGGCCTGTGTCTGTGACGTGGTCGTCGGCGCAGAGACTGCAAAGCTGGGTCTGACAGAGACGCGCCTGGGGCTGATCCCGGCCACCATCGGGCCCTATGTTCTGGCGCGGATGGGCGAGGGACGGGCGCGGCGTGTCTTTATGTCAGCGCGGATTTTCGATGCGGCGGAGGCTGTGGATCTGGGCATCCTTTCACGCGCCGTGGCGCCGGAGGCGCTGGCGGAGGCGGTGGAGGCAGAGGTCGAGCCCTATCTTTCCTGTGCGCCGGGGGCGGTGGCCGCCGCCAAAGCGCTGGCGCGCGATCTGGGACCACGGATTGATGATGCGCTGATTGACCGGACGGTGGCCGCGCTGGCAGCCCGCTGGGAAAGCGACGAGGCCGCAGAGGGAATTGATGCCTTTTTCGCCCGTCGCAAAGCATCCTGGATGTCTGGCACCGACACCTGAAGCGCAACAAAAAAGGCCCGCGACCGGGGGACGATCACGGACCTTTCGGGGTCTCTGCAGAAGTTATTTCGGCAGAAGAACCTTGTCGATGACGTGGATCACACCGTTTGTGGCCAGGATGTCAGCCGCTGTGACGTTGGCGTCGTTGACCTTTACGGCCGGGCCGGCTTTGCCGCCTGTGCCGTCAACGTGCAGGTTCTGACCGTTCACAGTGGCCACGGACTGGCGCGTGCCGAGGACGTCAGCAGCCTGGATGGAACCCGGGACAACGTGGTACGTCAGGATGCTTGTGAGCGTGTCCTTGTTTTCGGGCAGCAGCAGGTTCTCAACCGTGCCTGCGGGCAGGGCGGCAAAGGCTGCGTCTGTCGGAGCGAATACGGTGAAGGGGCCGGGACCTTTAAGCGTGTCCACGAGGCCGGCTGCCTGAACGGCTGCGACCAGTGTGGTAAAGTTGCCGTCTGCGGCTGCGATGTCGACAATGTCGCTGCCTGTGTCGGCGGGTGTACATGCGGCAATGGCCGCCAGTGCGCCGGCTGCGATTGTGGATTTCAGTGCAAAACGTCTGTTCATGTTGTGTCCTTCGGTTCCTTGTTGGATCGTGTTCCGCCAGTCACAGACCGTGCGACCGTTTGAAGCAGAACAATGCAGGGTTTACGGAAGGTGAACGGAACCGGATCACAAAAAAATCGCGTCACCGTGATTAAGGCGTGATCCATACCTGCCGGCTATGGGCCGGGGCGTCCGCATTCTGCACAGCTGCACAAAGGGCAGGCGGGGCCCGCATGACGCGCGCGCGGGCCTCTCCGAAGCGCTGTTTTCCGGTCCCGGATCGGTTGACCCTGACAGGCCACAGGCGTAAACCCTTTGCAGTCACTTTAGCCGTGTGACTGCGGGACCGCTGCAACGCGGCGACAAAAAGGAGCCAACCCTTGGAAGAGATGCTTCGGGAATATCTTCCCATCCTCGTTTTTCTGGCCGTGGCCATGGGGTTGGGAATCGTTCTGATCCTCGCGGCCGTCGTGCTGGCCGTGCGCAATCCGGACCCCGAAAAGGTCTCTGCCTACGAATGCGGGTTCAACGCGTTTGACGATGCGCGCATGAAGTTCGACGTCCGGTTTTACCTGGTGTCGATCCTCTTTATCATCTTCGATCTCGAGATCGCCTTCCTGTTCCCCTGGGCTGTGGCCTTCAAGGACATTTCCATGGTGGGTTTCTGGTCGATGATGGTCTTTCTTGCGGTGCTGACGATCGGTTTTGCCTACGAATGGAAAAAGGGAGCGCTGGAATGGCAGTAGCCGCCGCCGGAGCCAACGTTGCGGGCGCTGACCGCGATGTCGCCACGCAGGAGCTGAACCGGGAACTGCAGGACAAGGGTTTCCTGCTGACCTCGACCGAGGACATCATCAACTGGGCCCGCACAGGATCGCTGCACTGGATGACCTTTGGTCTGGCCTGCTGTGCGGTTGAGATGATGCACACCGCTATGCCGCGCTATGATATGGAGCGGTTCGGCACCGCCCCGCGCGCCAGCCCGCGCCAGTCCGATCTGATGATCGTCGCCGGCACGCTGACCAACAAAATGGCGCCCGCGCTGCGCAAGGTGTATGACCAGATGCCCGAGCCGCGCTATGTGATTTCGATGGGGTCCTGCGCCAACGGGGGCGGGTATTACCATTATTCCTATTCCGTTGTGCGTGGCTGTGACCGGATTGTCCCGGTTGATGTCTATGTGCCCGGCTGCCCGCCGACAGCCGAAGCGCTGCTCTATGGCATCATGCAGCTGCAGCGCAAAATCCGCCGCACCGGCACAATCGTCCGCTGACCGGGCGTGAGAAATGAGACTGTCCGGCAAGGAGACCGTGTATGTCTGACGCACTGAACGAACTTGGTACCTATATCGAGGCCAAGCGTGCCGACTGTGTGCTGTCCTGGGATGTGACCCACGGCGAATTGAACCTGGATGTCACACCGTCGAATATCACCGGCCTGGTGGAGTTTCTGAAGACCGACGCGACGTGCCGGTTCTCGACGCTGGTGGATATCACGGCGGTGGATTACCCCGGCCGGGCCAAGCGGTTCGATGTGGTGTACCACCTGCTCAGCATGTACCAGAACCACCGGGTGCGTCTGCGCGTTAGCATTCGTGAGCGGGACATGGTGCCATCCATCATCCCCGTGCATCCCTGTGCCAACTGGTTCGAGCGTGAAGTGTTCGACATGTTCGGCATCCTGTTTTCCGGCCACCCGGACCTGCGCCGCATTCTGACGGATTACGGCTTCCGGGGTCACCCGCTGCGCAAGGATTTCCCGACCACCGGCTATACCGAGGTCCGCTATGACGAGGCGCAGAAGCGCGTGGTCTATGAGCCGGTGAACCTGGTGCAGGAATACCGCCAGTTTGACTTCATGTCCCCCTGGGAAGGGGCTGAATACATTCTGCCCGGCGACGAGAAGCAGGAGGCCAAATAATGGAAGGCCTGATCTGGATCGTCTTTACCGTTCTGACGGTCATTCCGCTGCTCAAGCTGCTGCCGCATTTCGGGATCAACAAATACTGGGCGCTGGCCTGTGTGATCCCGCTCGGCGTGCTGGGGCTGATCTGGTGGATGAGCATCAAACTGCAAGAGCTGGAGCGCCGCTGAGATGCCGGACGGGATGACAGGCGCAGACGACCTGAAGGCCGCCGCACTGGCCTATTGCGATGCGGTGTATTTCGCGCGCGCGGAGGTTTTTGAGGATCTGTGCCATGATCACTTCCAGATGACGCTGATCGAAAACGGCCAGGCAACATTCTGGGACAAGGCCTCGTATCTGGAGCGGGTGCGCGGGCGCGACGCCTTTCCCGCGCCGGCGCAATACGAGATTCTGGGCATGGACAGCGCGGGCGACGAGATTGCACGGGTGCATCTGACTGTGGATGTACCGCCGGCGCGGTATGAAGATCATTTGGGGTTCGTCCGGGTGGACGGGTCCTGGAAACTGCTGACAAAGGTGTTCCGCGTGTGCGCACACCTCGATGAGGAGTAAAGACCATGATGGACGGCTCCAAAGGTTTTGATGACGCTCTGACGGGCGAACAGAAAATCCGGAATTTCAACATCAACTTCGGGCCGCAACACCCGGCGGCACACGGCGTGCTGCGGCTGGTGCTGGAGCTGGACGGTGAGATTGTCGAGCGCTGTGACCCGCATATCGGTCTGCTGCACCGCGGCACCGAAAAGCTGATGGAGAGCCGGACGTACCTGCAGAACCTGCCCTATTTTGACCGCCTGGACTATGTGGCACCGATGAACCAGGAGCACGCCTGGTGTCTGGCCATCGAAAAGCTGACAGGCGTCGAGGTGCCGCGCCGCGCATCCCTTATCCGCGTGCTTTTCTGCGAGATCGGCCGGGTGCTGAACCACATCCTCAACATCACCACGCAGGCGATGGACGTGGGCGCGCTGACCCCGCCGCTCTGGGGGTTCGAGGAACGCGAAAAGCTGATGGTGTTCTATGAGCGGGCCTGCGGCGCGCGTCTGCACGCGGCCTATTTCCGCCCGGGCGGTGTGCACCAGGACCTGCCGGATGCGCTGATCGACGACATCGAGACCTGGGCCAATGAATTCCCGCGCGTGATGGATGACATCGACGGGCTGCTGACGGAAAACCGCATCTTCAAACAGCGCAACGCCGATATCGGCGTCGTGACCGAAGAGGATATCCTGGAATACGGTTTCTCCGGTGTCATGGTGCGCGGCTCGGGCCTGGCCTGGGATCTGCGCCGTGCGCAGCCCTACGAATGCTACGACGAGTTCGAATTCCAGATCCCCGTTGGCAAAAACGGCGACTGCTACGACCGCTATCTCGTGCGCATGGAAGAGATGCGCCAGTCGGTCAGCATCATCCACCAGGCCATCGCCAAGCTGCGCGCGCCTGAAGGGCAGGGTGACATCCTGGCCCGGGGCAAGATCACGCCGCCCAGCCGGTCGGATATGAAAACTTCGATGGAGAGCCTGATCCACCACTTCAAGCTTTACACCGAAGGCTTCCACGTGCCCGAAGGCGAGGTCTATTGCGCGGTCGAGGCGCCCAAGGGCGAATTCGGCGTCTACCTGGTGGCCGACGGCACCAACAAACCCTACCGCAGCAAAATCCGCGCGCCCGGCTTCCTGCACCTGCAGGCGATGGACCATATGTCCCGCGGCCACCAGCTGGCCGATGTCGCCGCCATCATCGGCACCATGGACGTGGTTTTCGGGGAGATTGACCGCTGATGCGCGCTCTCCTTCTTCTGGCTTTAAATATCCCCGCCGGAGGCTCCCGCAGCCACCGCAAACACACAGGTTAATCTGATGCTCCGCCGTTTACACGCTGAACAGCCCGAAAGCTTTACCTTCACGCCTGAGAACCAGGCCTGGGCGGAAGGGCAGATAACCAAATACCCCGAAGGGCGTCAGGCGTCGGCCATTATTCCGATCCTGTGGCGTGCCCAGGAACAGGAAGGCTGGCTGAGCAAGCCCGCGATCGAACATGTGGCCGATATGCTCGGGCTCAGCTACATCCGCGCACTCGAAGTGGCGACGTTCTACTTTATGTTTCAGCTGCAACCCGTTGGGAAAATTGCACATATTCAGGTTTGCGGAACCACGTCCTGCATGATCTGCGGGGCTGAAGACCTGGTTGCGGTCTGCAAGGAAAAGATCGCCCCGAACGCGCATGAACTGTCAGCGGATGGCAACTTCTCCTGGGAAGAAGTCGAATGCCTGGGCTCCTGTTCAAATGCGCCGATGGCGCAGATCGGCAAGGATTACTTCGAGGATCTGACAGCAGACCGCATGGGCGAGATCATTGATGAACTGGCCGCGGGCAAAGTGCCGGTTCCGGGTCCGCAGAACGGGCGTTATGCGGCTGAACCGCTCAAGGGCCTGACATCGCTCACAGAATACGACAGCGGCAAGACACAGTATAACGCCTCGGCTCAGCTCGCGGTGGATATCGGTGATACGGTCAAACGCATTGACGGTACCGAAGTGCCGTTGCTGATGCCCTGGCAAAAAGGTGCAAATCACAACGCGCAGCCCGTGAAAGCTGCAGCCCCTGCAAAACCCGCCAAAGCGGCAAAACCGGCGGCCACAGAGGCGACATCAAAGGCGAAACCCGAAGCGGACGTGCTGGGCGAAGAGCCCGCGAAACTGGACGGTCCGCGTGCAGGTGGGGCTGATGATCTGAAACGCATCAAGGGCGTGGGACCCAAGCTGGAAAAAATGCTCAACGGCATCGGGATTTACCATTTTGATCAGATCGCGGCATGGACACCGGAACATGTGGCCTGGGCTGACCAGAACCTTGTCGGTTTCAAGGGACGTGTCAGCCGCGACAACTGGGTGGGGCAGGCCGTGGCGCTTGCCGCTGAGGACTGAGGCGAAAATTTTCCAAAAAGCGCAAAACGCGGTAACACTGTTCCGCATCATTGAGACAAACGCGAAGAGGAAGAACGATGGACAACAATAAAGGTATGATCGGCATGGCGCTCGGCAGCTGGCTTGTTGCGGCTGCGGGCGGCGCGCTGGCGGCGGTTCTCCTCTGGGTGCTTGGTGGCTGGGGCTTCATGCAGGGCGCGTTCGTCGGGTTTGTGGTCTTTGTTGTTCTCGGAGCGCTCATCAGCTGGATCATGACGCGGCCGCTGCCCAGACCGGGCGAAGTATCGGCAAATGCCGCGGCACCGGCACCGAAACCGGCTGCTCCGGCTCCCAAGCCGGCGGCAGCAGCCCCTGCGGCCGCAACGGCTGAGCCTGCAGCCGCAGCCCCTGCGGCGGCCCCGGCCGAAGAGAAAAAGCCTGCACCGAAAAAGGCGGCTCCGAAAAAAGCGGCACCCAAAAAGGCGGCGGCTAAAAAGGAAGCACCAGCGGCTGCATCAGATGCGCGCCCGGGTGCTTTCAGCGATGCGCCGCGTGAGGGTGGTGCGGATGATCTGAAGAAAATCAGTGGCGTCGGCCCCAAGCTGGAAGAGACGCTGAACGGGCTGGGCATCTGGCACTTTGATCAGGTGGCGGCGCTGAAGAAAAAGGACATCGCCTGGGTCGACGAGCGGCTGCGCTTCAAAGGCCGGATCGAACGGGACGACTGGGTCGGACAGGCAAAGAAACTGGCAAAGGGCGAATAGCCCCCGCCTTAAAAACGCGAGAGCTGAGAACGGAAGGCAAGACCGCTCATGAGTGCGCAGGATCAGGGCAAAATGGCGCAGGAACGCGCGCTGGCCGCCAGAGGGCGGCTGGTCAGCCTTGTTATTGTCGGCACCATGGTGTTGTGGCTTCTGTCGCTCTGGCTGGCACCGAAACTGGGCCTGCCGGGGCGCTATGCGTTTCTTTTTGATTTTGCGGCACTTGCCGGGCTCTTCTGGGCTCTGGTGGTGGCGCTGCGGTTAAGACGTGTGCGCGCTGAAACGCGCGACAGCGAATAAAAGGGTAAGCGTCATGCTTCAGGATAAAGACCGGATCTTTACCAACATCTACGGGATGCACGACCGCACGCTGCGCGGCGCGCAGGCACGCGGACACTGGGACGGCACGGCCGGGATCATCAAGAAGGGCCGCGACTGGATCGTGGACCAGATGAAGGCGTCCGGTCTGCGGGGCCGGGGCGGTGCGGGGTTCCCCACCGGTCTGAAGTGGTCCTTCATGCCCAAGGAAAGTGACGGGCGGCCTGCCTATCTGGTGGTGAATGCGGACGAATCCGAGCCGGGCACCTGCAAGGACCGCGAGATCATGCGGCATGATCCGCATACGCTGGTCGAGGGGTGCCTGATTGCGTCTTTCGCGATGAACGCGCATGCCTGCTATATCTATATCCGCGGCGAATACATCCGCGAGAAGGAAGCCCTGCAGGCGGCGATTGACGAGGCCTATGACGCGGGCCTGATCGGCAAAAATGCTGCCGGTTCGGGCTGGGATTTTGATCTGTATCTGCACCACGGTGCGGGTGCCTATATCTGTGGCGAGGAAACAGCGCTTCTGGAAAGCCTGGAGGGCAAAAAGGGCATGCCGCGCATGAAGCCGCCGTTCCCGGCGGGCGCGGGGCTTTATGGTTGTCCGACCACGGTGAACAACGTCGAAAGCATCGCTGTGGTGCCTACCATCCTGCGGCGCGGACCCGAGTGGTTTTCCTCGTTCGGACGTCCGAACAACGCGGGCACCAAGCTTTTTGCGATCTCGGGTCATGTGAACAACCCCTGCGTGGTCGAAGAGGCCATGTCGATCACCTTTGAGGAGCTGATCGAGACGCACTGCGGTGGAATCCGGGGCGGCTGGGATAATCTCAAGGCGGTGATCCCGGGCGGCTCATCGGTGCCGATGATCCCGGGCAAGGACATGAAAGATGCCATCATGGACTTTGACTATCTGCGCGAGCAACGCTCCGGTCTGGGGACCGCGGCGGTGATCGTGATGGATAACTCGACGGATGTGATCAAGGCGATCTGGCGGCTGAGCAAGTTCTACAAGCATGAAAGTTGCGGGCAATGCACCCCCTGCCGTGAAGGCACCGGCTGGATGATGCGCGTGATGGACCGTCTGGTCACCGGCGAGGCGGAGCCTGAAGAGATCGACATGCTGCTCGATGTGACCAAGCAGGTCGAAGGCCACACGATCTGTGCGTTGGGGGATGCGGCAGCATGGCCCATTCAGGGCCTGATCCGCCACTTCCGCGACGAGATCGAGGACCGTATCAAGCACAAACGCACCGGCCGTGTGAGCGCGGTGGCGGCGGAGTAAGACGCGTGGATTTTGACGCATATTCCCATGCATTGGCAGCGCTGGCTCTCTGGGCCGTGCTGGTGTCCGTGCTGGGCATGGTGTCGACGCGCGGGCGCAGCCCGGAAAACCGCTGTGACTGCGGTAAGCCGAAACGCGACTATGCCAACCCTGTCTACAGGGCCGAGCGTGCCTTTATGAACGCGGTTGAGGTGTCCGGTCCATTTGTGGCCGCGACGGTGGCGGCTGTGCTGACAGGTGCTGCCCCTTTTGTGGTCAATCTGCTGGCGTCGCTCTTTATCGTGGTGCGGGTCGCGATGGCCTTTGTGCACATCCGGACAGAGAACCAGTCTGCCCGGTCGGCCTGTTTCGCGGCGGGGCTGCTGTGCATTCTTGCGCTCGCGGTGATGGCTGTGGTGGCGGCGTTTTGATGCGCGCAGGGGCATATCACGCTGCGGGCCAACTGCGCCTGATGATTGCGGCGGCTGTTCTGGCCCCGCTGGCGGCCTGTGCTGCACCGGATGCGCCGGTGGTTGAGGAGGCTCCCGCCACGCCTGAGGCGCTGGCCGAGCTGAATGAGGCCACGCTTTATTTTGCGCAGAATGCCGGGATCGCGAGCTATTACGTCACCCGCTGCGGTGGGGCAGGGGTCGGGTACCGGCTGGGCACCAGCACGGAAATGAACCTGCGGTTTTTTGATACGCTGCTGGAACGGGGATATGCGCCCGACCAGATCAATGCCGCCGCAGCACGCGTCAGCCGGGAGGATATTTCAGGTGCTGCCACGGCGCATCTGAAGGCCAGAGGCGTCGACGGGGATGATGATGCGGCGGTCTGTGCGGCAGCACTGGCGGAAATTGACGCGCGCACACCGGTTGGCAACATGATGAGGAGGGTCTGATCATGCAGGGACATCATCTTGCTGAACTGAATGTGGGTCGCCTGCTGGCCCCTGTGGATGATCCGCGGGTTGCGGAATTCATGGCCAACCTCGACCGGATCAATGGCCTGGGCAAACGCATGCCAGGGTTCGTGTGGATGATGGAAGGCTCCGGCGAGCCCGGTACGGGCAACACCGAAGCCAAGATCGACGGCGACCCGCAGTATGTGTCCAATCTGACGGTCTGGGAGACCGTCGAGCAGCTGGAAACATTTGTCTGGGGCACGATCCACAAGCAGTTTTACGAACGGCGCCAGGAATGGTTCGAGGTGCTGGGCGAGATGCACTTTGTGATGTGGTGGGTGCCCGAGGGGCATGAGCCCACGCTGGAGGAGGCGCTGGCGCGTCTGGCGCATCTGAAAGAACACGGAGACAGCGATCATGCCTTTGGCTGGTCCTGGCTGAAGGAAGCGCGGCTGTGGCAGACCAGCCGCTGTACGGAGGTTGCTGCAGAGTGACAGGCCTGAAGACATATGGCGCCGTCCTGCTGGCCGGCCTGATGCTGATGGGGTGCGGTCCGGACGAAGATACGCTCTTTTTTGACGGGCAGTTCTACCGGTCCAATGCCAAAAAGGATGGCGAGCGTCATGAATTCCGCGCAACCGCGAAACCGGTGTCGGCCTCACTGGCGGGTGCGCGTGAGGCGGCCCGGTATGAGGGCATCGCCTATTGCGTGCGGAACTATGGCAGCTCGGACATCCTCTGGGTCACTGATCCGGATGCGCCCGAAGAGGAGCTGTTGATCGATCGTGACACCCTGACACTGCGGGGGGCCTGCCCGCTGTGATGCCACGCGCCGCATATCCACACTCTGCCGGTCGTTATTGCATAACGGCGGTTTGCGCGCCCACATCCCTGAGGGGCGCCGGACGTGAGTGGTGTGCCCGGAGCACAGTGGGAGAAGCAGGATGGTGCGGCTGATGATGATTGCAGCAGTGATATGCGGGCTGAGCGCGCCGGTGAGTGCGAAACCGTCGTTGCGGGATATTCCGGTGATAGACGAGGGGCTCTTTGCGGTGGCGCTGGCAGACAGGATCCGCAGGACCTGTCCGTCGATTTCGGCGCGGTTCTTCCGGGCCTACGCCTATCTGAATGACCTGCGGAAAACGGCGGAGGCGCGGGGGTATTCCCGTGCCGAGGTTGAGGCGCATCTGGAATCCGATGCAGAGAAGGACCGTCTGCGCGCGCGGGCGGCCCGGTTGCTGGAGGCGCAGGGTCTGAGTGCTGATGCGGCAGGGTATTGTGCGCTGGGACGTCAGCAGATTGAGGCAGACACCAACGCCGGGCGTCTGCTGAGGGAAGACCGGCAGTGACCGGGGGCGGCGTCCGGTGCCGCGATGAAATGATTTCGGGGTCGGCCGTGCGCCATCCCTGCGGGCACCGGGCCCGGGAAACGAACGGAACACGCGTGTGCAGGCTGCCACGCAGATGAGAAGGCAAATGATATGAGTGACTTACGCAAAGTCATTATTGATGGGAACGAGATCGAGGTGGATGGGGCCATGACCCTGATCCAGGCCTGTGAAGAGGCCGGTATCGAGATCCCGCGGTTCTGCTATCACGAACGGCTGACCATTGCCGGGAACTGCCGGATGTGCCTTGTTGAGGTGGTGGGCGGACCGCCCAAGCCCGCAGCAAGCTGTGCGATGCAGGTGCGCGATCTGCGCCCCGGGCCCGAAGGCCAGCCGCCGGTGGTCAAGACCAACTCCCCCATGGTCAAGAAAGCGCGCGAAGGGGTGATGGAGTTCCTGCTCATCAACCACCCGCTGGACTGCCCGATCTGCGACCAGGGCGGCGAGTGCGATCTGCAGGACCAGGCGATGGCTTACGGCGTTGATTTCAGCCGGTACCGCGAGCCGAAACGCGCGACAGAGGATCTGGATCTGGGTCCGCTAGTTGAGACGCATATGACGCGCTGCATCTCCTGCACGCGCTGCGTCCGGTTCACAACCGAGGTTGCGGGCATTCACCAGATGGGCCAGACGGGCCGGGGTGAGGACGCCGAGATCACCTCGTATCTGGGCCAGACGCTGGACAGCAATCTGCAGGGGAACATCATAGATCTCTGCCCGGTTGGTGCTTTGGTTTCAAAGCCTTACGCCTTTACGGCGCGCCCCTGGGAGCTGACCAAGACCGAGAGTATCGACGTGATGGACGCGCTTGGTTCGAACATCCGCGTGGACACCAAGGGGCGTGAAGTCATGCGCTTCCTGCCGCGCAACCATGACGGCGTGAACGAGGAATGGATTTCCGACAAAACGCGCTTTGTCTGGGACGGTCTGCGCCGGCAGCGGCTGGACAAGCCCTATATCCGGGAGAACGGCAAACTGCGCCCGGCGTCCTGGCCCGAGGCGCTGGCGGCAGCGGCTGCGGCGATGGAAGGCAAATCAGTGGCCGGCGTTGTCGGTGATCTGGTCCCGGTCGAAGCGGCGTTTGCGCTGAAACAGTTCATCGAGAACAAGGGCGGCGTTGTTGAGTGCCGTACCGATGGGGCGCATCTGCCGGCGGACAACCGCTCGGCCTATGTGGGCAATGCGACCATCGAAGATATTGAAAACGCAAAGGCTTTCGCGATCATCGGGGCGAACCCGGCGGTTGAGGCGCCGGTTCTGAACGCCCGTATCCGCAAGGCCTGGACAAAGGGCGCCAATATCACCCTGATCGGTGAGGCGGTCGACCTGACCTATGAATATACCCACGCGGGCACGTCGGGTGCGGACCTGCAGAAACTCTACGATGCCGGTCCTTCCGGCGATGTGGCCATGGGTGGTGGTCTGATCATTCTGGGGCAGGCCGCGCTCCAGGGAGCGGATGGTCCCGCTGTTCTTGGCATGGCAATGCACATGGCGGAAAACACCGGGGGTAAACTGCTGGTGCTGCACACGGCGGCATCCCGCGTGGGCGCCATTGACGCCGGTGCGGTGAACGAAGGGGGCATGGCCGCCGTTTCCAAAGCGGATGTGATCTATAACCTGGGTGCCGACGAGATCGAGATCGCGGAAGGACCTTTCGTGATCTATCAGGGCAGCCACGGCGACCGCGGCGCACACCGCGCGGATATCATTCTGCCGGGGGCGGCCTACACCGAGGAGCCGGGGCTTTTCGTGAACACCGAGGGGCGTCCGCAACTGGCGCTGCGCGCGGGCTTTGCACCGGGCGAGGCCAAGGAAAACTGGGCGATCCTGCGCGCGCTTTCCGCAGAATGTGGCGCACAGCTGGCCTATGACAGCATCGCACAGCTGCGTCAGGCGCTGGTCCAAGAGGTGCCGCATCTGGCAAAAATCGACGAAGTTCCGGAAAACGAGTGGCAGCCCGTGGCAACAGGCGTGCTTTCGGACACAGATTTCGGCGTAGCGGTTGCCGATTTCTACCTGAGCAACCCGATTGCACGGGCCTCTCAGCTGATGGCGGAGCTCTCGGCCAATGCAAAGGCCCGCAAACAGGAGGCGATGGCCGCGGAATGAAGCGGATTGCTCTGATATCCCCCCTGGCTCTGGCGGCTTGTGCGCCGCCTGCGCCACAGGCAGAGGAATTCCGCCCCGGTTACAAGGGCGTGGAAACCATTCTGCTGGACAGGGATCTGGTGCAGCTGAACGTGGCGATGACGGGTGCGCGCGACAGTGCGGACGTCGAAAAATACGCGGAATGTGCCGCAGCGCAGTATACGCTGATCCGGGGATACGGATTTGCGCGACATTTGCGTACAAAAGTGACCGAAGAGGGTGGCGTGTGGGCAGCAGATGCTGTTTACACCATCTCGCCAACCCTGCCTGAAGGACTGGCTGTGATTGATGCGAAAAGCACCACAGCCGCCTGTAAGGAAACTGGAATACCGACGGTGTGAGGACCTATGGCTGCTGATTTCTTTACCACCCCCGGCGGCATCGCCGTCCTGATCCTGGCGCAGGTGCTGGCTGTCGTCGGCTTTGTCATGGTCTCGCTGCTGTTCCTCGTTTACGGCGACCGGAAAATCTGGGCGGCGGTGCAGATGCGGCGCGGACCGAACGTTGTGGGCGTTTACGGCCTGCTGCAGACGGTGGCGGATGCGCTGAAATATGTGGTCAAAGAGGTGGTCGTCCCGGCGGGCGCGGACCGGACGGTCTTTATGCTGGCGCCGATGACCTCCTTTGTTCTCGCGCTGATCGCCTGGGCGGTGATCCCGTTCAATGAAGGCTGGGTGCTGTCGGACATCAACGTGGCCATTCTGTTTGTCTTCGCGGTTTCCAGCCTTGAGGTTTACGGCGTGATCATGGGCGGCTGGGCATCCAACTCCAAATATCCCTTCCTCGGCTCGCTGCGGTCAGCGGCGCAGATGATCTCATACGAGGTGTCGCTGGGCCTGATCATCATCGGGGTGATCATCTCGACGGGGTCGATGAATTTCGGCGGCATCGTGGCGGCGCAGGAGGGCTCCATGGGGCTCCTGAACTGGTACTGGCTGCCGCATTTCCCGATGGTTTTCCTGTTCTTTATCAGCTGTCTTGCGGAAACCAACCGGCCGCCGTTTGACCTGCCGGAGGCGGAATCCGAACTGGTGGCGGGCTACCAGGTGGAATATTCCTCGACACCCTTCCTGCTCTTTATGGCGGGTGAGTACATTGCCATCTTCCTGATGTGTGCGCTGACCACGCTGCTCTTCTTTGGTGGCTGGCTGTCACCGATCCCCGGTGTGGCGGACGTGCCGCTGCTGGGCGACGGGGTGCACTGGATGGTGCTCAAGATGGCGTTCTTCTTCTTCATCTTCGCGATGGTCAAGGCGATCACGCCGCGCTACCGCTATGACCAGCTGATGCGGCTGGGCTGGAAAGTATTCCTGCCGTTCAGCCTCGTCTGGGTGGTCTTTGTATCCTTTGCCGCGAAATTCGACTGGTTCTGGGGCGCCTATGCGCGCTGGACCGTGGGAGGCTGACCTATGACACAGATCGACTACACCCGCGCCGCCAAGTATTTCCTGCTTCAGGATTTCTGGGTCGGCATGAAGCTGGGCCTGAAATACTTCTTTGCCCCCAAGGCGACGGTGAACTACCCGCATGAAAAAGGGCCGCTTTCCCCGCGTTTCCGGGGCGAGCACGCGCTGCGCCGGTATCCGAATGGCGAGGAACGCTGCATTGCCTGCAAGCTTTGCGAGGCAATCTGCCCTGCGCAGGCGATCACCATTGATGCGGAGCCCCGCGAGGATGGCAGCCGCCGCACCACGCGCTATGACATCGACATGACCAAATGCATCTACTGCGGTTTCTGCCAGGAAGCCTGCCCGGTGGATGCGATTGTCGAGGGGCCGAATTTTGAGTTCTCCACCGAGACGCGCGAAGAGCTTTATTACGACAAGCAGAAACTGCTGGACAACGGCGAGCGCTGGGAAGCAGAGATCGCCCGCAATCTGGAAATGGACGCGCCTTACAGATGAGCGATCCGAAGAACCCTTTTGAGGGGGCTAACCCCTTTGCGGCCATGATGGCCCAGGCGCAGGAAATGGCGAAGTCCTTTCCGGCGATGGAGGCGTTCACGCCCAAAGGGTTCGAGAAGATGATGGGCACGATGCCCCGCGACATGATGGAAATGATGTTCGGCAATACGCTGAACGAGGGCGGGCTGGATGCCCGGACCCGGATGCTGCTGACGCTGGCCGGGCTGACCATGCAGGGCGCACAGAATGATGTGGCGTTCCGTCAGGCCGTGCGTCATGCGCTGGAGGCCGGTGCCAGCCAGCAGCATATTGTCGAGACCATCGGTCAGATGTCGATGTTTGCAGGCCTGCCTGCGATGACCCGCGCGCTGGAACTGGCGCAGCAGGTCCTGGACGAAGAAAAGGACGAAGAATGATCGTTTTTGCCTTTTATCTCTTTGCGATCAGCGTGATTGCGGGCGGGCTTTTCACCGTGATCAGCCGCAACCCGGTGCATTCCGTGCTCTGGCTGATCCTGGCGTTTCTGTCGTCTGCGGGGCTTTTTGTGCTGCTGGGGGCGGAGTTCGTCGCGATGCTGCTGGTCATTGTCTATGTGGGCGCGGTGGCGGTTCTGTTCCTCTTTGTGGTGATGATGCTGGACGTGGATTTTGCCGAGCTCAAGGCGGAGATGGCGCGCTATATGCCGCTGGCCCTGCTGATCGGTGTTGTGATCCTGATGCAGTTCGTGATGGCTTTCGGCGCCTGGGAAAGCAACGCAGCCGCTGAAGGTCTGCGTGCGCAGGTCGCCCCCGTTGACCGGCACAATACCGAAGCTCTGGGCATGATCCTCTATGACCAGTACTTCCTGCTGTTCCAGCTTTCCGGGCTGATCCTGCTGGTGGCGATGATCGGGGCGATTGTGCTGACACTGCGCCACCGTGGCGACGTCAAGCGCCAGGACGTGGTGGCGCAGATGATGCGCGACCCGGCCGCTGCGATGGAGCTCAAGGACGTCAAACCGGGGCAGGGTCTGTGAAGCGCACCGCCGTCATCATTGCTGCACTGCTCAGTGCGGGTACGGCCCAGGCGCTGGTGCCGGGCGACTGTACCCGTGTGACGCATGTCAGCCACGGTGGTGAAGCAGATCACGTGGACCTGGGTGAGGGCCGTGTGATGTGGCGCGACTGGTGGAGCCAGGAAGGCACAGCAACCGATGTTCTGGTGATGGACTGCGGACCAGGCCAGGTGCTGCGTGCACGGACCGCCGAGGAGAACATGGGAACCCGCCTGCCGTTCGACCGGACCGAAGACGCCATGAGTGTGATCGCGCGCCATGAGACCGGTGCACGGGTTTTCGCGACGCTGGAGCGGATGGCAGACGATCTGGCGGTTTTTGCCCGTGATGTGCGGGTTGAGACAGCCACAGAGGAAACATGCGCCTGCGCAGCCTTTTATCCGGATGCGCGCGGCGACAGGACAGAATTCAGACTGGAAGGTCTGTAGAGGAATACCGCCTGCAGCCGGGCGGACCGGAGCGCAGGCTCTGGTGTAACAGGGAACCAAGCCGGGGGCACAGCACCCCGAAAGGACGTAAGATGATTGGTTTGGAACATTACCTGACAGTGGCGGCGACGCTTTTTGTCATTGGCATCTTCGGGCTCTTTCTGAACCGCAAGAATGTGATCATCCTGCTGATGAGCATCGAACTGATGCTGTTGGCGGTGAACATCAACCTTGTGGCCTTCTCCAGCTTCCTGGACGACCTGGTGGGCCAGGTCTTTACGCTCTTTGTGCTGACGGTGGCCGCCGCAGAGGCGGCGATCGGGCTGGCCATACTGGTCTGTTTCTTCCGGAACCGCGGCACGATTGCCGTGGAAGACGTCAACGTGATGAAGGGCTGAGCCAATGGAAACCATCATCCTTTTTGCTCCGCTGGTTGGCGCGATCCTCTGCGGTTTCGGCTGGAAAATCATCGGTGAGAAAGCCGCGATGTGGACTGCCACGTCACTGCTGTTTCTGTCGGCCTTCCTCAGCTGGGTTGTTTTCCTGACCTTTGACGGGGTGACCCAACAGATCCCGATCCTGCGCTTTATCGAAAGCGGTACGCTCAGCACGGACTGGGCGATCCGGCTGGACCGCCTGACGGCAATCATGCTGATCGTGATCACCACAGTCTCCAGCCTCGTGCATCTCTATTCCTTTGGCTACATGGATCATGATCCGCAGTGGAAAGAGGGCGAGAGCTACAAGCCGCGTTTCTTTGCCTATCTGTCGTTCTTCACCTTCGCGATGCTGATGCTGGTGACAGCGGACAACCTTGTGCAGATGTTCTTCGGCTGGGAAGGCGTGGGCGTTGCCTCCTACCTGCTGATCGGGTTTTACTATCGCAAACCTTCTGCCAATGCCGCCGCGATCAAGGCCTTTGTGGTCAACCGTGTGGGTGATTTCGGCTTTGCGCTGGGGATCTTTGCGCTCTTCTTCCTGACCGACAGCATCAACTTTTCGGACGTTTTTGCAGCGGCACCTGATCTGGCAGAAACACAGCTGACCTTCCTGTGGGCTGAGTGGAATGCCGCGAACCTTGTGGCCTTCCTCCTCTTTGTCGGCGCCATGGGCAAATCGGCACAGCTTATCCTGCACACCTGGCTGCCGGACGCCATGGAAGGTCCGACACCTGTCTCGGCGCTGATCCACGCGGCGACGATGGTGACAGCGGGCGTTTTCCTCGTCTGTCGTATGTCGCCGATTATGGAATTTGCACCCGAAGCTATGTCGTTTGTCACCGTGCTGGGCGCTGCGACAGCGTTTTTTGCCGCGACCGTGGGGCTGGTACAGACCGACATCAAGCGTGTGATCGCCTACTCGACCTGTTCACAGCTGGGCTATATGTTCGTGGCAGCGGGCGTTGGCGCCTACCCGGTGGCGATGTTCCACCTCTTCACCCACGCATTCTTCAAGGCGATGCTTTTCCTGGGTGCAGGCTCAGTCATTCATGCGATGCACCACGAGCAGGACATGATGAACTACGGCGGTCTGCGTAAAAAGATCCCCTATACCTTCTGGGCGATGCTGATCGGGACGCTTGCCATTACCGGTGTCGGTATTCCGCTCACCGGCTGGATCGGCTTTGCCGGCTTTGCCTCCAAGGATGCGGTGATCGAAAGCGCCTTTGCTGCCGGCAATGGATTTGCTTTCTGGTCACTGGTGATCGCGGCGCTGTTCACCAGCTTTTATTCCTGGCGGCTGATGTTCCTGACCTTCTGGGGTAAGCCGCGCGGCGACAAGCACACGCATGAACATGCGCATGAAAGCCCGATGGTGATGCTGATCCCGCTGGGCGTTCTGGCGATGGGGTCCATCTTTGCCGGTGCGATCTGGTATTCGAGCTTCTTCGGGAAGCAGAACGAGATCATCAAGTTCTTTGGTGGCCACTATGAGGCGCCTGCCGAGGAACTGAAAAAAGCCGTGGCAGAGCGCAGCCCGAAAGCATCTGAGCTGAAATACGTGATGGCGGATGCGCCCGGTGAAGCGGGCATCTATATCGCGCCCGAAAACACCGTGCTGCATGAGGCGCATTATGTGCCCACATGGGTGAAGCTCTCGCCGTTCATCTCGATGGTGCTGGGTTTTGTCGTGGCGTACTGGTTCTACATCGCCAACCCGAGCCTGCCAGGACGGCTGGCGGAAAACCAGCGTCCGCTCTACCTGTTCCTCAAGAACAAATGGTATTTTGACGAGCTCTATGACGTTATCTTTGTCGGGCCCGCCAAATGGATCGGCAGTTTCTTCTGGAAGCGCGGCGACGGCAATGTCATCGACGGCAGCCTGAACGGTGTGGCGATGGGGATCATCCCCTTCTTCACCCGTCTCGCAGGCCGCGCGCAGTCCGGCTACATCTTTACCTATGCATTCGCCATGGTCGTCGGCATTGCGGTGCTGGTCACATGGATGACGCTCAGCGGGGGAGTTGAGTGATGGATAACCTTCTGTCTATGGTCACCTTCATTCCTGCGCTGGGTGCGCTCATCATGGCGGTCTGGCTGCGCGGGGACGATGAATATGCCAACCGCAATGCGCGGTGGCTGGCGATGGCGGCAACGGTCGCGACCTTCCTTGTGTCGCTCTTCATTCTGGCGCAGTTCGACCCGAACGATACCGGCTTCCAGTTTGTCGAAGAGCGCGACTGGCTGCTGGGGCTGCAGTACAAGATGGGCGTCGACGGGATCAGCGTTCTTTTCGTGATGCTGACGACCTTCATGATGCCGCTGGTGATTGCGGCGTCCTGGAATGTGACCACGCGCGTCAAGGAATACATGATCGCCTTCCTGCTGCTGGAAACACTTATGCTCGGCGTCTTCATGGCGCTGGATCTGGTGCTCTTCTATCTCTTCTTTGAGGCGGGTCTCATTCCGATGTTCCTGATCATCGGCATCTGGGGCGGGGCGAACCGCATCTACGCGAGCTTCAAGTTCTTCCTTTATACCTTCCTCGGCTCCGTGCTGATGCTGGTGGCGATGGTCGGTATGTTCGCGGATGCGGGCACCACAGACATTGAGGTATTGCTGAACCACGAATTTGCCTTCGAGACCTTCTCGGTGCTGGGAATTCAGGTGATCGGTGGTCTGCAGACCCTGCTGTTCCTCGCGTTCTTTGCGAGCTTTGCGGTCAAGATGCCGATGTGGCCGGTGCACACCTGGCTGCCGGATGCACACGTTCAGGCGCCGACGGCCGGTTCCGTTGTTCTGGCGGCCATTCTGCTTAAAATGGGCGGCTACGGTTTCATCCGGTTCTCGCTCCCGATGTTCCCTGTGGGCGCAGAGGTGCTGACCCCGCTGGTGCTGTGGATGTCGGCTATTGCGATTGTCTATACGTCGCTGGTGGCGCTGGTACAGGAAGACATGAAGAAGCTCATCGCTTATTCATCCGTCGCGCATATGGGCTTTGTGACCATGGGTATTTTCGCCGCAAACCAGCAGGGGCTGGATGGCGCGATTTTCCAGATGATCAGCCACGGCTTTATTTCGGGCGCGCTCTTCCTGTGCGTGGGCGTGATCTATGACCGGATGCACACCCGCGATATCGACGCCTATGGCGGGCTGGTGAACCGGATGCCGGCCTATGCGCTGATCTTCATGCTCTTTACGATGGCTAATGTGGGGCTGCCGGGCACCTCCGGTTTTGTGGGTGAATTCCTGACGCTGATGGCGGTCTTCCAGGTCAACACATGGGTGGCCGTGGTGGCGACCACAGGAGTGATCTTCTCGGCGGCCTATGCGCTGTGGCTTTACCGCCGGGTGGTCATGGGCGATCTGATCAAAGAGAGCCTGCGGTCGATTACGGATATGACGCCGCGCGAGCGCTGGATCTTTGCGCCGCTGGTGGTGATGACGCTGCTGCTGGGGGTTTACCCGGGGCTGGTGCTCGATATTACCGGGCCTGCTGTGGCCAACCTGGTTTCAAACTATGATACGGCGCTGGCCGCGGCAGAGGCCGCCTCCCAGCTCGCGTCGAACTGAAGGGTGAAGCAATGACTTCTGCTGATCTGACACTGGTCCTGCCCGAGATACTGCTCTCCGTCTATGCGATGGTGATGCTTCTGGTGGCGGTCTACACCTCAAAGGACGGGCTGGCATCGACACTGGTCTGGATGACGGCGGGTGTGATGATTGCCCTGGCCGCGTGGATCGGCATCAACGGGGAAGGTGCAAAATCCGCCTTCAACGGCATGCTCATGATCGACGGGTTTGCGCGTTTTGCCAAAGTCACGATCCTGCTGTCGGCAGCGGCCGTGCTGGTAATGTCCGAAGGCTACATGAAGTCGCGCGACCTGCTGCGTTTTGAATATCCGCTGCTGGTGGCGCTGAGCGCTGTGGGCATGATGGTCATGGTGTCGGCCAATGATCTGATGGCGCTTTACATGGGGCTCGAGCTGCAGTCGCTGGCGCTCTATGTCGTGGCCTCGCTGCGGCGTGAAAGCGTGAAGTCCACCGAAGCGGGCCTGAAGTATTTCGTGCTGGGCGCGCTCAGCTCCGGCCTGCTGCTGTATGGTGCGTCGCTGGTCTATGGCTATGCTGGCACAACGCTCTTTTCCGGCATCATCCAGACCGCTCAGGCGGGCGAGGTATCCTTGGGGCTGCTCTTTGGCCTCGTGTTCCTGATGGCGGGCATGGCGTTCAAAGTTTCCGCCGTGCCGTTCCATATGTGGACGCCGGACGTTTATGAAGGCTCACCGACGCCGGTCACTGCCTTCTTCGCCACAGCACCCAAGGTTGCAGCGATGGCGCTCTTTGCGCGTGTTCTGCACGATGCGTTCGGCAATGCGGTCAACGACTGGAGCCAGATCGTGGCGCTGCTGTCGGTGCTGTCGATGTTCCTCGGAGCCGTGGCGGCGATCGGGCAGACCAACATCAAACGCCTGATGGCGTTTTCGTCCATTGCCCATATGGGCTATGCGCTGATGGGGCTCGCAGCGGGGACTGTGCTGGGTGTCCAAGCGATGCTGATCTATATGGCGATCTACGTCACTATGAATGTCGGCACCTTTGCGTTCATTCTGATGATGCAGAAAGACGGCCAGCCCGTCACGGATATCTCGGCGCTGAACATGTATGCAAAGCGCGAACCGGGTAAGGCGCTGGCCATGCTGATCCTGCTGTTCAGCCTCGCTGGCGTGCCGCCGATGCTGGGGTTCTTTGGCAAGTTTTATGTTCTGCGCGCGGCCTATGAGGCTGATCTTGCCTGGCTTGCCATTGCGGGCGTTGTGGCCTCGGTGATCGGTGCCTTTTATTATCTGCGGATCGTTTTCTTTATGTATTTCGGGGACGACAGCGAAGAGGGCCTCGACAAGGGCGGTGCTCCCATTCTGGCGGGTCTGTTGCTGGCGTCAGCGGCCATCATGGTGCTGGGTATTGCCAATATGTTCGGTGTTGAATCTGCAGCGGCAGCGGCAGCGGCGACGCTTGTGAACTGACCGGGGGCGCGCGTGGCTGACCGGCCCTCCGGGGGGGATATTTCCTGCCAGAAGAAGTCGTGAACCGCTGGCCTGCCGGATATGGCCGGGTGATCCTGTCGGAGACGGGATCGACACTTGATGCGGCGCGGCAGCTGGCCAGAGAGCAGCCCGCACCGTTCTGGGTTCTTGCGCATCATCAGACTGCGGCCCGTGGCCGGCGGGGCAGGCCCTGGGCGATGCCCCCCGGGAATTTTGCGGCCACGCTTGTGCTGCAGACGCAAGAACCGCCGGGCGTGGCGGCTCTGCGGTCTTTTGTGATGTCACTGGCGCTCTTTGAGGCCTTTACGGCGGTGACCGGTCGGGGGGATTTCTTTCAGCTGAAATGGCCGAATGATGTGTTGCTGCAGGGCGGCAAGGTGGCCGGCATTCTGCTGGAGAGCAGCGGACAGGGCACGCAGCAGAGCGGGTTGTGTATCGGCGTTGGTGTCAATCTGGCGGCAGCTCCTGCGCCCGGCGATGTGGAAGCTGGTGCGGTGACACCTGTGGCGCTTTCGGAGGTGACGGGAACCGTCATCGGAGCGGAAGATTTCCTGTGCCATCTGGCAGAGGCTTACGCGGTGCTGGAGGCGCAGTTCCGTCAGTTCGGCTTCGCGCCCATCCGTGCCGCCTGGCTGGTCCACGCAGCGCGTCTGGGAGAGGTCATCACCGCGCGGACCGGGCGGGAGAGCCTGACCGGTACCTTTGAGGATGTGGACGCGGAGGGTCACCTGATGCTACGCACGCACACAGGATTGCGCCGGATTGCGGCGGCGGAAGTATTTTTCTGAAACAGACGGGGGACCGCACCATGCTTCTGGCGGTTGATTGCGGGAACACCAACACAGTCTTTGCGATCTGGGACGGAGAGGAATTTCTGGCGTCCTGGCGCACCTCGACCGAGTGGCAGCGCACGGCGGATCAGTACTACGTCTGGCTCAGCACGCTGATGCGGCTGCAGAACCTGGATGTGCAGATCACCGATATGATTGTGTCGTCGACGGTGCCGAGGGTTGTGTTCAACCTGCGGGTTCTGGCGGACCGGTATTTCAACACGAGGCCGCTGGTGGTGGGCAAACCGGATTGCCTGCTGCCTGTGGATGTACGGGTGGATGAGGGTACGGCCGTGGGGCCGGACCGGCTGGTCAATACCGTGGCCGGGCACAACCTTTATGGTGGCGACCTGATCATGGTCGATTTCGGCACGGCGACCACCTTCGATGTGGTCGACACCGATGGTGCCTATATCGGCGGGGTGATCTCGCCGGGGGTCAACCTGAGCCTGGAGGCCCTGCACCAGGCGGCCGCGGCTCTTCCGCATGTTGACATATCGCGACCACAGGCGGTGATAGGTACAAACACAGTGGCCTGCATGCAGTCAGGCGTTTTCTGGGGTTACATCGGTCTGGTGCGTGAGATATGTGCCCGGATCAAGGCGGAACGCGCCCGCGAGATGCGCGTGATATCAACGGGTGGGCTGGCACCCCTTTTCCAGCAGTCCGAAGCGCTGTTTGACGCTTTTGAGGACGATCTGACCATTCACGGGCTGACCGTGATACATCAATACAACAAGGATAACGCTTAATTTTATGAGCAAAGAACGACTTATTTATCTGCCCCTCGGCGGGGCGGGCGAAATTGGCATGAACGCCTATGTTTACGGCTATGGGGAGCCTGGCAAAGAGCGGCTGATCGTGGTGGACCTTGGCGTCGCCTTTCCCGACATGGACAGCAGCCCCGGTGTGGATCTGATCCTGCCGGACATCTCCTGGCTGGCGGAACGGCGCCATCAGATCGAGGCGGTGTTCATCACCCATGCGCATGAGGATCACGTTGGCGCTGTGGCACATACATGGACCCAGCTGCAGGCACCGGTTTACGCCCGCGCCTTTACGGCGAACATCGCGCGGCGCAAAATGACGGAGCACGGGCACCCCGAAGACTCTGTGCGCACCGTATCCCCCTGGCCTGAGGTGATCAGTGCGGGACCGTTCAAAGTCAGTTTCCTGCCGATCTCGCATTCCATCCCGGAAAGCTCTTCCATGGTGATTGATACGCCCGAAGGCCGTGTGATCCACTCGGGTGATTTCAAGCTGGATGAGACGCCTTTGGTGGGCGAACCTTTCGACCCGGATCTCTGGGCAGAGGTCAGCAAGGATGGCGTCAAAGCGCTGATCGTGGACAGCACCAATGTGTTTTCACCCAACCCGGGGCGGTCTGAGGCCTCGGTTGGCCCTGAGATCACCAAGCTGGTGCAATCAGCCAGAGGCATGGTTGTGGCGACGACCTTTGCCTCGAACGTGGCGCGGGTCAAAACACTGGCGGATGCCGGCGAGCGGGCAGGGCGCTCTATCGTTCTGATGGGACGGGCGATGCGCCGGATGATCGAGGCTGCTATCGAGACAGGCGTTCTTTCGGACTTCCCCAAAGTGGTCAGCCCGGAGGATGCGCAGAGCATTCCGCGCGAAAATCTGATGCTGCTGGTCACCGGCAGCCAAGGGGAACGCCGCGCGGCCTCGGCTCAGCTGGCGCGCGGCAAGTATCAGGGCATGACGATGCAGGAGGGGGATCTGTTTCTGTTCTCCTCTAAAACCATTCCGGGCAATGAAAAGGGTGTGATCCGCATTATCAACCAGTTCTCGGAACAGGGCGTGGATGTGGTGGACGACAGCACGGGGCTTTACCATGTTTCGGGCCACGCGAACCGGCCCGACCTCGAAAAACTGTCCGCCATCGTCAAGCCGCAGGTGCTGATCCCGATGCACGGCGAACACCGCCATCTGCGCGAGCACGTGAAGATCGCCAACAGCAAGGGCATGACCGGTGTGCTGGCCGTCAATGGCATGATGATCGATCTGTCAGGCAACCAGCCCACGGTCGCGGAATATGTTGAAACGGGGCGCACCTATCTGGATGGATCTGTGCAGATCGGCGCGCTGGATGGTGTGGTGCGGGACCGTATCCGCATGGCGCTGAATGGTCATGTGCTGGTGACTCTGATCATGGACGACGGGGACGAGCCGCTTGGCGAGCCCTGGTGCGAGGTCATGGGGCTGCCGGAGACCGGGCGCAGCCGAGCGGCGCTGGTGGATGTGCTGGAGGAAGATCTCAGCCAGTGGATCGGCAGGGCTGGCAAAAAGACCTGGCGCGACGATGACAAGCTGAACGAGGGGCTGCGCCGTGTGGTGCGCAATTCCGCTCAGGAAGAGGTTGGCAAGAAGCCCGAAGTCACTGTGGTTGTCAGTCGTCTGAGCTGACACCCGGCGCAAAAAAAGCCCCCTGCGGATGTGCAGGGGGCTTTTTGTTTTTGGGGTTCCGGCGCTCAGCGGCGCTCTTTGAAACTCAGTCCGATGAATTCCGGGGTGTGATCGCCGAGACCGACCACGGTGTTGCCGCCGCGATCATCACCGTCATTTCCACGGCGTCCGCGGCCACGTCCACCACGGCTGCGTTTGCGCGGCTCTTCGGTGTCCCGTTTGGTGTCATTATCCGCTTTTGCCTCAGCGGGTGCTTTTTCCGTCCCGGACACGGTTTCAGCGGGCGCGGTGTCCGCCGCAGGTGTTTCCGCCTCGTCTTTGTCCTTGCGCCGGCTGCGCGATCTGCTGCGCTTTGGCTTTTCGTCTGACTTTTCAGCCTTCTCCGACGGTTCCTCGGCAGGTTTGCCGCCACCCAGCGGGTTGTCGAGACGCGGTATCTCGCGCTGCACCAGGTTTTCAATGTCGGTGAGGTTCTTTTCGTCACGCGGCACGCAGATCATGATGGCTTTACCATCGCGTCCGGCACGACCCGTCCGGCCAATGCGGTGCACATAGTCTTCGGCATGGCCCGGCACGTCAAAATTGAACACGTGGCTGACCGATGGAACATCAAGACCGCGGGCGGCCACGTCAGAGGCCACAAGGAACCGCAGTGTGCCGTCCCGGAAGCCGTCAAGCGTTTTGGTCCGCTGGCTCTGGTCCAGGTCGCCGTGGATCGGTGCGGCGTCATATTTGTATTTTTTCAGTGACTTGGCGACGATATCCACATCCGTTTTCCGGTTGCAGAAGATGATCGCATTGGTGCACTTTTCGCCCTCGGCATCGATCAGCGCACGCAGCACTCTGCGCTTTTCGGTCCCTTCGCGGTCCCGCCGGGACGCTTTGAACATCAGAACGCCCTGTTCAATGGTCTCGCTGGTGGTGGCCTGGCGGGCAACTTCGATCCGCTCAGGCGCAGAAAGGAAGGTGTTGGTGATCCGCTCGATCTCCGGCGCCATGGTGGCCGAAAAGAACAGGGTCTGGCGGGTGAAGGGCGTCAGGCTGAAGATGCGTTCGATGTCCGGGATAAAGCCCATGTCGAGCATCCGGTCTGCCTCGTCCACCACCATGATCTGCACACCCGTCAGCAGCAGTTTGCCGCGTTCAAAGTGGTCCAGCAGACGGCCGGGCGTGGCAATCAGCACGTCCACACCCTTGTCGATGAGCTTGTCCTGTTCCTTGAAGGATACGCCACCAATGAGCAGCGCTTTGGTCAGCTTCAGGTGTTTGGTGTAGGTGTCAAAGTTCTCGGCCACCTGGGCTGCGAGCTCCCGCGTGGGGCAGAGCACCAGACTGCGGGGCATGCGCGCGCGGGCGCGGCCACGGGCCAGCAGGGTGATCATCGGCAGGGTAAAACTCGCCGTTTTGCCGGTGCCGGTCTGTGCAATGCCCAGAACGTCCTTACCTTCCAGCGCTGGCGGAATGGCACCAGCCTGGATCGGTGTGGGGGATTCATATCCCGCCTCGTCAATGGCTTTCAGGACTTTGGGGTTCAGATTCAGGTCAGTAAATTTTGTCATATGTGTCCGATGTTTGCGGACACATCCTGGCCCGCTGCAGCATACATGCCAGCCCGAATGGCCGAAGGTGCGGCCGGTGCCGCGACATGCTGCGCGTCCATAACAAGTGTTGCCTTCCGGGTCAAACAGGATGGCCCTTGCCGGTGTTGCGCGGGGAAAATGCCCGGCGACTGTGTCTTTGTGGCCGGTCGGGGCGCGCAGGTCTGTTCAGACCATCATTTCCTTGGTCGCCGTCAGACGCACATCGGGGTAGTCCCGCTCGACGCGGTCGATGTCCCACTGCAAACGTGTCAGGTAGACGACGTCGCCATCATGATCATGGGCGATGTGCTGTTTGTTTTTATCGGCAAACGCATCGACCGCCTGTTTGTCGCCGTTGACCCAGCGGGCGGAGGTGAACTGTGACCCCTCGAAACGCACCGGCAACCCGTATTCCAGTTCGATCCGGCTCGCCAGCACCTCAAACTGCAGCTGTCCGACGACGCCGACGATGAAACCTGAGCCGATAGAGGGCTTGAAGACTTTCGCCGCACCTTCCTCAGCGAACTGCATCAGCGCTTTTTCCAGGTGTTTGGCTTTCATCGGATCGCCCGCGCGCACGCCCTGAAGGAGTTCCGGCGCAAAGGACGGAATACCGGTCACACGGATCGCCTCGCCCTCGGTCAGGGTGTCGCCGATACGCAGCTGTCCGTGGTTCGGGATGCCGATGATATCGCCGGCCCAGGCCTCTTCGGCCAGTTCGCGGTCGGACGCCAGAAACATCACCGGGTTGGTGATGGCCATGGGTTTTTTGCTGCGCACGTGGGTCAGTTTCATGCCGCGGCTGAAATGCCCGGAGGCCAGCCGCACAAAAGCAACCCTGTCGCGGTGTTTGGGGTCCATATTCGCCTGCACTTTGAAAACAAAGCCGGCAACCTTGGGTTCTTCGGGCAGAATCTGGCGGGGCTCTGCCGACTGGATCTGCGGCTGCGGGCCATAGTTGGCGATGCCGTCCATCAGTTCCTTGACCCCGAAAGAGTTGATCGCCGAACCAAACCAGATCGGTGTAAGCGACCCTTCATGCATCGCTTCCATATCGAGCGGTGGCAGCAGTTCGCGCGCCATCTCCAGATCTTCGCGCAGTTTTTCAAGCAAATCCGCGGGCACGTGTTCCGTCAGAGCAGGATCATCCAGCCCGTTGATTTCGATGGATTCTGCCACCCGGTTCCGGTCTGCCCGATCCATCAGTTCCAGACGGTCCCGCAGGATGTCATAACACCCGATGAAATCGCGGCCGACACCGATAGGCCAGCTTGCCGGGGTGACATCAATTGCCAGATTTTCCTGAATTTCATCAATAATTTCAAAAACGTCCCGGCTTTCCCGGTCCATCTTGTTACAGAAGGTCAGGATCGGCAGGTCCCGCATCCGGCAGACTTCAAAAAGCTTCTGCGTCTGGCTTTCAACGCCCTTTGCCCCGTCAATCACCATGACAGCAGCATCCACAGCGGTGAGCGTGCGGTACGTGTCTTCGGAGAAGTCAGAGTGGCCGGGTGTGTCCACCAGATTAAACCGGAACTCGCGGAAATCGAACGACATGGCGGAGGCCGAAACCGAGATCCCGCGGTCTTTTTCCATCGCCATAAAGTCAGAGCGCGTTCGCCGCGCTTCGCCTTTGGCGCGGACCTGGCCCGCCATCTGGATCGCGCCCCCGAAGAGAAGGAATTTCTCGGTCAGGGTCGTCTTGCCCGCGTCCGGGTGCGAGATGATCGCAAAGGTGCGTCGGCGCGCGATTTCGGGCGGCAGGTCAGGGCGGTTTCGGGCGTTATCCAGCATGGGCTGCGTATAGGTTAAGCCCCCGGGTGCTGCAAGCATGTGCTTGGGGCATCAGCTGATTCCACCGTCGGCCGTTTCCCGGCGCCGTCCGGGGGCATCTGTTGCCCGACCGTGGACAATCCCTGAGCAGCCGCCGCACTGATCAGCAGGAGCCGACGTTCGCGGCAAATAATGGCAGAATCGGGGCAGAGTGTGGCTTTACCGTGGCGGCAGCCGCGTGCTAACTGAGCACGTGTTTTACTGAGTTTGTATGGGTTAAAGTACGATGAAAAATATTCTGGCGCTCGTCGCAGCGGCTTCTATCTCGGCGATGTCTGCTCAGGCAGCCACGCTCACAACAATCGATATTGAATACTTTGGCTCGACCGGCGACGGCGATCTGAACCTGGCGGGGGCCCGTGCGGCCCAGGCTGCGTTTGCCGGGGAAAACATCATCGGTGGCGACGATTTTGAACGGTTCACAGCCTGCCCGGCGGATAATTGCACGGCGACCAATTTCACCGGCGACTTTGCTGCCTATGAGCATCTTGGTACAGGTGCCGGCGGCAGCTCCGTTGTTGGGCCGAAAGATCAGGCCGTGATCCGGGACCGTTCGCAGTATGGCCGTTTCAATACAACCGCCGGCGGCAGCCAGTACCTGGACAGCAACGACAACAGAGGCATCCGCATCAACACCGGTGCGGTTTCAGATCTGTTGTTTGACCGGATCAGTTTTCTGCTGATGGACGCCGACGATGTGGGCAGCCTTGAATTCAACATTGCCGTTGGCGGCGAAGTTGAAGGCGACACCCTGATCGTGCCTGATATCGGCGGCGCACCGACGGGCGGGCCGAACGGCAGCCTGTATCTCGTGACGTTGCTCTTCAGCGACCGCGTCTCTGACGTGACCGTCGATCTGTTCAATGATGCTGCAGAACGTGACGGTTTTGGCATCGATGATGTCGTCGGGTCGGTCAGCGCCGTACCACTGCCCGCCGCGGGCTGGATGCTGATGGCAGCTTTCGGGGGTCTTGCCGCCATGAAGCGTCGGCGCAAGGCAGCCTGATCACACAGACATATGCAGCGGAAGCGGCGGCCTTCAGGGGCCGCCGTTTTCTTTTGGATCAGTCGTAGGCCGCGTCGACGATAATTTCGACCTTCAGCTCGGGACGGGCAAGTTTTGCCTCTCCACAGGCGCGGGCAGGTGCGTGGCCCTCGGGCACCCAGGCGTTCCAGACTTCATTCAGCCCGGCGAAGTCGCTCATGTCCGCAAGCCAGATCGTTGCCCGCAGCATTTTTTTGCGCGAGGACCCTGCATTGATCAGCAGTTCGTCCAGACGACGCAGGCATTCGGTGGTCTGTTCCTGAATGGTGTCGCCTTCGCCCACCTGTCCTGTGATATAGGCAACGCCCTGGTATTTCACGATTTTCGAGGAGCGTACGCCGGTATCAATCCGTTCAATCATTCTTTCTGGCCTTTCTGCGGGTAATGCCGCCTGCATGGACGTTTCTGTGCGTCAGAGCAACCACTGATGCCGCCAGGAGAGGCGAAACCCCGCTGACGAACCGGACGGATCCGTCTCCATGGCCCCCGTCGCCTTTCTCTGGTCACCGGGGCGGGAGAGGTGTTAGTCAGAACCGACGCATAACAGGGAGTACATCATGGATCTGGGAATCAAAGGTAAACGCGCGGTTGTCTGCGCCTCGTCCAAAGGGCTGGGTCTGGGATGTGCAGAGGCACTGGCGGCCGCAGGAGTCGATCTGGTGATGAACGCGCGTGGCGCTGACGCGCTGGACGCAGCAGCAGAGGCCATCCGCGCCGAATACGGTGTGAATGTCACTACCGTTGCAGCTGATGTTTCGACACCCGAAGGCCAGGCGGCGCTGACGGAAGCGGCCGGTGATGCGGATATTCTCGTCAACAATGCGGGCGGTCCGCCGCCGGGCATGTGGCATGACTGGGACCGCGAGGATTTCATCAAGGCGCTGGACGCGAATATGCTGGCACCGGTGGCGCTGATCAAAGCGCTGGTGCCCGGCATGATGGAGCGTGGCTGGGGCAGGGTGGTCAACATCACCTCGCAGTCGGTCAAAGCGCCTATTCCCGTGCTGGGGCTGTCGAATTCGGCGCGCGCAGGACTGACCGGTTATGTGGCAGGCACCAGCCGCCAGGTCGCAGGCTCGGGCGTGACGATCAACAACCTGCTGCCCGGCATTCACGCCACCGACCGTGCCGATGCACTGGATGGTGCTGTGGTCAAAGCGCAGGGCATTTCGATCGACGAGGCGCGCGCCAACCGTGCCGCTACGATCCCCGCAGGCCGCTATGGCACGCGTCAGGAGTTCGGCGCGACCTGCGCGTTCCTGTGTTCGCAGCATGCAGGGTTCATCGTCGGACAGAACCTGCTGCTGGACGGTGGTGCCACCAACGCCACCATCTGATCCATGCCCGAACTGCTGAAGGATCAGCTCTTTAACGCGGAAACTGTCGGGCTGGTAGCCGATGATTTTAAGCGCGGCGTGCCCGGTTTCGACCGGGCGCGGTTTGTGCAGGATGCGCTGGCCGGTTTTCCCGAACGCGAACTGATGGCGCGTCTGGACTGGCTGGCCGATTGCGCCGAAGCGCAGTTGCCTGCCGGCTTTCCGGAGATGGCGCCTTTGCTGCATGCCTCAATGGCGCCGCGTCTCGACCCGACGCTGAAGGATGACGACTTTGGCCGGTTTGTCTTTGCGGTGCCGGGCATTCTGGCGGCGCGCCACGGGCTTGAGGAGCACCGTGAAATGGCGATGGGGGTGCTCTATGAGGCGACCCAACGCTTTTCGATGGAGTTCTGGATCCGTGATTTTCTGGTCCGCTGGCCCGAGGAAACGCTCACTGATCTTATGGCCTGGGCAACGGATGACAATTATCACGTGCGCCGGCTGGTGAGCGAAGGCACCCGTCCGCGGCTGCCCTGGGCCAAAGCCGTGGGGCTGAGCCCCGAGCAGACCCTGCCGCTGCTGGACAGACTGGCCGGAGACCCGACACGCTTCGTGACACGGTCCGTGGCCAACCATCTCAATGACCTCAGCCGCAGCGTGCCCGAGATGGTAACAGACCGTCTTGGCTCCTGGCGCGATGCCGGTCGTCAGCCCGACAAAGAGATGGCGTGGATGACGCGGCACGCGCTGCGCACGCTCATCAAAAACGGGCACGGCGGGGCCATGGCGCTGCTGGGATACGATCCGGAAGTGCCTGTGACCGCTGAACTATCCGTGGACACGCCTGAGGTGACAATCGGTGAGCATCTGAAGTTCACATGCCGGCTGGATGCGAAAACCGATCTGCCGGTGATCGTGGATTACCGGCTCACCTTTGCCCGTCCGGGCGGCAAAACGGGTGAAAAAGTCTTCAAGCTGAAACAGAGCGCTGTGCGTGCGGGTAAGACCCTGGAGCTGGAAAAGTCGCATCATCTCAAGGGGAATGCCACGACCTTCCGGCTTTATCCCGGAACGCATCACCTGACGCTGCAGGTTAACGGGCGTGACAGGGCAACCGCGTCCTTTGAGGTCACGGCACCCGACTGATCACCGCCTGATCACATTCCTGGCAGCAGATGGATGCCGGGCTGGTGCGGTGCCATCTGCCGCGCTAGCTCTGGGCAAACCAGGAACGGAATACCACTTATGCAAACCACCATCCTCATCCTGTCTCTTGCGGGCATAATCCTTCTCAGCATCGTCGCCGCCCCCCGGCGCGTGGGGGCCGAGGGTTTTTTCAGTGGTCGTGGTGACACCGGCGAAGCGCCGGGCCTCTGGGTGCTGGTGCTCAGCCAGGTCACCACCTGGATTTTCGCGCGTTCACTGATGAATTCCGCTATTCTGGGGTATTACTACGGCATGCCGGGCACCCTTGCTTATGCGGCCTATTACGGTTCCTTTCTGACGGGCGGGTATATTGTCGGGCATCTGCGCAGACGCGGGGCGCGTTCCGTGCAGGACTGGCTGAACGATGAATTCGGGCGCATTGGTGCGGGCTGCTACAACGTGGTGATCGGTCTGCGGCTGCTGTCGGAGGTATTTGCCAATCTTCTGGTGGTCGGTCTGATTTTTGACGCGGTTGCAGGGGGCGGCGGAACCATTGCGATTGTGACTGTGTCCCTGCTGGGGCTGGCCTATTCCGCCTGGGGCGGGCTGTCTGCGGCACTGCGCACGGATGTGGTCCAGATGGTGCTCTTTCTGGTGGCGTTCGTCATTGCCTTTCTGGCGCTGGTGCTGACGCCGGGCTTTTCGCCCATGGCGGTACTGACGGCGCCCGGTGTGGCGGGCAGCTGGAACGGCTGGGTGCTGCTGGCCGTTGCTGCCCTGCAGGTTTTCTCTTATCCGGCGCATGATCCTGTGATGATGGACCGTGGGTTTCTGGCAGACGCAGAGACCACGCGGCGGTCTTTCCTGCATGCGTTCTGGATTTCCACGCTTTGCATCATTGCCTTCGGCGTATTCGGCATTCAGGCAGGTCTGGCGGGTGCAGAATATGAGGGCGAACTGATCGGCACATGGGGTGTGATGTTCCCGCCCTGGGTGTTCATGCTGCTCATGGTTTCGCTGCTGGTATCCGCGCTCAGCACACTTGATTCCGCGCTTGCCTCTTCGGCCCGTCTGGCGGTCGAGGAGCTGGGTCTGGCGGCACGCAGCCTGACGGGCGGGCGACTGGTGATGGCGCTGGTGATGGTTGCCGGCCTGGCACTCACGCTCTGGGGCAATGCGACGCTCTTTGACGCGGTTGCGGTGTCGGGCACGGCCTCGATGTTCCTGAGCCCGGTGATCGTCGTGGGTCTGGTCCTGCGCAGACCGGTGGCGCTCTGGGCCTACCTGGTGGCCTATGGTGCCGCGCTGGCCGGTGCCTTCGTCTATTTCGCACGCAGCTGGCCGGGGGTCGCGGCACTCCTGCCGGAGGGGCACAAATACGAGCAGTTGTTCGTCATCTGCGCTGTAGTTCTGGTTACTGGTTTTGCCGCGGTGCTTGCGGGCGCGCGGAAGGGCTGATAGCTCCGGGCCTGAGTAAATCTGTCGGATATCCGGAGCCCGCCCTTGTCCCAGCCCGCCCCGAGGCTCGAGATCAGAAACCTGCGCCGCGCCTTTGAGGGCCGCGCGGTGGTGGATGATGTCTCGCTGAAAATCATGCCGGGGCAGGTGACCTGTCTGCTTGGGCCGTCAGGCTGCGGCAAATCCACAACCCTGCGCATGATTGCCGGGGTCGAAATGCAGGACAGTGGCGAAATCTATGTCGACGGCAATCTGATCTGCGACACCAATTTCCGCGTGCCGCCCGAACGGCGCGAGATCGGGCTGATGTTTCAGGACTTTGCGCTTTTTCCGCATCTCAGCGTAGCGGACAACGTGGCCTTTGGTCTGCGCCAGGGCTCCAAAGCGGAAAAACGCGAACGGGTGGAGGCGCTGTTGCAGCGCGTGGATCTGCTGCGCTTCATTGACGGGTTTCCACACCAGCTTTCCGGCGGGGAGCAGCAGCGCGTGGCGCTGGCCCGGGCGCTGGCGCCGAAGCCGCGCATCATGCTGATGGACGAACCCTTTTCCGGCCTCGACAACCGTCTGCGGGATGGCATTCGGGACGAGACCCTGACGATCCTCAAGGAAGAAGACACCGCGGTGCTGCTGGTGACCCACGAGCCCGAAGAGGCCATGCGCATGGCGGACGAGATTGCCCTGATGCGGGACGGCCGGATTGTGCAGCAGGGCGCGCCCTACAACGTCTATACGCGGCCCGTGGACCGGGCGGCGGTGGCCTTTTTCTCGGATGCGAACGTCCTGCGGGCCGAAGTATCCGGTGCGTTGGCCCAGACACCTTTTGGCCGGTTTCTGGCACCGGGTGTGCCCGATGGCACAGCCGTAGACATCGTGTTCCGGCCCCAGCATGTGCGCATCGATTTTGACCGCAACGGGACGGGACCGCTGCCAACGGCCAGCGATGGCACGGCGGCCCGCGGTGTGGTCCAGCGCGCACGGTTCATGGGCAACGAGAGCCTGGTCGAATTCCGCATGGATTACGATGGCTCCGTGCTCCGCGCGACGGTGCCCAATGTGTTTCTGCCACAGCCGGATACGGTCATGTGGCTGACAATCCGGCGTGACCGATGTTTCGTTTTTGCAGCCTGAGGAGGGTCTGATGCAGCGGCTTCTGGTGGAATTCGGGATGGGGACTTCGCTCCGGCGGGGCGACTACACCCAGGCAGCGGTGCGGGGCGTCAAAGACGCCCTCTGGCACAATTCGATTAACCTGGCGGAGCTTTTCGGGTTTGAGAAAACCGACATGAAAATCATCGTGGATATTGGTGTGCAGCAACCGGATCAGGTTGATGTCTCCGAGGTGATGGCCGTCTTTCCCTATGGCGATGCGCAGGTGCGGGTTCAGCATGGCGGGCTGGACGCACCGAGGCCGGAAGGCGAGGGCAATCCGACCATCATGGCCAATGTGGCGCTGACAGTGGGTTTTGACATGGAGCGCACCGATGGCTGAACAGCGCCTGATCATTGAAATGGGCATGGGCAACGACCTGCATGGCCAGGATTACACAAAAGCCGCCCGCCGCGCGATTGAGGACGCCTTCAGGCATTCGTCGCTGCCGCTCTTCGGGGTGCTTGATCTGCCGCACAGCGAGATGCGCGTGCAGGTGACGGTCGGTGTGCAGGGCCCCGATGCCGTGGATGTCGAAGCGCTGCGGGCGTTTCTGCCCCGGGGCCGTGCAGAAGTACGGGTGGTCCATGGGGGGCTGAACGTTGAAACAATCGCCGGGGACCCCATTGTGGTGGCCCAGGCCAGTGTCGAAGCCTTCCTGCCGCCGCAGACCGGCTGGACCCTGAAAAACAAGTCCTGAAAGGACCCCGCAATGACCGACAGTTCGAGCGCCATCATCCTGCATAATTACCCGCAGTCGCCCGTGGCCGAAAAGGCGCGTATCGCGTTTGGCATCAAGGGTGTCGCGTGGCACGATGTGGAAATCCCGCGTCTGGCCCCCAAGCCGATGCTGACACAGCTGACGGGCGGATACCGCCGCACGCCGGTGATGCAGATCGGGGCGGATATCTTTTGCGACAGCGCCTGCATCATCCGCGCTCTGGAAAACCGTTTCCCGGAGCCGACCTATTTCCCGACGTCCGAGGCCGCGATGATGTGGGCGGCCAGCCGCTGGACCGATGGCGCGCTATTCGATCTGGCGGTGAAGATTGTGCTGGGTTCAGCTGGGGAAAACCTGCCGGCTGATTTCGCAGCAGACCGCGGGCGGCTCTATCTGGGGCCGGACTGGGCTGCGGGTCTCAAAGCAGCCAACGCGGCGCTGCCCCACCTGGCCGCACAGATGCGCGCACCGATGGGGTGGCTGAATGAGCAGCTGTCAGATGGGCGGGCCTATCTGCTGGGCGAGGCTGCCGCCGCAATTGATGCACAGTTCTATCATGTTGTCTGGTTCATTCGTGGCCGGTGGGCGCAGGGGCCGGAATTCCTGTCTGAATTCCCGCATCTGGAACGCTGGGAACGCAACGTCGCGGCCATCGGCCACGGGTCCGTTTCGCCCATGACGCCCGAAGAGGCGATCAAAGTGGCTGCGGGCTGCGAGCCGCAGGAGCCCTCCGGTATGGACCAGCTGGACCCGCAGGGCATCCGGCCCGGCACCGGAGTAATCGTGCATCCGGATGTTGATGGCGGTGAGCAGGGCGTGACCGGCATCGTGACCTATGCTGATGCAGATACCATCACCATCGCGCGGCGCGACGACGTGGCTGGAAACCTTGCCGTGCACTTTCCGCGTGCCGGTTACAGGGTCGAGGTTGACGCCTCATAATCCGCAAGGGTTTTGCCGGGCTCGTCGACAAAGAGTTCCGGCAGCGCTTCCGCGGTCTGAATGAGATCGACGCGGAACACCCGGTGGGCTTCGCGCAGCTCGCACCAGACGGTCAGTGTCCAGACCCGCCCCCAGTATTCCATGTGCAGGGGGCGCACGGTGCGCATCGTGACCGCGCCCCCGATGGACGTATAGGTCAGGCGCAGTTTCTGCCGGGCGCGGATTGCAGCCCGCACCGTGGGCATATGGGCAAAACCCCGTGCTGCATCGGCAAAAGGATAGACCGCAAATTTCCAGGCATCCGCATCTGCCACAACCTGCTCGGGCAGAACCGCGTCGACCTTTTCCGCCAGACTGAGGGCGGCGGCCTTGAGGTCCGGGTCTGCGGCTTCTCCGACGATGGCCATGCCCAGATTGAGCGCCTCCAGCTCGGCAACCGTGAGGTTCAGCGGGGGCAGGGTGATCGCGGCGGTGATCATATAGCCTACGCCGCGCTCGCCCTCGACGGGCACACCGGACGCCACCAGCGTGTCCATATCGCGGTAAATCGTGCGCACCGAGACCTCAAGACGCTCCGCAATGTCCTGCGCGCGGTGCAGTTTGCCGTCGCGCAGGATCTGGATGATGTCAAATAGGCGGTCGGTGCGGCGCATGCTACTCCTTTTTCATGGAAAACCGGATCGGCGCGTGGCGCATGATCACGGTCTCTGCATCGATCAGCGACATCATCGGGCCAGCCTCGGGAAGGGCCATCACATCAGCGGCGGTGTCTTTAGCAACCTGCATGGAGGTCCAGGTGATATGGTCTGTCCACAAACCCGTTTCATCCACGCTCAGCGTGCGCGACAGGACAGCACCTGTGTTTTTGAGGAAAGGGGTTATTGCATCAGCTGCTGATGTGAATTCCGCGGGATCCGCGCCCTCTGCAAGGCGGAAGGTCACGATTTCAGCCACGGGTGTTTCGCCCCCCGCACGTGCCGTATCGGCAGCAGCAAGAGCAACAAGAGCAGTGGCAAGAGTGGTAAAGCGCATTTTTCGTCCTTTCGTTTGCGTCTGGTGCGCTTTTGACAGGGTGCAACTGACATAAACCTGTCAGTTGAGTTTGGCGAGGGGCAATTTTTCACCCGCTTCGGTCTCTGAAAGGCGTGCGCCGGGGCTTTCGCGCTTCTGTCATGCGGTCTGATTGCCTAAACCAAGAGGTGACTGACCCGCCCGGACCGGGCGCGACCTTTTTTGGGAGAGATCAAATGTTGAACAATATCGGCCTTCCCGGCCTTCTGCTGATCGCCGTTGTGGTGCTGGTTCTTTTCGGCCGCGGCAAGATTTCCAGCCTGATGGGTGAAGTGGGCAAAGGCATCACTTCGTTCAAGAAGGGCATCAACGAAGGCCAGGACGAGATCGCAAATGCCTCCGAAGAGGCCAAGGACATCACGCCCGAGACCGAAAAAGACAAGGTCTGATCCATGTTTGATCTCGGCTGGACGGAGATGCTGGTCATCGGCATCGTCGCGCTGATTGTGATTGGCCCTAAGGATCTGCCGGTGCTCTTCCGCACCATCGGGCAGTTTGTGGGCAAGGCCAAAGGCATGGCCCGCGAATTCAGCCGGGCGATGAATGATGCCGCGGACGATGCCGGGGTAAAAGACATATCCAAAGGCCTCAAAGCCGCAACGAACCCGGTAAGTTCCGCCATGGATGGTGTGAAAAGTGCCGCTGCGGATATGACTAAATTCGATCCCGAGAGCGAGACCGGCAAGCTGTCGGCTGAGCGCGCGGAACAGACAAAGAAGATCCAGGCCGCGACTGCCCGCGCCGCTGCGGACCGCAAAATGCGGGAAGCGCAGGAGGCGCAGGACAAAGCCGCGGCTCTCGAAGCCGCAGCGGCGCCTGAACCAAAGAGTGACACATGAGCGCTTCCGATGACATGGACGAAAGTGCCGCCCCGCTGATTGAACACCTGGCGGAGCTGCGCACGCGGCTCATCCGGTCGGTGATTGCCTTCCTGATCGGCATGATCATCTGTTTTACGGTGGCAACGCCGATTTTCAACTTTCTGACCGATCCGCTCTGTAAGGTTCTGTCTGAGCGGGGTCAGGACTGTGATCTGATCTTTATCAGTCCGCAGGAAGGCTTTTTCGTCGCGATCAAAGTGTCGCTCCTGGGCGGACTTATCCTGTCTTTTCCGGTGATTGCCCATCAGATGTGGCGCTTTGTGGCGCCGGGCCTCTACAAGAATGAAAAGGGCGCTTTTCTGCCTTTCCTGATCTCGTCACCTGTGATGTTTCTGCTGGGCGCATCCTTTGCGTTCTATGTGGTCACCCCGCTGGCCTATGACTTCTTTCTGGGGTTCCAGCAGTTTGGGGCCGAGGGCGAGGCGGTGGTCAGTGAACCCGCGAATGCGCCCGGTCTCAGCGTGGTTTTCCAGGGTTCAGCCCAGGAATATCTGAACCTGACCATCAAATTCATCGTCGCGTTTGGCATGTGCTTTCAGTTGCCGGTGCTTCTGACACTGATGGGCAAGGCTGGGCTTGTGAGCTCTGAGGGGCTGGGGAATGTGCGAAAATACGCGGTGGTCGCCATTCTTGTGCTTGCTGCGCTGGTGACACCGCCTGATGTGATCACCCAGGTTATTCTGTTCGTCGTGGTCTATGGACTTTACGAAGTGTCCATCTTCCTGGTGAAGCGGGTCGAGACCAAGCGCGAGGCAAAACTGCGTGCGGAAGGCTACTATGATGACGAGGATGCCGCTTCGTGATTGACGATCCCGTAGAGCGCATCGCGGCAGCCCTTGAGCGACTGGCGCCGGCCCCTGTGGCCGCGCCGGATTTCTCAGCGGCGCCTGCGTTCGTGTGGCATGTCTCGCCGGATCGTCTGGAGCCAGTGCCTGCAGTATCCCGTGTTGATCTGGATCTGCTGGTCGGCATCGACCGATCGCGTGACACGCTGCTTGCCAACACGGAGCAGTTTGCCCGGGGACTGCCGGCAAACAACGCGCTGCTCTGGGGTGCGCGTGGCATGGGTAAATCCAGCCTTGTCAAGGCGATACATGGCAAAATTCATGCATCACATGAGGTATTGCGTATTGTTGAGCTTCAAAGAGAAGACCTGCCCTCTGTCGGGCGCTTGCTCAACCTTCTGCGGGACGCGCCGTACCGTTTTATCCTCTTTTGCGACGACCTGAGTTTTGGTCATGACGACGCCCACTACAAAAGCCTCAAGGCCGTTCTCGATGGGGGCATTGAGGGGCGACCGGACAATGTTGTCCTCTATGCGACGTCCAACCGCCGGCATCTGATGCCCCGTGATATGATCGAGAACGAACGGGGCAGCGCAATCAACCCGTCAGAAGCGGTAGAAGAGAAAGTTTCCCTCTCGGATCGTTTCGGCCTGTGGCTTGGTTTTCATCCCTGCGATCAGGATCAGTATCTGAGCATGATCAGAGGGTATTGTGACGCTTGGGGCGTGCAAATAGATGACGAAACACTACGGGCCGAAGCCATCGAATGGCAGGCGACGCGGGGCTCAAGGTCCGGTCGGGTGGCCTGGCAGTTTTTTACCGACCTGGCCGGACGGCAGGCCGTTGCACTGAAGACCTGAAGCGCACGGGAAAAGGGATAACTTTTCCAGGAACGGTCCGGGTATGCGCACGGCTTTGCAAAGTCAGACGAAGTGATTTGCAAACACCGTCAGGGCCGTTGGTCAGCGTAAATGATGCAGAAACAAGCGCATTTTTTGCAGTACTAGCGGACATAGCAGTCTCCACAGGGCAGAAAGTCACACACTGTTTCTGGAACCGAAACAGGGCATCCCTGTGGCGTGATCAATCGGAATTATGGCATTCGCGGGGAAATTCAGCGAAGCCGATGATTATTTGAGATAAAGCATCGGATCCACGCGCTCGAGCCCGCCTTCGATGACCTCAAAATGCAGGAAAGTGCCGTCCTCATCGCCTAAAGTGCCGATCTGCTGTCCCCGTGCGACCTTGTCGCCTTTCTTGACCGAATAGTTTGTTACGTTGACATAGGCAGTCAGAAGCTGTGGCTCATGACGCAGAACGATGATGGGCACACCGTCCGTATCCACCAGAACCGAGCCGACAACACCTGCGTCAGCAGCACGAACGGGGCTGCCCGGAGCGGCCTGGATATCGATCCCGGGGTTCTTGTCTTTGGAAAACGTCCTGATGATGGTGCCTTCAAGCGGGAAAACCATCCGGGCAGAGCTTGCTGCGATCGTCTCCTCGCCGATGTCGACCTCAGGCTCGGCGGCTTTCTCAACAGGGGCTTCTGCAGCGGGCAGTGGTTTTGCGGCACTGGGCGGCGTCGGCGTCGGTGTCCCGGTGCCGGGTCCTGTCACCGGTGCTGCAGCCGCTGCTGGCGGTGCCTGGCGGGCAACAGGGATCAGCAGGAACTGGCCCTCGCGGATCGCAAAGTCGGGCCCCAGTCCATTCCATTCGGCAAGCGACTTGACGGGGACGTCATAGAGCCGGGAGATCGTAAAGGCCGTCTCACCCCGCACGACTTTGTGACGGATGGGTTCTTTGGTCTCCGGGGTGGGCGCGGCGTTCGCCGGTGGCAGTGCAGCTGTCTGAACGCCTGATGTTGACGCCGAACTGCTGTTGTCCGGTGCGCGGTCGATCGCGCCCCCGGCCAGTGCGCCAATGTCGACGGCACCGGGCTGTCCTGTGCCGGTGGCGCCGGAGGGGCCGGGTACACGTGCGGGCAGGGCGACGACTTCGCCTTCCCGCAGCGGTACAGCTGCGTCTACTCCGTTGAAACGCGCCAGTTCAGCCGCGCTCACGCCAAGTCGGCTGGCAATATCGTTGATCGTATCGCCGCGTTTTGCGACGGCCACCTGATAGGTCGGGTATGAAATGACACCGCGGCTGTCCGGCGCCGGCCTGTCTGTGGTCTGCACGGAGCTGGCCGCATCGGCGGTCCCGAAACCGCCCCGCCGCAGATCGAAGTCCAGTGGCTGGTCACAGGCTGCAAGCACCACAAGTGCTGCTGCGGTCGTCGCTGCAAGATACGCGCGGCTGCGCGAACGGGTCGGGGTCATCTGCTCGTCCTCAATCTGCCGTGTGGCACACGCCGGTTGGCCCGGCTGTCTTGCGGACAATATAGCAGCTTATGTGTCCTTACCCAAGCCTTCCAGCAAAGGGACAAAACGGACCTGGCGCAATTCATCGTATTCGACGCCATCATCGGTCTTTCGCGCGACAATCAGGTGCTGAACCGCGTCCGACTGGCCCACCGGCACGACCATGATGCCGCCCGGTTTGAGCTGCCCCAGCAGCGTGCCGGGCGGGTCTTCGGCAGCGGCGGTGACGATAATCCGGTCAAATGGCGCCTGATCCGGCAGCCCGAAACTGCCGTCCGCTGTCAGTGCGGTAATGTTTGTCAGATCCATCTCGTCAAAAAGCGCGCGCGCCTCACGCACCAGCCGGCTGTAACGGTCCACAGTATAGACGCGTCGCGCAAGGCGGCTGAGCACGGCAGCCTGATAGCCGGACCCGGTACCCACTTCCAGTACCTTGTCACGGGGCGATATCCGCAGCGCCTGTGTCATCAGTCCGACAATCGAAGGCTGGCTGATGGTCTGACCGCAAGCGATGGGCAAAGGCATGTCCTCATAGGCCCTGTCCGAGAAGATACCGCGGATAAAGGGCCCGCGATCAATGGTTTCCATTGCCTGGAGCACGCGTTTGTCCGTTACGCCGCGCGAACGCAGCGCGTAGAGAAACTGCATCTTGCGCTCAGCGTCACCGGTCATGTTGCGATGCCCTTCAGGTCCTCCATCACATCATGCGCTGTGAGGTCTGCGCGCATGGGCGTGACCGAAATATAGCCATCCAGGTTGTCCGCGGCATCTGTTCCAGGCGCTGTGGATACCTGCTGGTTGCCACCGCGGATCCACAGAAAACGCCGCCCCGATGGCGAGAGATGCGGTTCGGTGGAAAATACTGTCCCGTCGCGCAGACCCTGCCGCGACAGCCGGGTGCCCTTAACACCCGATGCGGGGACAGGTGGGAAGTTCACGTTATAAAACAGACGGTAGCCGGATGTCTCTTCTGGCATATGCGCAAGAATCCGCCGGACAACATCTGCCCCATGCACTGCGCTGGCTTCAAAAGGGTCCTCGGTCTGGTTGTTCGCAGGACCGAAGTACTGCGAGAGCGCAATCGCAGGAACGCCCTGCAGTGCCGCTTCCATGGCGCCGCCAATGGTGCCGGAGTAGAGCGTGTTTTCGGCTGAATTGTTGCCCCGGTTCACGCCGGACAGCACCAGATCAGGGGGGCATTCCTTCATCACGTCATGCAATCCCGCCAGGACACAGTCGGCCGGTGATCCTTCGGCGGCATACCGTCGGGGCGCCATCTCCGCGATCATCATCGGATGCGTATAGCTGATGCAGTGGCCGACGCCTGATTGTTCAAAGGCAGGTGCCACCGTCCAGACTTCACCGTCTGGTCCGGCAATTTCGTCGGCGATCCGTGCCAGGACCCTGAGCCCCGGTGCATTGATACCGTCGTCGTTGGTGATGAGAATTCGCATGTTGACCCCTTTGCGCCTTGATAGGCGAGGGGGACGGAGGCAGCAAGCGCATGCCGCCTGCAGACCGTGACATGCGTTTAAGAAAGCTGCAGTTGTGCCAGAAGTGCCGCAGCCTGGTCCTGTGTATCGCTCAGGTGGTCCCGTTTTTCGCCGGGGTAAAAACGGGCCCGGGTGGCCGTGGCCATGGGCGCAGGCGACAGAATGTGCACCGCCGGGCCTGTTTTGGCCGTTTCCGCCTGCCAGCTGCGGGCGAGTGCAATCTGTGCGGCCTTGCTGGCACCATAGCTGCCAAAGAATTTTTCGCCCGCCCGCGGGTCATCGAAAAAGACGGCCTGCCCGGTCTGACCCAGAAGTGGGGCGACAAAGGAAATGAGAGTGGCTGTCGCGGTAACGTTTCCGTTCAGCGATTTGGCGAAGTCCTTGCTGTCGATGTGATCCGTGGGGGCGAGGGGGGCCGCGTGAACGGCCGTATGCAGCCAGATGTCCAGATTGCCCCAGCGGTCAAAGATGCCGCGGCACAGGGTCGCCATGGCATCCGCGTTCGTCACATCCATCGGCGCCAGCGTTGCCGCACCGCCCCGCGCCTGGATGCGGTCATCCAGTTCTTCTAGAGCGCCGGTGGTTTTGGCCACCGCGATAATGTGGTGCGTGGGGCAGAGCGCTTCTGCAAGTGCGGCGCCGAGACCGCGCGAAGCGCCGGTGATAAGAGCTGTTTTTGTCATGCGCCGGTCGTGCCGTGGAACGGCGGCTGCGTCAAGCAGAGACCGCAGCCTGGTTCAGCGTCAGAACCGCACAGGGCGGGGGCCTGCGCTTATTCAGCGGCTTTCATTTCAAAGCCCTGTTCGACCATATCCGCTGGTTCGACCGGGTATTCGCCGGAAAAACAGGCATCGCAGTATTGCGGCTGTTTCGGGTTGCGCCCTTTTGCTTCTCCGACGGCACGGTACAGACCGTCCAGCGAGATGAACTTCAGGCTGTCCACCTGCAGGTGATCGCGCATTTCGTCCTCGGACATCGTCGCGGCGAGCAGTTTCTCCCGCTGGGGCGTGTCGACGCCATAAAAACAGGGCCACGCCGTGGGCGGTGAAGCGATCCGGAAATGCACTTCCTTTGCACCGGCATCAAGGATCATCTCCTTGATCTTGCGGGACGTCGTGCCACGCACCACCGAGTCGTCCACAAGGATCACCCGTTTGCCCTCGATAAGTGCGCGGTTCACGTTCAGTTTGAGCCGGACGCCCATATTGCGGATCTGTTCAGTGGGCTCGATGAAGGTGCGGCCCATGTACTGGTTCCGGATGATGCCCATGGCATAGGGAATACCGGATTCGAGGCTGTAACCGATGGCCGCAGGTGTGCCGCTGTCCGGCACCGGACAGACCAGGTCGGCCTCAACCGGCGATTCCTTGGCCAGTTCGCGGCCAATTGCCTCGCGCGTCTCATAGACGGAGCGGCCGCCGAGAATGCTGTCTGGGCGCGAGAAATAAACGTGTTCAAAGATGCAGAAGCGCGGTTTCTGCGGGCGGAACGGGAAATGGGATTCGACCCCTTTGTCGGTGATGACGACCATTTCGCCCGGTTCGATCTCGCGCACGAAATCAGCACCGATGATATCGAGCGCACAGGTCTCGGAACTGAGCACCCAACCGTCGCCCACCTGGCCCAGCACCAGCGGGCGGACGCCAAGCGGGTCGCGCACGCCGATGAGTTTGGTGCGGGTCATGGCCACAACAGAAAACGCTCCCTCAACCCGGCGCAGGGCGTCTTCCATCCGTTCGGGGATGGTGCGCTGCAGGGACCGGGCCATCAGGTGAATGATGCATTCGCTGTCCGACGAGCTCTGGAAAATCGAGCCACGCTCGATCAGTTCGCGCCGGAGCGCATTGGCGTTGGTGATATTGCCGTTGTGCGCGATGGCAGCGCCGCCCATGGCAAACTCACCGAAAAACGGCTGCACGTCACGGATCGCTGTCTGACCTTTGGAACCGGCGGTTGAATAGCGGACATGGCCGATCGACAGGGGCCCCTTCAGGGTTTCCATCACGGACTGGCTGGTGAAGTTGTCGCGCACATATCCGAAACGGCGTGCAGACTGGAAACCGAGTTCGGGGTGATGGCTGACGATACCGCCTGCCTCCTGGCCGCGATGCTGAAGCGCGTGCAGCCCGAGCGCCACAAAGTTTGCAGCTTCTGCAACGCCGATCACGCCGAAAATGCCGCATTCTTCCTTCAGTTTGTCGTCATCTCCGGTGTCGCGCAGAAAGGACGTGTCGAAGGGATGGGCGGGGGGCATGGTCCTGGTCAACGGGGCAGCTCCGAATCCGGTGGGTCTCAGGCGCATTATGTAGGGCCTGCAGCGGCCGGTGTCACGAAACTATCCGCATGCTCGCGCGATTGTCGCAGGGGAGCCACGGTTGTGGCTCCGGGCGGGCTCAACGGGTCGCCGTTCTGGGCAGCCTGAGAACGGATCCGGGGTCCTGCAGAAGCGGCGGCTGATCGGCGATCTGTCCGGGCAGCCAGAAAGTTACCACGCCACCCGTGCCGCCGGGCGCGTTTGCTGCAGTGATCCGGCCGCCGCGCAGGTGCAGGAGGCGCTGTACTGCCATAAGCCCGTACCCGCTTTCATTGGCAATGCCGGTGGTCTGTAAGAAGAGACGCTCAGGGGCGGTGAAGCCTTTGCCGTTATCGACCACAGAGACGCGGACTTCCGACGTCCCGGACCCGCTGACCTGCAGTGCCACCGACAGGTTTTTCCGCAGGTTGTGTTTGATGACGTTGTCCACGAGGTTGCGCAGCGTGATCCTGAGCGCAGGCGCGTCACAGATGACGGACAGGTCGGGGCAGTCAAACTGCACCGCGTGCTGCGGATCCAGTGTTTCGCGCAGCCCTGTCATGAATGTGCGCAGGTCTGTTTTTTCCGTTTCTCGGGGTGAGGCGAGTGCCTCTGTATAAGCCAGAATATCCGAAATCATCTGCCCGGAGCCCGCAGCCGCTTCGTCCAGCACGTCGATCAGGCCACCTTTGCCTTCATCCAGCTCTGAAAGATCGTCCTTGAGCAAGGCGATGAGCGTCCGGATATTGCGCAGGGGCGTCCGGAGATCGTGTGCGGCAATGGCGATAAAATGCTCCGCTTCGGAGAGCGCCTCAGCCTCAGAGACCGGGCCGCTGTCTGCTGAGGGTATTGTCTCGCAGGTGCCAACGGCGTGGGTGATCCGGCCTTCGGTATCCGAAACGGCCTGAAGGGTCGTCCGGACAACGCCGCCGGTGCCGGGCCACGGCGCGGGAAGATCAAACCGGGACCCCCGTCCGGTGGTCAGTGCCGCACGGTGATGATCAAGCGCACGCTGATCGGTCCGGTCCGGAAACAGCTGCGTCTCTGTCCGGCCGATGGCCGTGTCGGCAGCAATGCCCGTCGCCCTGGACCAGGCGTCGTTCACCCACAGATAATGTGGCGTCAGATTATCGTCGGGGGCGACCACAAATACGGGAACAGATACGTGTTCGTATACTGAAAACTGGTTTTGATCCACGTCAGGGCTTCTCCGCTGGTCACTGCGGGGCGCACCCTTGCACGCTCAGAATAAATTACAGTTAATGCCTGTAGCTGGCCTGTTTCCGGCCTGTCGGGCAGCGTTACTGCCCGCAGTTCCCTACAAGGGCCTCATATCGGCCTGTGATCCAGCCGAGCGCCTGTTCCGGTTCAGCCGTTTCGATCTGCTCAGCAACCTGAGAGAACACGACCGCAGAGCGGCTTTCGTCCACAACAGTGTAGCTTTCGCCGGTGATCACCGTTTCATAGACAAAGAAGGCGACCGCAACGAGCAGCACGCCACGCGCCACGCCAAAGAGGAACCCGAGACCCTGATCGATACCCCCAAGGGCGGAACGCTGGATCATGCTGGAAAAGAGCGGCGTGAACAACGACACGACAATCAGGGCCACAGCGAAAACGGCAGCAAAGGCGCCGATAATCGACAGTTCGCAGCTGTCTGCGAGGAATTCACCGACCACCGGAATTTCCCGGACCAGTGGTTCTACCTGCGGGGCGAACATAAAGCCCAGAACGGCAGCCGCGATCCAGCCGACAATCGCCATCAGTTCACGTACCAGACCCCGGCCATAAGCCAGCAGCGCGGAAACCAGAATGACCAGAGCAACCGCCCCGTCAACGAGTGTGAAACCTTCCATAGACCTTTACGCCTTTCTGTCGACTTCAGCCCGCACCGAATATCTCACCGACAAACCCGGTCAGGTCGGACATGGTGTTCAGCGCGATCCCCGCAGCGCTGACAGATTTCCCACCCGTCGCCGCGATTGCGCCGGTGAAACCAAGTTTTTGCGCCTCTTTCAACCTTAATTCGGTCTGAGTGGCGGGTCTGAGCGCACCGGACAGGCTGATTTCGCCGAAAACGACCGTATCCGCGGGCAGGGCTGCATCCTCGCGCGCGCTCAGAAGGGCAGCCGCAACGGCAAGGTCAGCGGCCGGTTCGGAGACTTTCATGCCGCCCGCCACGTTCAGATAGACGTCCAGCCCGGCGAACGGAATGCCGCAGCGTGCCTCCAGCACGGCAAGGATCATCGCAAGACGCCCGCCGTCCCAGCCGACAACCGTGCGCCGCGCCTGTGAATGCGGGGAAGGAGCCACAAGGGCCTGAAACTCCACAAGAACGGGCCGCGTGCCTTCAACGCCGGCAAAGACGACGGAGCCGGGGCTTGGCTCGCCCCGTTCACTCAGGAAAAGCGCTGACGGATTGCCGACCTCGGACAGACCGCCGCCGGTCATCTCAAAAACGCCGATCTCATCGGCAGGGCCGAACCGGTTTTTGACCGCGCGCAGAATGCGGAACTGATGCCCGCGTTCGCCCTCGAAATAGAGCACGGTATCGACCATATGCTCGACGACGCGGGGGCCGGCAATCTGGCCCTCTTTGGTCACATGGCCGACCAGAATCACGCTGATGCCTTTGCGCTTGGCAAAGGTGGTCAGCTCATGGGCGGCAGCGCGCACCTGGCTTACAGAACCTGGGGCCGATTCCACGTTGTCGGCCCACATCGTCTGGATGGAATCGATGATTGCGAGTTGCGGGCGTTCGGCCTCCAGCGTGGTCAGGATATCCCGCAGGTTGGTCTCTGCGGCCAGACGTACCGGCGCATCCGCAAGTCCCAGACGCCGTGCGCGCATGCGCACCTGGTCGGAGGCTTCCTCGCCTGAGACATAGATTGTCTTCAGGCCCATGCGCGCAAATTCGGCGGCAGCCTGCAGCAGGAGCGTGGATTTACCAATACCCGGATCGCCGCCGACCAGAATGGCGGATGCATTCACGAGACCACCGCCCAGCACGCGGTCCAGTTCGCCGATCCCGGAATTTGTGCGGGGCGGGGGGGCTTCTTCAGTGGACAGATCTGTCAGGATGATCGTCGATCCGCGTTTATTGCCCAGCGATTTTGCGGGACCTTTTGAGATGCCCGCGTCCTGGGCGATGGTGTTCCATTCGCCGCAGGCTTCGCAGCGGCCAGCCCATTTTGTGGTGACATTGCCGCAGGCGCTGCAGGAGAAGGAGGGGGATTTTGCCATGCCCTGTTTTGGCGCAGGGCCGGGGCCGGGTCAAAGGCAAAATCGCATCTGACAGGCGTTGACGCGGGCGCAGTGCTGCGGCCTTCTGGCGCAAAGAGCAGAGGACAGACAATGGACGTGATCAGTACCCGGACCGCACCGCACTATCTCTGGCAGTCTGTCTGTGACGGCTGGCCCCTGGTCGACACGGCGGATTTGTCCGTGAAGGAAGAACAGATGCCCCCCGGGCACCGCAGAGACGCCGCACAGTCACAGCTTTGCACAGCAGTTTTTCTATGTGCTGGAGGGCGTGCTGACGATGGAGGCGCGGGGTGAGGCCCGGCAGATCAGTCAAGGGCAGGGGTTCAGCGTGCCCCCCGGTGTCGCGCATCAGGCCAGCAATACCGGTGCGGATCCTGTACGGTTTCTCGTGATATCCGCGCCAACCACCAATGACGACCGAACCGAAACGGATCATCCGGGCTGAGGGTCGGGGCGGGCGCACCGGCGCCAAGCCCCTGGTTTACAGGTCGTATCAGGCGAAACCGATGCCGTTTGCTTTCAGACCGGCGAGACGGATCACCGACGCCAGTGTCCAGGACGCATCGTCAATATTGTCAACGCCGCCATTCAGCAGCGGATCCTTGTCCGGCGTCCAGCAGGGCTCGGTCGAGATCCAGCTGAGCGGATCACCCTTGAGCAGACCGGCAAAGACCGAACACACGATCACAGAGCCGACATGCCCCAGCGCATTGCCGCCACTGTCTTCGGCCTCGCGCAGCACGTAGTACCAGAGCGCATCCGGCTCATCCGGACCCAGTGCGATGGGATCAAGGCAGAATTTCCGCGCAACAGCACTGCCTGACGGCAGATCAAAACTGACACCCCGCTTGAGGTTGCGGAAGGCCAGCACGTTTCCGGGGTCACCCGCAGCGCCTTCAAATAGGAAGGCGAGGGCATTGGCCAGTTTGGTATCAATCTTGCGTGCCATCTGCGGGAAGAGCCCGGGCGCGGAACTCTGCATCTGCAGGAACCAGTCCCACTGGATGCAGTTTTCCGGCTTCATCGGCCGGAAGCCCCGCAGATCATCCGGATCCGCCCCACCGGTGTTGTCGAAGATCGGCGCGTTGTTTCCGAAACCCCGCTCCGGGTTGTTAGTCTGATACCCGTTGCGCACCATGGAGTGCCCGAAACGGTAGGCCGCCACTGAGAATTCCACCGGCATAAAGGGCTGATGTTTCCAGCTGTAGACATCGTCCAGCTGACAGGTCCAGCTGCCCCGCCCATCGCAGGTTTTCTCCAGCTTCATTGCGCATTCCGCGATCTTTTTGTGCGCAATCCGCGGGATGAAGTCGTTCCAGACGATATGCTGATAAAGCCAGCGCAGTGTTTTGCGCGCCCGCTCGAAGAGCTCACCGGTCGAGGCACCGGGGTCGGCGGCCCGGGCGCGGTCCACGAGTGTGTTGTGTGCCAGCAGGAACGCCAGCTGCAGCTGGCTGACCATGGAGTTCTCATCATTGCGCATATCACCGATCAGCGCACGGCCCCGGAAACGCGGCAGATCGGGCAGATCAGGCCGGCCCTCGATCTCGCCGATGGCAAGCTTGGCCTTGTCGTCAGGATCATAGAGATAGGGCTGATCATCCGGCCCGGCACCATAGATGTTGTCGAGATCCAGACGCGGCGTGCGGAAATTGCGCAGCCCGTTCGGATCATTGCGCCGCATCAGCGAGGAGGCCGGATCAAAGGTGATGTCGTGGTCCACAAACTGGCCGAAATAGGTGTAGCCTGCGGGAATGTCCGAGCCGAAGTCATTTTCCAGCTGATCAATTTTTGCCTGATCCGCTGCGATATCTGCGGGCAGCTCGCCCGGCAGTTCTGTCATAAGGTTGTTTGCAATATCCAGCAGGGCGGCATCGGAATCCGAGGTGCCGGGACTGTGCCAGGGGTCGAGGTCAGGAAACAGCCTTCCGAATGGTCCGTGATAAAACGGGGATCTGGGCGCAAGAATATCAAAATGCCTGGAACCATGTGCCATTATAAAAACTCCAAAAAATATAAGATCGTAAAAAGTGCAGGCGAAAATTGCCCACACCCCAGAGTAGCACATCCGGCCGTAAATCTCCAAACGGGACTGGGCGATGGCCCGCCGGCGTGGCATCATCCCGGATGGCGCAGACGGAACAGAACGGGGGGAACGGCATGTACAGGGCGGAAAAACCGGTCACAACGGTGGCGGAACTGGAGAGCATGCTGGACCCGTTGCACCCCAGCCAGGTGAACAAATTCATCGATCATATTGACGCGCATTGTGCTGCCTGGATCGCCCGGACGACCTTTTGTACGATCGCCAGCTGCAATGCAGCGGGTCAGATGGATGTATCGCCCAAGGGCGATCCGGCGGGTTTTATCAAGGTCATCGACCAGCACACAATCGCCATACCCGACCGCATCGGGAACAACCGCGCCGACACATTCCGCAACATCCTTGAGGTGCCGCGCGTTGGCATGATGCTGGTTGTGCCGAAACGCAAAGAGGTGGTGCGCATCAATGGCGCGGCCGAGATCGCGCGGGACGATGCGGTGCTCGATCTCACAACGCTCAATGGCCACAGACCGGACCTTGTCCTGCTGGTGCGTGTTGAGGAGGCGTTTTTCCACTGCGGTAAATCGATGATCCGGTCTGCGATGTGGCAGCCGGAAAAATGGGGGGCAATTGAGGGGCTTCCGAGCTATTCACAGGCGCTGAAAGACCACGGCGATATGGAAATGCCGCTGGAAGATATCGAGGCGCGCATGGCTTGGAACGAGACCGGGCGGCTTTACTGATTTCATCGCCGCCCACCGCGCGCTCGCCGGTTAACACACCGCCCGCGCAACAGTGCGGACGGTCCTGGGGCCCCGGACAGAGACTCTGGCCTTTTTGCCAGCAAAACATGCCAGATCCGATGTCGGTAAAACGTCGGTGTTGCGTCGGTATCACGTCGGTGCGCACGGCGGTGTTGCGCGGGTTCTGGCGCAGTAACAGAGCGCGCGCTGTAGAAAGGTTGAGGGGTGGTTAAAGCTGGGTTTGAACGCGGAAAAACCCCGGGAACGGTTTCGCGGGTCTCACCCTGCGGGACGCAGTGGCAAGGAAAACGACCGGAGGCGGTTCTGTGCACTCAGGCAGGCTTCGGGCCTGGACGAACCATCCAATAAGTGACGTGTATTGTCAGAACCTGGGCAGTATTGTGGTTAATAGTTTGGCAATAGATACCCTGCGGTAGAAAATGCCGAAAAAATGCCGGATTTCCTTTGCGTAAACCTTAAGAAACGGTAAAGAACGGCCCCTATCTTACATGAACCAGTTCATCCTCAGCGAAGGATGCTTTTTAAATAGGGTACACTATGAATTTCCGCACTCTTGCTGCTGCGGTTGCCTTGAGCACATCTGTGTTCGCAATGGGCGCAAATGCGGCGACTGTTTCTATCAATAAAGGATCCGTTGCCGGTACATTCGAAGGCGACTTCAAGGTGACGGCTTTTAACGTAACAAATCTGAGCCGTTCAGAATCCGAAGCGTCAGTCGCAAACTGGGATGCGGTTTCCGCGCCCGGCAGCACATTCGGCGGTGGAGACAGCGTGATCAGTACTGACACGTTCTCCTACTCCGGCGCCCTGGACTTCGGCACCAGCTCGGGCAGCAACACAACTATCGGCAGCTTTCTGGCTTCCGGCTCCGGCAGCGTCAGTGGTCTCGACGGCGGTTTCGGCGGTCTGAAGAACAGTAAGGGCAACATCGACAGCGGTACCGGCACTGCGACGACAACCTTCTACCTGTTTGAAAGCCTGAGCGCCTTTACCAGTGGCACGTTCAACATTGCGCATGACGACGGTGTTCTGGTGCTGGACGATGGTGTTGCGCTGGGCGGCAATGCCGGTCCGACGGGTGAGATCGGAACCAGCGTTTCCGGCTTTGACGGTGGCTTTGTGTCGTTCCTCTATGTCTCGACCAACAGCGACCCGTCGGTGCTGCGCGTCGACTCTGACGTATCTCCTGTGCCGGTCCCGGCTGGGGTTGTGCTCATGGGCACTGCACTCGCGGGCTTTGGCGCGATGCGTCGCCGCCGGAAAGCGGCCTGACACCTGCGTCAGCTTTGATGTTACGGAACGGCGGCCCGAACGGCCGCCGTTTTTCGTTCGTCTGTTTCCCGCAGGGCCTGAAATGCTGTGTCAGCGAGCTGCTCCGGTTTCATCGCCACGGTGTCAGCCTCCGTGGGTTCACGCGGACGACATATCTTTCAGCGCTGCCAGGGCATCGTTTTCGCGGCTGTCGGGGACAAAGAGGTGGTCGTGGTAAAAGCCCGACACCGGGTTCACGCCCATGTCGTGCCGGGCCAGTTCCGTGGCAATGCGGGCCATGAACCCCACCGCTTCCAGCGAAGAGTGGATGTTCAGCGTGATCATTCTGCACGGGAACTCAAACGCGAGGCCATGCGTTTCCGCCTCTGACTTCAGCAGGATGAGGGTTGTGCCCTCGGCCTCGTGGAACACCATGCGGGGCGACAGGCCGGGCGGGACCTGTCCGGGCGCCACTGTCGCAAAAACATAGAGGCCCGGCACAAGTTCGGCCGACATCGAGCTTATGAGTTTGTCCAGATCTGTTTCGCCACCCATTTTTGTGTCCTGTGCTGGTAATTCGGCAGTTATCCCGCTGGTGGATGCTTATCAGGCAGGGGGTGGAGCGCAACAGATGGCCCGCCACGGGGCGATGCGTCTGGCACCCGTGCGCGGTCCTGAAACCCCACAAGCGAGAGTCACCGCCGGCGCACCGGGGCGCGGGCGATGATCCGGGCTTTCTGCCGTTCGCGCAGCCAGACAAAGAGACCCGAGCCCAGGATAAGCGCGATGCCTGCCCAGACTTCCCAGACGGGCAGGTCGCCGAAGACCACCCAGCCCCAGAAGACAGCCATCGGCAGGCCGATGTATTCAAAGGGGGCTACGGTGGCGGCATCGGCGATCCGGTAGGCCTGGCTGAGGCAATAGCCGATCACGGCGGCATTTGCGCCCATGCCAAGGAGCCATGCCCAGTCGGTCGCCGAGGGCCAGATCCAGGCGCGCAGCAGAAACTGCAGCGAGGGGTCTGTGGCGTTCGCCGCAAAACGCCCGTCGCCGGCGATTGCGAAAAACCCGAGCGACACAACGATGAAGGCAAGCTGCACATAGACCGAGAGGGCGGAGGCCTTGCTCTCGACCCCCAGCTTGCGCGTCATCAGCTGATTGAGGGCATAGGTCAGCGCGGCCAGCACCGGCAGCAGCAGCACCAGCCGCGAGGCCTGCAGCTGGTCCGCGTCGGCCCAGGGGCGCTGCATGATAATCACACCGGCAAAGCCCACGATGACCGCCGTCAGGCGCACAGGCCCGACCTTTTCGCCCAGGATCGGAATGGACAGCACGGTGATCATCAGAGGCGCCGCAAAGAACAGTGCCGTGGCGTCCGCGAGGGGAATTGCGGCAAGGGCCGCAAAAAAGCTCATGTTGGCCACGACGATGAGCAGCCCGCGCACGGCATGCAGCACCGGCCAGCGGGTTTTCAGGATGTGCAGGCCGCCCTCCATGCGGATCAGGAACAGCGTAAAGATCAGCCCCACGAAAGAACGGATAAAGACGATCTCGTGCAGAGGGTAGCCGCCCGAGAGCTGTTTGATCAGCATGTCGTTGAAGGAAATGGCGACAACACCGCCCAGCACAAAGGCAATGCCCAGGGCTGCGTTATTCATGGGGGACTGTGACATGGGTTCAGCCATATCAGCCCCCCGGACACTGTCGAGCCGGAAAACGACATCGCTGAAAACGCAATGGCGCGCCGCTTTTGTTTGTGTCAGTCTCCGGCGCAGAACAGGACCGCAGGGAGAGACGCCATGAAGATGTCGGATACACGCCAGATCGCCGCCAGCCCGGAAGAGGTTTATGCGGCGCTGTTGTCGCCTGAGGTGCTGAAAGCCTGTGTGCCGGGCGCACAGGAGGTGTCGGGATCGGCCGAAGAAGGATTCGAGGCTACGGTGGTTCAGAAAGTCGGCCCGGTGAAAGCGACATTCAAGGGGGCGGTGACCCTGTCGGATATGGTCCCCGGCCAGTCCCTGACCATCACGGGCGAGGGTAAGGGCGGTGCGGCTGGTTTCGCCAAGGGTGGGGCCGATGTCAGCATGGCGCCGAGCGAGGGCGGCACGGCGCTGAGCTATGACGTCGAAGCCAAAGTTGGTGGCAAGCTTGCGCAGCTGGGCAGCCGGATCATTGACGGTTTTGCCAAGAAAATGGCGGACCAGTTCTTTGCAAATCTGCAGGAAACCCTGGAGGGGCCCGCCGAGGAAGAGATCCCCGGTGATGATGCGCCTGAGGCGGAAAAAAAGAGCTGGCTGAGCCGGGTGACCGGCAAAGCCTGATCCGTGCGCGTCTGCGGGTTTCCGCACAAAACGCGGCCAGCCTGTGCGCCAGCGCGCTGTTGTTCTGCGGGGTTTCATCCTAGGCAATGACAAACCGACGGGAGGCGGGGCCATGCCAGCGATTCTGAGTATTAAAGACTTGCGGAAGTCCTATGCCGATGGGTTCGAAGCCCTCAAGGGCGTGAACCTGGAGATTGAGAAGGGTGAGATTGTTGCGCTGCTAGGTCCCAACGGTGCCGGAAAGACGACACTCATTTCTACGGTCTGCGGGATTACCACCGCGACATCCGGCGACGTGCATGTGGGCGGGCACTGTACGCTGCGCGAATACCGCGCGGCGCGGAACATGATTGGTCTGGTCCCCCAGGAAATCAATCTCGAACCCTTTGAAAAAGTGATCAACACTGTCCGCTTTTCCCGCGGTCTATTTGGAAAACCGCGCGATGATGCCGCCATTGAACGTATCCTGAAACAGCTGTCGCTGTGGGATAAGCGGAACAACCAGATCCGCGAGCTGTCCGGCGGTATGAAACGGCGTGTGCTGATTGCCAAGGCGCTCAGCCATGAGCCGCAGTTGTTGTTTCTGGATGAGCCGACCGCGGGAGTCGATGTGGAGCTGCGCAAGGACATGTGGGAAGTGGTGGCAGGCCTCAAGGCCTCCGGTGTGACCATCGTGCTGACCACGCATTACATCGAAGAGGCCGAGGCGATTGCAGACCGGGTGGGGGTGATCGCACGCGGAGAGATGCTGCTGATCGAAGAGAAAGACGCGCTGATGGCGCGGATGGGGCAGAAGCAGCTGGATGTGCAGCTCTCCGAGACGCTGGACGCCATCCCGGAGACGCTTGGGGGCTATGACCTGAGCCTCAGCGAAGACGGCCGCACGCTGACCTACAGCTATGACACGCGCGCTGAACGTACCGGCATCACCAAGCTGCTGCAGGATGTGAGCAAATCCGGGCTGGTGCTGCGTGACGTGGTCACCCGGCAGAGCAGCCTGGAGGATATTTTCGTCGATCTGGTACATGCAGAGGAACAGGAGGACGTGGCATGAATTTCCTGGCAATCCGCGCAATCTTTGTTTTTGAGATGGCCCGGTTTTTCCGCACGCTGGCGCAGAGCCTGATCTCGCCGGTGCTGTCCACATCGCTCTATTTTGTCGTCTTTGGTGCAGCGATCGGAAGCCGCATTCAGCAGGTTGAGGGGGTCAGCTATGGGGCGTTCATCGTGCCGGGGCTGATCATGCTTTCGGTGATCACCCAGGCGATCTCGAACGCCTCTTTCGGCATTTATTTCCCCAAGTTCATCGGCACCGTCTATGAGCTGCTGTCAGCTCCCGTGAGCTTTCTGGAGATCGTCGCGGGCTATGTGGGTGCGGCTGCGGCCAAAGCGCTGATCATCGGTGTGATCATCCTGACGACGTCGTTTTTCTTTGTGGATGTACAGATCGCGCATCCACTGGCGATGATCGTGTTCCTGGTGCTGACCTGTATCAGCTTTGCGCTGCTGGGCTTTATCATCGGTATCTGGGCCGGCAGCTTTGAACAGTTGCAGCTGGTGCCGCTGCTGGTGGTGACGCCGCTGGTGTTTCTGGGTGGTGCTTTCTATTCGATCTCGATGCTGCCGCCGGTCTGGCAGACGATTTCGATGTTCAATCCGGTGGTTTATCTGATCTCGGGCTTCCGCTGGGCGTTCTTTGAAACCTCGGATGTGCCGATCGGGATCTCGCTTTTTGCCATCGCCGGTTTCACGGCACTGTGTCTGGCGGCGATCTGGTGGATCTTCAGAACAGGCTGGCGCATCCGGCAATAAAGGCGCAGGGTGTAATCTCTTGTGCACCCCGCCTTGTTTGGGGCGGCGGTGCATTCTACATGGGGTCACATGAAACGCTGGATACCCTTTCTGAATTCGGACCCGCAGGTAAACGTCATCCGTCTGTCCGGAATGATCTCTGCGTCGGGCCGTGGCACACTGAATGACGCCCGCCTGGCACCGGTCATCGAAAAAGCTTTCACCCGCGGCAAACCGGCTGCTGTTGCGCTGCAGATCAATTCACCCGGTGGCAGCCCGGTCCAGTCCTCGCTGATCGGAGCGAGACTGCGGCGGCTGGCGGAGGAAAAGAACATTCCGCTTATCGCCTTTGTCGAAGATGTGGCTGCCTCGGGCGGCTACTGGCTGGCGGCGGCGGCGGATGAGATTTATGCCGATGACAGTTCGCTGATCGGTTCGGTGGGCGTGATCTCTGCGTCTTTTGGCGCGCATGAACTGCTGGCGCGGCACGGTGTTGAGCGGCGCGTTTACACAGCCGGCAAGTCCAAATCCATGCTCGATCCGTTCCGCCCGGAGAACCCGGAGGATGTTGAGCGCCTGAAAGGGCTGCTGGAGGACATCCACACGAATTTCAAAGAGCACGTGGCAGCGCGGCGCAAAGGCAAACTGCCCGAGGATCAGGACCTCTTTACCGGCGAGGTCTGGATGGCGCGCAGGGCACAGGAACTGGGGCTGATCGACGGGATCGGCCATATGAAGCCGCTGCTGCAGCAACGGTTTGGCGACAAGGTACAGCTGCGTGCTTTCGGGGCGCGCAAATCGCTGATGGCGCGTTTCGGTGCGAGCATCATGGACGATGCACTGCAGTCCGTGGAAGAACGCAGCGCGTTCGCGCAGTACGGGCTGTAACCGCATGATCTTCAAAATCGTCACCCTGTTTCTCGTCGTCATGGGCGTGCTGGCCATGTTCGGCAAGATGCACTGGCTGGGCGGCAAGAGACTGAGCCAGGCCAAATGCCGGTCATGCGGACGGTACCGGATCGGCCGCGGTCCCTGTGACTGTGGTACGGGAGGGCGTTCGTGACAGAACTCGCGCCATGGCTGCTGTCCGGTCTGGGCCTGCTCATTCTGCTGCTTGCAGGGGATGCGCTGGTCAAGGGGGCGGTGAATCTCAGTCTGCGGCTTGGCGTGCCGGCTCTGATCGTATCCCTGACCATTGTGGCTTTCGGTACTTCTGCGCCGGAACTGCTGATCTCTGTCCAGGCGGTGCTGGAAGGCGCACCGGGCCTGGCGCTGGGCAATGTCGTCGGGTCAAATACGGCCAATATCCTGCTTGTTCTGGGTGTGCCGGCGATCCTGGCCGCGATGCACACCTCGGAGTGCAATACGCGCAAGACGTACAATTTCATGATCCTGGCCTCGCTGCTGTTTATTGCGCTGGCCTGCAGGGGCGTGTTCGACTGGATCGCGGGGGCGGTACTGCTGGGTGCGCTGGCCTTTGTGCTGGGCGATGCCTTCCGCGATGCGCATCAGCACCGCCAGGCCTGCAAAGGGGATGACGAAGAGCCAGAGGGCGCAGACCCCGATATGCCGGGCTGGCGGATCGCGGTCTTTCTGGTGCTGGGCCTGATCGGCCTGCCGCTGGGCGCGGATCTGCTGGTGGATAATGCCACCGTCATCGCGCGGCAGTACGGTGTATCCGACACGGTGATCGGTCTGACGCTGGTGGCCATCGGCACATCGCTGCCTGAACTGGCGACAACCACCATGGCGGCGCTGCGCCGGCAGGCGGATGTGGCGCTGGGCAATGTGATCGGCTCCAACATGTTCAACCTGCTGGCAATTATTGGCATCGCGAGCCTGGTGGGGCCCATTCCCGTGGATCCGGAATTCCTGCGGTTCGATCTCTGGGTGATGCTGGGGGCCTCTCTGCTGCTGGCCGTTTTTGTCTATTTCAGAGTGAATATTACCCGCGGGTGGGGCATTCTGCTGGCCGCACTATATGCCGGGTATATGGTGCTGCTGCTGAGCTGAACCGAACACAGGAGAAGATGTTATGGCCAATGCGCTCGTCACAGGTGCAGGGCACCGGATCGGTCGTGAGATCGCCCTTTACCTCGCGGCGCGGGGCTATGCCGTGGCTGTGCACTATGCGTCCTCAAGTGCCGGCGCAGATGAAACTGTCCGGCTGATTGAGGAGGCGGGCGGCAGGGCGGTGGCGCTGCAGGCGGATATGCTGGACGATGATCAGACGACAGCGCTCTTTGACAACGCGGTGCAGGCGCTGGGCGGGCCGGTCACCTGCCTGATCAACAACGCGTCGATCTTTGAATACGACACGATTGAAACGGCCACACGCGCCTCCTGGGACAAGCATATGCAGAGCAATCTGCGCGCGCCCTATATCCTGACCCAGAAGATGGCTGCCCAGAACCTGGAGCCGCTGCGGGATGCGCGGGGGGAGCCGTTTGCGGCGGGTGTCATTGTGAATATGATTGACCAGCGGGTCCGCAAGCTGACGCCGGAGTTTTCGACCTATACGCTGGCCAAGGCCGCGCTCTGGGCGCTGACGCAGACCAGCGCGCAGGCTCTGGCCCCCGCGATCCGCGTGAATGGCGTGGGCCCCGGACCAACGCTGCGCGGGGGGCGTCAGACAGATGAGGAATTCGCGAAGCAGCGGGCCGCAACTGTGCTGCAGCGCGGGTCTGATCCGGAGAACATCACCGCAGCGATCGGCTACCTGCTGGAGGCCCGCGCGGTCTCAGGGCAGCTCTTTTGTGTGGACGGAGGCCAGCACCTCGGTTGGCAGACCCCGGATGTGCTGGGGGTGGAATAAAGGGCTGACTTCGGGGAAGTTTTGCACCGCTGCTGAAGTTGTTACAAAACCGTTACCAAAAGGCCTTTGTTTTCAAAACCTTGTCCGGTGGTCTGGAAAGTTTTGAGCGTTATCAATGGGTTAAGATAGCGCCTATTTTTTGTGCAAATCGAAGAAATGCCCACAAACTAACGATAATTCCGGTATGCCCGGAAGTTATCTGCAGAGTTGTCCACAGGAACCGTGGAAAGGTTCTCTCTTGCGGTGGGCTTCGGTAAAGTGCAGCGCCGGGGAAGGAATCATCCAAAAGTTACATGACAGATTCGCCTGACACTCAGCCTCAGGATGTGCCGACAGGCCATGAAGTCATCCAGGGGTATATGCGTACGCTCGATACGTCGCCCGGCGTCTACCGGATGCTGGATGCGGAAAGCCGTGTGCTGTACGTCGGCAAAGCGCGCAATCTGCGTGCGCGGGTGTCGAATTATGCGCGCCCCGGCGGGCATTCGGGCCGTATTGCGCGGATGATTTCGATGACCGCGTCGATGATGTTTCTGACGACGCGGACCGAGACAGAAGCACTGCTGCTTGAGCAGAACCTGATCAAGCAGCTCAAACCCAAGTTCAACGTTCTGCTGCGCGATGACAAAAGTTTTCCGAATATCATCGTTACGGCCGATCACGACTATCCACAGATCAAGAAACACCGCGGGGCAAAAAAGCAGAAGGGCAATTATTATGGGCCCTTCGCCTCGGCAGGCGCGGTAAACCGTACGCTGAACCAGTTGCAGCGGGTGTTTTTGCTGCGCAACTGTTCCAACTCGGAGTTTGAGGGCCGGACGCGCCCCTGTCTGCAGTACCAGATCAAACGCTGTTCTGCGCCCTGTGTGGGCCGCATCAGTCCGGAAGAGTATCGCCAGACGGTCCGGGATGCGGAGAAGTTCCTGTCGGGCAAGACCACCGATATTCAGGCCCGGCTCGCTTCCGAGATGCAGGCAGCCTCTGAGGACATGGAATTCGAGCGCGCCGCCGCACTGCGCGACCGGATCAAGGCGCTCACACAGGTGCAGACCGCGCAGGGCATCAACCCGCAGGGGGTGTCAGAGGCGGATATCGTCGCGCTGCACATGGACAGTGGCCAGGCCTGTGTTCAGGTGTTTTTCATCCGGGCCAACCAGAATTGGGGAAACCGGGATTTTTATCCGCGGGTGGGGGCGGATGTTGATGCCGCCGAAGTGCTCGAAGCGTTTCTGGGGCAGTTTTACGATACGCGGGAGCCGCCGCGTCAGGTGATCCTGTCGAACCAGATCGAGAACCCGGACCTGATGGCCGAGGCGCTGACCGGCAAGCTGGGGCGACGGGTAGAGCTGGTGGTGCCGAAACGGGGCGAAAAGGCGGAACTGATCGACGGGGCGCTGCGGAATGCGCGCGAGTCCCTCGCGCGGAAGATGGCGGAAAGTGCGACCCAGGCCCGTCTGATGAAAGGGCTGGCCGAGGCGTTTGAACTGCCCGCGCCGCCCGAGCGGATCGAGGTTTACGACAACTCGCACATTCAGGGTGCGTTCGCGGTGGGTGCAATGATCGTGGCCGGGCCCGAGGGTTTTATGAAAAACCAGTACCGCAAGTTCAACATCCGTGGTGAGGAGCTCACACCGGGGGATGACTTCGGGATGATGAAAGAGGTTCTGTCGCGGCGGTTCCGGCGTCTGAAAAAAGAGGACCCTGACCGCAAAGAGGGGCACTGGCCGGACCTTTTGCTGATTGACGGCGGGGCGGGGCAGGTCAGTGCCGTGCGTGATATTATGCGGGAATACGGTGTTGAGGACATCCCGATGGTGGGTGTGGCCAAAGGCCTGGACCGGGACGCGGGCAAAGAGGAATTCCACCGCACCGGCAGGCAGGCTTTTGCGCTGCGGCACAATGATCCGGTGCTCTATTTCATCCAGCGGATGCGCGACGAGGCGCACCGGTTTGCCATTGGCACGCACCGGGCGAAACGGTCCAAAGCCGTCGGTGCCACGCCGCTGGATGATGTGCCGGGGGTGGGGGCCGCGCGCAAACGCGCGCTGCTGGCGCATTTCGGCTCGGCCAAGGCGGTGTCGCGGGCCAACCTCAGTGATCTGAAGGCAGTGGAGGGGGTTTCTGAAGCGCTGGCAGAGAAGATATATGACTTCTTTCACGAGCGCGGTTAGGGCTGTGGCCAGTGTGTCCTGCCTGCGGCAGAACGGCCTTCGGCGAGGATATTTTGCGCCAGAAGAAGTCAGGTGTCGGTTGCCGCTTTCCCCTGTAATTCTGGCGTTGTAGGGTCAGGCCATGACGCTGACCCTGCCGAATATACTGACGATTGTCAGGTTAATTGCCGCGCCGATGGTTGCGGTCATGTTTCTGTATTTCACCCGGCCTTACGCGGACTGGTTTGCGCTGGTGCTGTTTGTGCTGGCGGCGGTCACGGACTGGATTGACGGCTATCTGGCGCGGGCCTGGAAACAGGAGACGCGGCTTGGGGCCATGCTGGATCCGATCGCGGACAAGGCGATGGTGGTGATTGCCCTGATGGTGATCATCGGCTTTTCCAGCTGGTCGCCCTGGCTGGTTCTGCCGGCCACGGTGATCCTGTTCCGTGAGGTTTTTGTCTCCGGTCTGCGCGAGTTTCTGGGGGATACGGCGGGCACGCTGAAGGTGACAAAACTGGCCAAGTGGAAGACGACCTTTCAGATGGTGGCCATTGCCGTGCTGTTTTCGCAGGGTGTTTTTGAACATTATCTGGGCATGTCGGCCTGGGGGATGGATCAGCAGATGGTGGCGGACATTTTCGAGGGCCGTGTTGAGGATCTGCAGGGGTTGCGCTGGAAGCATGCGGCGATGGAGTGGGCCGGTGTTATTGGTCTGGTATTGCTGTGGGTTGCGGCGGTGCTGACGTTTGTGACGGGCATCGACTATCTGAAAAAGGCGATGCCGCATCTGAAGGATGAGGACTGATGGATATTCTGTATTTTGCCTGGGTCCGGGAGCGTATCGGGATTCCGCGCGAGCGCATTGAGACATCGGCTGCAACAGTCAGCGATCTGGTCGAGGAGCTGCGGGCGCGCGAAGAGAGATATGCGGCGGCTTTTGCGGATACCTCTGCCTTGCGGGTGGCCATTGACCAGGAGCTCACGGGTTTTGATGCCTCACTGGAAGGGGCCCGCGAGGTTGCGTTCTTTCCGCCGATGACCGGGGGATGAGCGCATGCGGGTAACGGTTCAGGAAGATGCGTTTGATCCCGGGGCGGAGCTGAATGCCTTTTCTGCCGGGCGCACGGATATGGGGGCTGTTGTCACGTTCTCGGGTGTCGTGCGGGACACCGGGAGCAGCCAGCTCGAAACCATGGAGATCGAGCATTACCCGGGCATGACCGAGGCCGCATTGCAGGAGATTGCACAGACGGCCATGACGCGATGGTCGCTGGGGGATGCGCTGGTGATCCACCGCTACGGAAAGATGGCGCCCGGGGACGTCATTATGATGGTGGCGACTGCGTCCCGGCACCGCAGGGACGCCTTTGAGGCGGCGGAGTTCCTGATGGATTATCTGAAGTCCCGTGCCCCCTTCTGGAAACGCGAAGTCACAGCGGATGGCACCGCCTGGGTCGCGGCTCGCGATGACGATGAGGCGGCGCTGGACCGCTGGAAAAGCTGATTTGACCTGGATCATACCGGCGGTTGGTGGGGGGCTGTAAACTGAGGCCACACTGATCGAAGGGAGATCTGACGATGTTTACGAAAATAGTTGTTGGCCTTGACGGTTCCGAGCAGGCGGGTCGCGCGCTGGATGTGGCATGCGATCTGGCCGGAAAATACGGATCAGAAATTCATCTGGTGCATACGCCCAAAGCTGAAACGGTGGCTTTTGCGCTGGGGGCAGTTGCCGGATATCACGCAGCGACGACGATGCCTTCGGCAGAGAAAGTGAAGGAAGCTGCACAGAAGGTACTGGGCGATGCGCAGGAGAAGATGAGCGGTCAGTCCCTCAGTGCAGAGCAGCTGCACATCGGAGAGGCGGATCCGGCAGAGGATCTTGTGGCCTGTGCCAGGGCCTGTGGTGCGGATCTTATTGTGACGGGACGGCGGGGGCTGGGCGCTGTTTCAGGGGCTGTTCTGGGCAGTACGTCGCAGAAAATCAGCCATGATGCGACCTGCGCGCATCTGACGGTTGCCTGACGGTACCTGCAGCGGGCGGGGTCAGCCTGCCTGCTGCGACTTGAGGTGGGCGCGCATCTCTTCGGCTTCGTGCCGGGCGTCGCGCAGACCATCCATGGCGGCACGCAGTTCGGCTTCGGTTTGGGCCAGCTGATTGGTCAGTTCCGCTTCACGCTGCTGAAGGTAAGTGATCGCCTGATCCCTTGTCTCTTCTGCTTCGTGCAGTTCCTGGCTCATCCGGTCCAGCTGGGCCACGTCATCTGCTGCCACGCGGGAGAAGCGGTGTACAAGCCAGTTGGCGAACCACCCCAGACAAAAGGCGACAAACAAAATGATGGCCGTCGCCACCACAAACTCACTCCTGCTCATTGCCCTGTTCCTCAGTGCCTGTCCCGGCCCCTGTATCCCTGTTTTCGGCAATGCTTTCCAGTGTTGATTCACCCTGCGGGACGCTGGGTTCCGATGAAATCAGGCGGAATTCGATGCGGCGGTTGGCTTCGCGGCCCTCTTCGGTGCCATTATCGGCGACCGGATTGGCCTCGCCATAGCCTTTGGCAAGGAAGGAACCGGTCAGGACGCGACGGGCGCGCAATTCGTTCAGGACTGATTCTGCACGGGCCTGGCTGAGGGCGAGGTTCATTTCCTCGCGGCCCTGGCTGTCTGTGTGACCCTGAACCTCGAGCCGCAGATCGCCGCATTCCTGCAGGATGCCGGCGATGGCATCCATGACGGGCAGGGCGCTGGCATCGATCGTGGCCGAGCCGGGCTCGAAGATGATCTTGTTTGCCCGCACGATCAGACGGATGCGGGATTCGCATTCCTCGGGCGCAGGCAGGCTGGCGACGGGATCGAGTTCTTCCAGATAGCTGACATCGATCTCGAAGGTGGCGTCCTCGCCAAGTTTGCTGACCATCAGCCGGGCTATGGTGTCACTGGCATCCGGATCCCCCGAAGCACCCGACAGCTGCAGGGTTTCCGGCGTCACAATCACCGCGCCGTTGTTGAGAAAACCCAGTGCTTCGATGCCGGTCAGCACACGCGCAGGCCAGTCGGCCGGCAGTCCGGGCACAATCCGGGCGGCGGTGTAGACGTTTTCAGAACCAAAACGCGCGCGGGCGAAGCTGTCGGCCACCTCACGCATTTTGTCGTCTGTGATGCGGCCGCGCAGCTGGACCTGTCCTTCGGGGCTGAGGGTGGCCACGAATTCGCTGGGGCCGGTATCCGGATCGCTTGGGGTCGGCAGAACGGCGTTGAGCGCAAATACATCCGGCAGTGCGTTTTCAAGTTCGCCCACCACCTCTTCGAAGAGGTCGAAATCCGTACCTTCCGCCGCGGCGAGGGTCACATCCGCGTTTGAAAAAGTCACCGTGCCGCTGCCGATGCGGGCCAGCGCGCCGATGGCTGTGGTAACGGCCTCTGACCACCTGGGGCTTGGCACGCCCATGCCGACTGTGCAGCGGCCGGCGCCTGAAAGACCGGCCTCGAACGCGGCATTCAGGATGCGTGTGCGCGAGGCTTCTGTGTCTGCCGAGCAGGTATCAAAACGCGCACCGGCGTCATCCATCACAAACCGCAGCGCAAAGGGCGTGATGACGGGACGGGGCGCTGTGATGTTGAGCGAGACGTTCAGGGCAGGGGGGGCTGCGCGTCTGAGCCTTGCTTCCTTGTCGGCCTTGTCCTCCGCGCTTTCGGCGATGGCCGTGATCTCGACACGGCCCGCATCCACCGACACTTTTGCGCGGGGCAGGGTTTCCATCGCGGTGACTGCAAAGGCCAGAGCATCTTCCCATCCGGTGGGCGCGGGATAGTCCGCCGTCTCCAGCAGGTCGGTCACGGGCAGGTCGCTCATCGCGGAAAAGCCCTCGACCAGTGCCTCGCGGTCCGTGGTTTCAGGAATCAGCCCGATCACCGACAGACCGGCGGTGTTGCGCAGCACTTCGGCAGAGAACCGGGGCGGTTCAATGGCGGCCACGGCGGCTATGTCCATCTCGTCAATCACCCGGGCGGCATCGACCACGGAGCCCGTCAGGCTGAGGGCACGGAACCGCAGAGCTTCGTTCGGCGCGGTACCTGCGAGCATGACCTGCAGGCCGTTCGCCTCGACCTCGGCCCAGGTGAGGCCGTTCAGATCCAGCACCTCGCGCACACCGATCTCGGAGCTTTCCTCGACGAGTTTCACAGAGGAATTTGCCGCCACAAGAGACAGGGCAGCTGCGATCACGAAGGCCGCGGAAATCAGAATAAGACGGGTGTTGCGCATAAATCCAGCTGGCTGATCCGGTTCTGCCTGTTTGATACGCCCCACTGCCGCGGGTTTCAATCATACCAGCAGGGCTGCCACAAAAAAGACCAGCGGGATCATGCCGGTATCCCGGTTCACGCGAAAAAGCCGGAGCAGCTTCGCGTTATCCTCTGCATCAAAGCCACGCAGCTGCCATGTCATGTGCCAGCCCATCGCCCAGGGGCCGGCCAGTGCGATCACAAGGGCAAGCACGTTTCCGGCCGGCTGAACCGCGAAAATCACCGCCAGCCCCATCAGGCCCACGGTTGCCATCAGAAACCGACGAAGCCAGGCCGCGCTGCGGTCCCCAAAAAGGCGCGCGGTAGATTTAATGCCGATCAGTGCGTCGTCTTCGGTGTCCTGGTGGGCATAGATCGTGTCGTAGAACAGCGTCCAGGCGATGCCGGCCAGATAGAGCACCACGGCGGGGGCCTGAAGCTGGCCACTGTGTGCCGTCCAGGCCAGCAGCGCGCCCCAGTTGAACGCGAGGCCCAGAAAGACCTGTGGCCACCACGTGAAGCGTTTGGCGAATGGATAGACCGCGACCGGCAGCAGGGCGAGGACGCCAAGCGCAATGGCGGCCGCGTTAAACGTCAGCAGGATCCCAAAGGCCACCAGCGCCTGCGCGCACATCCAGATCACAGCACCACGCACGGTAACCTGACCGGCGGGGATCGGGCGTGAGCGGGTGCGCTCAACCGCGCCGTCAAAATCGCGGTCCGTAATGTCATTCCAGGTACAGCCCGCGCCGCGCATCAGCCAGGCCCCGAGGCCACATCCGACCGCGATCCACAGATCAGAAAGAGAGACCTGCCCGCTGTGCAGCATGGACAGCGTCAGCCCCCACCAGCAGGGCAGCAGCAGCAGCCAGGTGCCGATGGGCCGGTCCGCGCGGCTCAGCCGCAGGTAGGGCCGGGTGGCGGCAGGTGCCCAGGTGTCCACCCAGTTATCTTTCACCGCGTCGGCGACGGCGCCATCTGGTGTGGGCGTGCGCTCTTGCATATGGTCCCTTTCATGGAACGTGACGTATCAGCAAAAATCCGGCTTTATGTAGAGCACCCTTTGGGGCCTGCGCAAACGCTTCCTTTGTCGCGGGAGCAGGCGCATTACCTCTTTGGCGTGATGCGGCTGGGCGTGGGCGCGCACGTGCTGGTATTCGACGGCGCACATGGCGAGTGGCTGGCGGAGGTCACGGAGGCCGGAAAACGCGGTGGCGCATTGCGCACGCTGGACCAGCTGAGACCACAGCAGATGCCGCCTGATCTCTGGCTGCTCTTTGCCCCTGTCAAAAAGGCGCGCACGGATTTCATCGTGGAAAAGGCCGTTGAAATGGGGGTGTCGCGACTGCTGCCGGTACAGACGGAATTCACCAATTCAGGAAGGATCCAGCGGGACCGCCTGCAGGCCCATGCAGTTGAAGCGGCAGAACAATGTGGTGCCACCTTTGTGCCGCCGGTGGATGAGATGCAGAAGCTGGGCAGGGTGCTGGACCACTGGGAGAACACGCGGCGGATCATGTTCTGTGACGAGACAGCTGCCGGGGCCGGGCACAGTTTGCCGGGGCTGGAGGGTCCCTGGGCCGTGCTGATCGGGCCCGAGGGCGGGTTTTCAACGGGGGAGCGTGACCGTCTGCACCGGTCAGAGGCAACCCATGCCGTGTCGCTGGGCCCGCGCATCCTGCGGGCGGATACGGCGGCGGTGGCGGCGCTGACGCTGTGGCAGACGGCGCTGGGGGACTGGACGTGAGCGGGCCGGCACCGGTTGTGCGGCTGCACCTGTTCTTTGCCACCGAAAACGATCGTGCTGTGATCCTGCGGCAGGGGCCGTCAAAGCAGTGGCGCATGATCCTGTGGCACCGGGACACCGACCGGTTTGAGGACGGTCAGTGGCTGAAACAGAAAGTCTGGCCGGGTCGCTGCGCACTGTCGCCGGATGGGGCGAATTTTATCTATTTTGCGTTGGACGGTCACTGGAAAGGCCCTGCAGAGGGCGCGTATTCGGCGCTGTCACAACCGCCCTACTGGACGGCCCTGTCGCTGTTTCCCTGCGGGGATACATGGGGCGGCGGCGGCTTTTTCCTCGACAACCGCCATTATTTTGCGACGGGTGGTGCGGATATCATTGGGCGGGATGCGGGGCTTTCGCGCGTACGTCCCGGTGCGCCGGAAAAAGGGTGCAGCTCCGGCATCCGGCTGATGAGCGGCGCGCGGGCTCCGCTGGACCGGGCCGCAACACGGCGCATTCTGGCGGACCCCGCACCCGAAGGCCTGAAGGACATCCATGACCGCATGCCCGCTCCGCAAAGCGATGCCGGTGAGCAATACGAAACACAGGGCAGCGCGCTGTTCCGCCGGCAGGACGTGGATCTGGTGCTGATCCGCGATTTCGGCGATATGACGTTTGAGCCGGTACGTGCGCCCTACGACTGGCGCGACAATGATGCATCCTGGCATCCGCTCAGAGAGGATCGGTTATGACCGGCTTTTTCCGACCCGAAGCGCGTGACGCATTGTGGCGCTGGCGCGAAGTGCTTGTGGGGGCGGGCGCCGCCCTGCTGGGGCTGTGGTGGCTGGCCGGCCCGGGCCGTCTGCTGGTGCTGCCGGCTGTGGCGCTTGTTATTGCAGGCGCAGCACTGATCTGGATCGGGATCCAGCGCGCCCGGTTCCGTAACGCCGGTGCCGGGGTCGGTTCGGTCGATGTGGACGAAGGCCAGGTGACCTACTTCGGGCCTCTGACCGGCGACACAGTCGCACTGCGGGAAATGCGGCGGCTGACGCTGGACGGGACAGTTTACCCGGCCCACTGGCGGCTGGAACAACCTGGCCAGCCCGCGCTGATGATCCCGGTGAATGCCGAAGGGGCCGATACCCTTTTTGACGCTTTTGCCGCGCTGCCCGGCCTGCGCACGGCGGTCATGCTGCGCGCGCTGGAGAACCCCGCCGATGAACAGATCGTGATCTGGCAGCGTGATGTCGCGATTTCCGCACAGGGCCCGGTGCATTGACACCCTGCTGAAATGGGACCATCCATTCCGGACCAGAACTGCTCAGCAAAACGGAAACTCCCTCATGTCAATTCCCCAGTCCGGCGGTGGCCCTATCACCTCTTTTGATCAGCTGGCGCAGTATCTCGAAGATGGCTGCAAGCCACGCGAAGACTGGCGCATCGGGACCGAGCACGAGAAATTCGGGTATTGCCGCGACACGCTGAAGCCGCTCCCCTATGACGGTGAGCGCTCCATCCGTGTGATGCTGGAAGGGCTGCGCGACAGCCACGGCTGGTCGCCGGTCAGTGAGGGCGGGCACCTGATCGGGCTGGAAAAGGACGGCGCCAACATCAGCCTGGAGCCTGGCGGGCAGCTGGAACTGAGCGGGGCGCCGCTGGAAACCATCCATGAGACCTGTGACGAGGTGAACACCCACCTGCGCGAAGTGCAGGATGTGGCCGACCGGATCGGCGCTGGCTTTATCGGGCTGGGTGCTGCACCCCACTGGACCCATGAGGACATGGATCTGATGCCCAAGGGGCGCTACAAACTGATGAATGATTACATGACCCGCGTCGGCACCATGGGCCGGGTCATGATGCGCCGGACCTGCACGGTTCAGGTGAACCTCGATTTTGGCTCCGAGGCGGACATGGTCAAAAAGATGCGCGTGGCCCTGGCGCTGCAACCTGTGGCCACGGCGCTCTTTGCCAACTCGCCATTCTTTGAGGGCAAACCCAACGGCCACAAATCCTGGCGCAGCGTGGCCTGGCGCAACCTTGATGCCTCCCGCACCGGCATGCTGCCCTTTGTCTTTGAGGAGGGGTTCGGCTTTGAGCGCTGGGTGGACTACGCCCTTGATGTGCCTATGTATTTTGTCTACCGCGACGGTAAATATGTCGATGCGCTCGGCATGTCCTTCCGCGATTTCCTGGACGGAAAACTGCCCGCATTGCCGGGGGAAATCCCGACCCTGTCAGACTGGGCAGATCACCTGACCACAGCCTTTCCCGAAGCGCGGATGAAGAAGTTTATTGAGATGCGCGGCGCGGATGGCGGCCCCTGGCGGCGGCTCTGTGCGCTGCCGGCGTTCTGGGTCGGGCTGACCTATGACCAGACGGCGCTGGACGCAGCCTGGGACCTGGTCAAAGACTGGGATATGGGCACGCGCGACCTGATGCGGGTGGCGGCATCTGTGGATGGTCTGCAGGCCGAGGTACACGGCATCCGGCTGCACGATATCGCGCGCGAAGCGGTGGCGATCAGCCAGGCGGGCCTCGCCGCACGGGCGCGCCCCGGGGCGGGTGGTATGGTGCCGGATGAGACCCACTTCCTGAATGCGCTGCACGAGAGCATCGAGAGCGGCAAGGTGCCCGCGGATGAGTTGCTGGACCAGTACCATGGCGACTGGCAGGGCGATCTGAGCCGTATCTATGCGGAGTTCTCCTACTGACCCTGCGCGCAGGCCCGGAAGGTTAATCCACCGCCCGCGCAACGGTGCGGGTGCGGTGGGGCCCCGGGGAGAGACTTTGGCCCCTTTTCCAGCAAAACAGGGCAAATTCGATGTCGGTAAAACGTCGGTGTTGCGTCGGTATAACGTCGGTGCGCACGGCGGTGTTGCGCGGGTTCGGGCGCCGTAACAGAGCGTGCGCTGTGCAAAGGTTGAGAGGCGGTTAAAGTTGGGTTTGCGGGGCAAACCGAACCTTTCAGTCTCTGTGTTGAAGGTCCGGTTTGCAGGTTCGGGTGGGCTGGCCTAGGTGTAGGCCCCTCCCGAATAGGTCAGCTCATAGCTGTGGCTGTACAGCTCGAAAACGATCCCGAACGGGTCCTCGACATAGACCATGCGGTAAGGTTTTTCATTGGGGAAATATTCTCTGACGGGCATGCGCTGTTTGCCGCCCGCGGCAACGATCCTGGCCAAAAGATCTTCGAGGTTTGGATCCTGAATGGCGAAATGGAATGTTCCATGCTGCCGGAAATCCAGGTTGTTTTCCGGTGCGTGATGGCCGTCAAATTCGAACAGTTCAAACCCGATGCGATCAGCCGTCGCGAGATGCGCGATGCGGATTTTACCCCAGCCTTCACCAAAGACATCACTGCACATCCGGCCAATGTCGCTGTTGTCTTCAGTGATTTCCGTCGGTTCCATGATCACGTAGAAACCCAGAACGTCCCGATAGAATGCAACGGCCTTGTCCAGATCCGGTACAGAGAGGCCAATGTGAGAGAAAGTGCGTGGTGTCGGCGTCATTGCTTTTCCTTTCGTTTGCGTTGTCCGAAAGATAGATCAGCGGTGACATCTTTTAAAATTATCATTATATATGTTTTTGATTATGGATTATTATTATCGTGCTGAACGCAACCTGGCTGAACACTTTCACGACGCTCTGTGAGACTGGCCATTTCACAAGGTCGGCTGACGTGCTGGGGATGACCCAACCCGGTGTTTCGCAGCATCTGCGAAAGCTGGAGGCGCAAGTCGGCAAGCCCCTGATCGTGCAGGACGGAAAATCATTCACGCCAACCCCTGCCGGAGAAGCTCTTTTCAAAGTGGGGCTGGCGCGTCGCCGGCAGGAACGTGAACTCAGGGAACTGATGCAGCGGGATGATCCGGGCGTGGGCGAGGTCAGGATCGGCTGCTCAGGCAGTTTTGCGATGTGGCTCTATCCACATCTTCTGGAGCGTTTGCGAACGGCCCCTGATCTTGCGATTCACCTGAAGGCCGCCCCGCAGGGCGATGTGACACGTGGTCTGGTTCACGGAGAGTTGGACCTGGGTATCCTGGCGACCCGGCCCCAACAGCCGAAACTTGAAGCCAGGATGATCATGCGCGAGGAGCTCTGCCTGGTGGTTCCGAAGTCCATGACACCCCGGCCAGTTGAGCTGGCCGATCTGAACAAACTGGGATTTGTCGCCCATCCGGACGGATATGAATATGCAGATGAGCTTCTCGGGAGGAATTTCGCAAAGGAATATCAGGACTCGGATCACCTGAGAACGCGAACGTCCGTCAACCAGATAGGGCAGATCCTCACTCCGGTCGCGGAAGGCATAGGGTATGCAATACTGCCCAGATCGGGGGTCGATGCATTTGCAAGGCGCGGTGAGGTCTCCATACTGAATTTACCCATCAAACATCATCATGATCTTTGGCTGACCTTCCGGCGTGGCAGAAGCAAATTTGCCCGCATCGCCTCAATGATTTCTCTGATTGAAAAGGAAGTATCCGCATTGCACCAGTTGCCCGAATAGTCTGCGAGGTGCGCCAGGCCGCCGTCTGTTCATGCCGTAGCATCGGTCAGGTTGGGCTCGAAGCGGACATTGCCACCGGGCCGCACGGCTGGCATCGCCGCGGGGCTGTTGGGCGGGTCCGACGAGCCTTTCATGCGGCACCGTCGCGGATCTGTCCGGCTGTTTCAGGGCGCCCGGGACGTTTATCCAGTTCGATGCTCAGACCTGCAGCCAGGTCAAAAAACTGTCGCCGCACGGTCCTGGCGTAGGGATTGGTGTTCTCAATTGCGTCAAAAACTTCCGGCGCATCGTGCTGCACCATGGAAATCGCCTCAGCCAGCAGATCAAAGCTTTTCGTTGTCATCCGCGTCGGCAGCGGGCCCATGCCCAGGAGCACTCTGGCAATCAGGTGCGTGAGCCCCTGGACAACCGCCGCCTCGCGGTCGTGGTCCTCGGGCGTCGTTATGATGACTGTCAGCCCGAGGGCTTTGCGTAAAAACGCAGCCAACCGCGCGTGGCGTTTCCCGCGAATGGGGCAGACCGCAATTTTCAGCCCCCCGATCCCTGACGCCGCACTCTGGGGGCCGAAGAGGGGGTGCGTTGCCACGATGTCCACGTCATCGGGGAGCCGCCGCCGCATGATGTCTGCGGGAACGACCTTTACCGAGCCCACGTCGACAATCAGCGCGCCGGGTCTGCAGGAGGCTGCGATCCCGCTCACAACCTGCTCAAATGAGGACACGGGCGATGCAATAAGGACCACATCCGATTGCGATACGGCATGCAGTGACGACAGGCGCACCCCGAGGTGTTGCGCCGCCGCCGCCGCGTCCGGGGAGGGATCGCAGGCTGTGATGTCAAAGTGCGGGTGCAGATGGTGGGCGGCAAGTTGCCCGAATGCCCCGAACCCGACGATGCCGAGCGACATGGTTTGATTTCTGCGGTTGTTGTTCATTTTTCGACCTTCAGATTTGCCACCCGGCACAAGGTCGATTGGATTGAGACCGCTGTCAGGGGCAGCGGAACACAATTGATGAAAACCCCGCAGCTATGGAAGCTGCGGATAATAGCTCTGCGATGCGAAGAACGGGTTCATCATGGCGTCAGCGATAAGGCAGTCACGGGGCGAAAGTCAACGATATTGCTGCGCGACGGTCTTTCCGGTCCGGTGGGGCTGTCAGCGGACGGCCTCGATGGGGCCTTCGGCACGGCCCTGGATGAACTGGTCCAGATAGGCGTTGCCGGACTGGTCCATGTCGGCCACCGGGCCGGTCCACTGGATGACGCCGTCGTGCAGCATGGCGATATTATCTGCAATGGCGCGCACAGAGGTCATGTCGTGTGTGATCGTCATTGCTGTGGCACCCATTTCGACCACGATCTCGCGGATGAGATCGTTGATCACACCGGACATGATCGGGTCGAGGCCGGTGGTGGGTTCGTCAAAGAAAATGATCTCGGGTTCGGCGGCGATGGCGCGCGCCAGGCCCACACGTTTCTGCATGCCGCCGGAAAGTTCGGCAGGGAAGCGGTCGGCGACATCCGCCTTGAGGCCCACGCGGCGCAGTTTGTCGATGGCGATCTGGCGGGCTTCTTCTTTGGGGCGTTTGAGGGACCCGCGCAGCAGGCGGAAGGCGACGTTCTGCCAGACCGGCAGGCTGTCAAAGAGGGCGGCCCCCTGAAACAGCATGCCGAAGCGTGCCAGAAAGGCGTCGCGGTCCCCGCTGGAGGCGTCGCGCCCGTCCACGGTGATGGTGCCGCTGTCCTGCTGCACCAGACCCAGCACGCATTTGAGCGCGATGGATTTGCCGGTGCCGGAGCCACCGATGATCACCATCGAAGACCCCTTGGCGATATCAAGGTTCAGCCCGCGCAGCACATGGTTGCTGCCAAAGGATTTGTGGATGTTCTCCATTCTGATCATGCTGTCGGTCATAGCGTGAAGAAGACCCCCGTCAGCACGAAGTTAGCGGCCAGAATGAGCACGGCGGCGCCTTCAACGGCGGATTTCGTGGCCCGGCCCACACCCATGGCACCGCGGCCCGAGTTCATGCCGTGAAAACAGCCCATGGTGGCGGCGGCGAACCCGAAGACCGCCCCTTTGGTCAGGGACGAGATCACATCGAGCGGTTCGAGAAAGTTGATGGTGTTGCGGATATAGGCGGCGGGGTTAAAGCCCAGCGTGCCGGTTGCGACGGCATATCCGCCGAAAATGCCGATGATATCCCCCACACCCACCAGCAGCGGCACCACCAGGGTGGCGGCCAGAACGCGGGGCACGGTCAGGTATTTCATCGGATGGGTGGACAGTGTGACGAGGGCGTCGATCTGTTCGGTCACTTTCATCGTGGCTATCTCGGCCGCGATGGAGGAGGTCACGCGTGCGGCGATCATCAGGCCCACAAGCACGGGGCCCAGTTCGCGCACCATGCCGACCGCCACGATCTGGGGCACAACGGCTTCGGCATTGAACCGCGAGCCGCCGGCGTAGATCTGCAGCGCCAGCGCGCCACCTGTAAACACAGCCGTCAGGCCCACAACCGGCAGCGACAGCCAGCCGATGTTGAGCAGGGCAGCCATGAATTCCCGGCCATAAAAGGGCGGGCGGACAAGGTGGCTCACCGCATCGGCGGCAAAGAGCGCTATGCGTCCGATCGCAGCCAGCATGCCGAGGACGGTGCGGCCAAGGAGGGCGAGGGGCTTCATGGGTGGTACACGCGGCTGTAGCGCGCCCCCAGTGATGTCAGTATTTCGTAGCCGATTGTCTCGGCAAAGCCGGCGACGGTGTCGACCGACTGATGCGGGCCGATCAGCTGCAGCGTTTCGGGGTCTTCCGGCAGGCCGGTGACGTCCACGCAGATCAGATCCATGGACACACGCCCCGCGACAGGGACGGCCGTTTCGCCCGCGTGCAGGCGCGCTTTGGGACCCATCGCGCGGATAAGGCCATCGGCGTAGCCTGCCGAGATGGTGGCAATCCGCGAGGGCTGGCCGGCCATCCAGGCATTGCCGTAGCCCACGGTCTCGCCGGGCGAGACATCGCGCACCTGGATAACAGGCACATCCAGTGTCACCACCGGGCGCGCATCGACAAAGGGCAGACCGCCATAAAGACCCACGCCGGGGCGGGTCAGGTCGAAATGATACTCCGGCCCCAGCAGAATGCCGCCGGTTGCTGCCAGCGAGCGGGGCACGTCCAGACCGTCGGTCATGTCGCGGAAGCGCTGGAGCTGACGCGCGTTCATGTCGTGGTCCGGTTCATCCGCGCAGGCGAGATGCGACATGATCAGGGTGGGGTTCTGACCCAGAGCGATCTCGCGCACCGCGTCCCATTCGTTGGCTTCGAGCCCGAGACGGTTCATGCCGGTGTCGAGCTGCAGCCCGAACGGATGGCCCGGCAGGCTTTCCACATGGCGCAGCATCTGATCAACGGAGTTCAGCATCGGTGTGAGCTGCGCGCCTGCAATCAGGTCCGTGTCGCCCGCCATATGGCCGGAAAAGACGCTGATCGAGGGGCCTTCGCCCAGGGTCTGGCGCAGGGCCGCACCTTCCTCCGCCACGGCCACAAAGAAGCGGCGCGCGCCCGCACCGGCCAGCGCAGTTGCCACGCGGCCGGCGTCCAGACCATAGCCGTCGGCTTTGACCACGGCTGCGGTTTCGCAGTCCGTGCGGGCATCCAGATCGCGCCAGTTGCCGGTCAGGGCGCCAAGGTCAATGGAGAGTGTTGCCGTGCTCATGAGGCGTTCATGACAGGATGACCGGCGAGGTCAAGTCCCGGGACGCGCGGCCTGCCAAAAGTGGCCCGCGTTTTCAGGGAATGATCAGGAAGGGGCGGTTTTCTTCCCACATTTTTTCGCCGATCAGACAATCATAGGCCGGACGTCCGGAAACCGGCAGGGGCTGCAGCGCCACCGGCCCGGCGGCAATCTCGAGCACCATCTTGCGCCGTACTGCATCGGCAAACTGTGACCAGCCGTTCACGGGGATCACAAAAGCCCCGGGTCCGCCGATCACGCAGTCGGTGTAGTACAGATCAAGGTCCGGCAGTCCCCAGAGCGAACTCAGCGCATCGGAGGTCATCAGGGGCAGGCCGTTGATCGTAATGCCGCGCGCCAGGACCGCGTCGCGCGCCCGCAGGACCGGTCGCCCCTGGTTGTTGGGGCCGTCGCCTGAGATGTCGATCACCCGGCGCAGCCCGTTAAAGCCGTTATCTTCAAAGCTGTCAGCCGCAAAGAGCATCAGACCGGAGATCGAGGTGCGCCGCAGGCCAGGGGTGGTGGCCGAGCGGATTTCGTCGGCCATCGCAGCGGCGTCGGCCTTATCGGACAGCAGCCGCCAGGGCACCAGTACCCGCTGGCTGTATTCGCCCGCCCATTCCACATAGGTCACCGCGACGCGGCCCAGCATGCCGCCGGTGATTGCGGCCACGACCTGGGGGCTGGTCAGCGCTTCGGCATAACCGCGGCGCTGGATCGCCAGTTCCTCGATGGACATTGAGCGGGACACATCCACGGCAAGCACCAGTTCGAGGTCCACCTCCACATCCGCTGCCCGCACAAACGGGGCTGACAAAACGAGCAGAACCAACAGAAACATCATCCGGCGCATGAGGCCATTGCGCCGCAATCCACTGCGCATGTCCAGTCACATCCGCGTATCAGCAGCGGTATGGTGCTGTGCATCGCGGGTCTGTTCGCCGCCGCGCAGACGTGTAAAAGGAAGCTATGAAGCTGACGCAGGATCACAGGGACATACTGGACGAGGTGCTGAAATGGCGCCGCGACGTGCGTCATTTCCGGCGTGACCCGCTGGATACTGAGGTGCTGGCGCGGCTGCGGCAGCGTATGGACTGTGCGCCCTCGGTCGGTAATGCGCGCCCCTGGCGGGTGCTGCAGGTGGACAGCCCCGCAATGCGCGCATCGGTGATTGAGAGCTTTGAGGCCTGCAATGCAGAGGCGGCGGAGAACTACGGCGGGCAGGCGCGTGCGGATTATCTGGCGCTGAAACTTGCCGGATTGCGGGAGGCGCCGGTGCATCTGGCGGTGTTCACGGATACCACAGTGTCCGAGGGACGCGGGCTGGGGCGGCAGACGATGCCCGAGACGCTGTCATATTCGACCGTCATGGCCATCCACACCCTGTGGCTGGCTGCGCGGGCCGAAAACATTGGCGTGGGCTGGGTGTCGATCCTCGATCCGGGAACTGTCGCTGATATTCTGGAGGTGCCGGGCACCTGGTCGCTGACCGGCTATCTGTGTCTGGGCTATCCGCAGCGCCCGAGCGATACGCCGCTGCTGCACGAGGCGGGCTGGCAGGCCAATACAGCGACGCGCTGGCGGGTGGTCTGAAGGCGGCGCGGGGCCTCAGAACTCCTGATCGCCGCCTTGCTGCCATGGCTGAATGAGATTGCCGAAGCGTGTGAACCGCCCTTCAAAGCTCAGGTCAACCGTGCCGATAGGACCGTGACGCTGCTTGCCGATCACCACCTCGGCGCGGCCATGCAGGCGCTCCATGCGCTCCTGCCACTTGGCCATTTCCTCCAGATTGTCATCGGAGGGTTTTTCGCGCTCCACATAGTATTCCTCGCGGAACACGAACATCACGACGTCGGCGTCCTGCTCAATGGAGCCGGATTCGCGCAGATCGCTCAGCTGAGGCCGTTTGTCTTCGCGGTTTTCCACCTGACGGGACAGCTGAGACAGGGCGATGACCGGAATGTCGAGCTCTTTGGCGATGGCCTTGAGACCCATTGTGATCTCGGAGATCTCGTTCACGCGGTTCTCTGAGCGCCCGGTGCCGCGCACCAGCTGCAGATAGTCCACAATCAGCACATCAAGCCCGTGGGTCCGTTTCAGGCGCCGCGCCCGGGCCGCAAGCTGCGAGATGGGCAGGGCGGGCGTGTCGTCAATAAAGAGCGGGCAGGCCTCCAGCGCTTTGGCGGCTTCTACGAACCGGCGGAATTCCTCTTCGGTCATATCGCCGCGACGGATCTGTTCGGATGGCACTTCTGATGCTTCTGACAGAATCCGCGCGGCGAGCTGCTCGGCGCTCATCTCAAGAGAATAAAAGCCTACAACGCCGCCTTCGACGGCGCCCTCTACGCCATCCGGGCCCACGCCTTTGCGGTAGGCTTTGGCAACGTTGAACGCGATATTGGTGGCCAGTGAGGTTTTGCCCATCGACGGACGACCGGCCAGGATCAGCAGGTCCGAGCGGTGCAGGCCGCCCAGTTTTTTGTCCATGTCGATCAGTCCGGTAGAGACACCGGCAAGGCCGCCTTCGCGCTGGTAGGCGGCGTTTGCTACATTAACAGCGTCCGTTACCGCGCTGAGAAAGCTCTGAAATCCGCTTTCAACCTGGCCCTGTTCGGCCAGCGAATAGAGCGCCTGTTCTGCGGCCACGATCTGTTCACGCGGCTCGGAGGCGACGTCGATACGCGCGGCCTTTTCGGAGATTTCGCGCCCCAGACCGATCAGATCACGGCGCACTGCCAGATCATAGATCATCTGGGCATAATCCCGCACGGCAAAGGCGGAGACTGCTGCACCGGCCAGACGCGCCAGATAGGCCGGACCGCCCAGCTCTTTCAGGCCCTCGTCGTCTTCCATGAAAGCCTTGAGGGTCACCGGCGAGGCGAGGTTGTTTTTGGCGATCCGGGCGGCGGCGATGTCGAAAATGCGCGCGTGTACGGGATCGTAGAAGTGTTTGGCCCCGATCACCGAGGCCACACGGTCGTAGATGTCGTTGTTGGTCAGGATCGCGCCCAGCAGCTGCTGTTCGGCCTCGATCGAATGCGGCATTGTTTCGGGGGACTGTACGTCCACACCTGTCGGATTGATTGCCGAAACTTCGTTCATCTGTGCCTCACCCTGTCCCAGGCCTCAGGTTCTATCCGACCCGCGCGCGCCAGTGCAATCGGGATAAGAATGTATAACCTGTGGAAAAGCCGTCGTAGTCCACAGCATACATCATATTGTGGCAGATTGCACGCAGCACTCCAGATCGTGGGTGCAGCTCAGGAGTTTTTTCTGGCGTCCTGCCAGGCACGGGGGGCGTTCAGGAAGGCTTCGACTTCTGTCAGCGTGGCCTCTGAAAAAGCCTTCTGGGTGCGCGCTTCGGCCAGAACATCCCACCATGTGCACAGGCTGTGCAGCTCAACCCCGTGATCCCCAAGGGTCTTTTCGGTTTCGGGGAAGATGTCGTAGTAGAAAATCACCGCTGTGTGGCCGCAGGTGGCGCCGGTTTCCCGAATCGCATCCACAAAGGACAGTTTGGAGCCGCCGTCGGTGGTCAGATCCTCAACCAGCAGCACGCGCTGGCCTTCGGTCATATCGCCTTCGATCCGCGCATTGCGCCCGTAGCCTTTGGGCTTTTTGCGCACATAGGTCATCGGCAGCGCCATCCGTTCAGCCACCAGGGCCGCAAAGGGGATGCCTGCGGTCTCCCCGCCGGCGATGTTGTCAAAGGCCTCGAACCCTGCGTTGCGCATCACCGTTACCGTCAGAAAGTCCATCAGCGTGCTGCGGATGCGGGGATGGCTGATGAGTTTGCGGCAGTCGATATAGGTGGGGCTGGGCAATCCGGAGGCCAGGGTGAAGGGCTCGTCCGTGTTGAAGTGCACGGCGCGGATTTCCAGCAGCATCCGCGCGGTCAGGCGGGCAATCTCGGAGGCGTCCGGGTAGCTGGTGGGGATCATCGGCGGGGTCCTTGCAGGTTGGCGGAGGTCGGATGCCTCCGGCGGGGATATTTGAGGCCAGAAGAAATCAGGCGACGCGCCATGTGAGCGGGAAGCCCGGATCGAAGACCGTGACAGGGCCGTCTCCGGTGTCGATCTGTGCGGGATATTCGGGGGCCGACTTTTCGAGCGTGATGTGGCCGTCGTTGACCGGCAGCCCGTAGAAGGCCGGGCCGTTCAGCGAGGTGAAGCCTTCGAGCCTGTCCAGTGCGCCGTCTTCCTCGAACACCTGCGCCAGGATGGACATGGTGTTGGTGGCTGTGAAGCAGCCCGCGCATCCGCAGGGCAGCAGTTTGTTGGCGTCCGTGTGGGGCGCGGAATCGGTGCCCAGGAAGAACCGTGTTTCGCCGGAGGTTGCCGCGTTGCGCAGGGCCAGTCGGTGCTGTTCGCGTTTGGCCACGGGCAGGCAGTAGTAGTGCGGTTTGATCCCGCCGGCGAGGATGTGGTTGCGGTTGATCACCAGGTGGTGCGTCGTGATCGTAGCCCCCAGAGTGTCGCCCTGTGAGCGGGCGTAGCCGACCGCATCGGCGGTTGTGATGTGCTCCATCACCACGCGCAGCTCCGGCGTCGCGCGGCGGATCGGATCCAGCACCCGGTCGATAAAAACAGCCTCGCGGTCAAAGATATCCACGTCGCTGTCGGTGACTTCGCCGTGTACGCAGAGCGGCAGACCGATATCCGCCATTTTCTCCAGCGTTGCCCGTACGTTATTGAAATCAGCGACACCGCTTGCCGAGTTTGTTGTCGCCCCTGCGGGATAGAGTTTGACGGCTTTGACGAGGCCGGAGGCGTGGGCGGCAGCGACATCGGCCGGGTCGGTGTCTTCGGTCAGGTACAGCGTCATCAGCGGGGTGAATGCGGCACCTTCGGGAAGGGCTGCCAGAATACGGTCACGGTAGGCCGCGGCCTGAGCCGAGGTGACCACCGGTGGCACGAGGTTCGGCATGATGATGGCGCGTCCGAAATGGCGGGCAGTTTCGGGCAGAACGGCCTGCAGCATTGCGCCGTCGCGCAGGTGCAGGTGCCAGTCGTCGGGGCGGCGGATGGTGAGCGTTGTGGTCATAAAGCTGCGCTAGCACAGGTGCGGCGGCAGCGCCAGTATCAGTCGGCGTCGGCTGCGGTGAGCTGCTGAAGACGGGCGGCAAAACGGGGGGCGTTCATGCGCGCGCTGACGCTTTGGCACAGTGTTTTTGCAAGCTCCGTACGCTCGTCGCGGTCGAGCCGCGCGAGCAGGCGGCGCAGATAGGGGATGTGTTCGCGCCGCGCGCGCATCAGCCGTGCAAACAGGGCCGGTGTCAGCAGGCCCTTGCCCGCAGCCTCGATGAGGTCCGGGAGCACGTGCATCTGCAGCAGGTCGGTCTGCAGGCTTGCGCCCATATTGGGCAGCCGCAGATGCGTGACATTGGGGCTCCGGAAGAGGGCGGCATGCATGGCGTCCTCTGTTACCCCGGGGTCACAGAGCACAAAGGCCTCGCGGGCGGCTTCCAGCATATCCGGGGCATAGCCATAGCGCTGGCGGAAATCCGTCCGGCGCATATGGGCAAAGCGCGTGTCCCATCCCGCGATGTCCGGATCAAGGGTTGCCTGTGGCTGGATGGCAAGCACGCGCGCGCCCGGGGCACTGACCGAAAAGGCCGCGGCGGCATAGCCACAGGGACCCGCGCCGTAAAAGAGCACCCGGTCAAATTTGTCAAAAAAGCCTTCGTCCACGAGCCGGTCAAACCAAGCGTAGACCGCCGGATCGCGGAACCAGGTGTCGCTGTCACTGATCAGCGCCATGTGGGACCAGCGGTGCTCGCGCACCATTTTCCAGCCCAGCGGACGGGCATGTTCGGAGAGCGCCGCAATGCCCTGCAGCGTCTCGAAGGTGACCAGCAGTGTGCTGCTGTCCTCGACAAAGGTCGCAAGGTGGCGTTTTCCGAGACGCGCCAGATAGCCATAGGGCTCCACAAGGCCCGCAACCTCGGTGATCCAGTCTGACCTGCTCAGCCCCTGCAGGGACGGCCCGAATTCTATCGCCGTGTCCGGCATGTCTGACATCCCCCTGACGTCCTGATGGCCTGCGACGCGCCTTGCAAGGCGGGCTGTCCCCCTTCTGTCCGGTGCTTTGGAAACAATATCCCATAAAACGAGGTATTGTTGTCCGGGCGTCGACGAACAGCGGCGAAAAGCCGTGCGAAACATACAGTGCCGGGGCAGGCTTGCCCAGCAAAAGCGACACAAAGCGCCGTGCCGGTTGCGGTGCCGGGGCAGATGCACGCTTGACGCGCCGGGTTCACAGTGCACCTTAGCGGTGAAGGCAGGGGAGGCAGTATGGGTCAGCCGGATACAATTGACGCGGTGCAGGCGATGCTCGCAACCGAAGGCTATGTCTGTGACCGGGCGCTCGGCACCGTGGTGTTTCTCTCGCTGAAGCTGGGGCGTCCGCTCTTTCTCGAGGGCGAGGCCGGCGTCGGGAAAACCGAGATCGCGCGGGCACTTGCGGCATCCATGGGCAGGCGCCTGATCCGTCTCCAGTGCTATGAGGGCCTTGATGCGTCGAGTGCGGTTTACGAGTGGAACTTCCCTGCACAGATGGTGGCGATCCGGACCGCTGAGGCCGCAGGCGACAGCAGCCGGTCGGGCCTGCAGGCGGAGTTATTCAGCGACGAATATCTGATCGAACGCCCTTTGCTGCAGGCCATGCGGCCGGATGCGAACGGTGCGCCGGTATTGTTGATCGACGAGCTTGACCGCACCGATGAACCCTTTGAAGCGTTCCTGCTGGAGGCGCTGAGCGATTTTCAGGTCACAATTCCGGAGCTTGGCACCATCGTCGCACCAGAGCCGCCCATTGTGATTCTCACCTCCAACCGGACGCGCGAGGTGCATGATGCGCTCAAGCGGCGCTGCCTTTATCACTGGGTCGATTACCCGGATTTTGACCGGGAGATGGACATCCTGACCGCCCGCGCGCCCGAAGCGGCAGAATCGCTCAGCCGCGAGGTGGTCGCCTTTGTCCAGGCACTCCGGACCGAAGACCTGTTCAAAAAGCCTGGCGTGGCGGAAACCATCGACTGGGCGAAATGTCTGCTGGCGCTGGATGTGATCAACCTCAGCCCCGAGGTCATTGCCGATACCCTGGGCGCGATCCTGAAATACCAGGACGATATCCAGAAACTTCAGGGGTCGGCTGCGAAACGCATCCTGGATGAGGTGCGTGCCTCTCTGGAGCCCGCGTGAGGTTTCTTCTGGCTGGAAATATCCCGGGGGGAGCGACCCGGTCCGCGCAGGCGGCAGCCTGTCCACCGGACAGGCTGAGGGGCGGTCGGGGCAGAGCCCCTGCAACGGCTGATGCCTGAATATATCCCCCTTGAACTGCCCGAAAACCCGAAACTGGCGGGCAATATCACCCATTTTGCGCGGGCGCTGCGGCGGGCTGGGCTGCCTGTCGGAACCGGGCGGGTGATCGATGCGATCCGCGCGGTGGAGGCGGCCGGGTTCACTGACAAACGGGACTTCTACTGGACGCTGCACGCCTGTTTTGTGAGCCGGCCCGAACATCGACGCGCCTTTGCGCAGATTTTCCGCCTCTACTGGCGCGACCCGCGGTATCTGGAACATATGATGTCCCTCATGATCCCGGCGGTGCGCGGTGTGCAGGAGGAACGGGGCGCACAGGCGGCTGAAAAACGGGCGGCAGAGGCGCTGCTGGACGGGGCAGAGGCACCGGAGCTGCCGGAGCAGCCCGAGACACCCGAGGATGAAATCCGCATTGAGGTGGATGCCAGCCAGACCATGTCTTCCGAGGAACGGCTGCGCAGCCTGGATTTCGAACAGATGAGCACAGCGGAAATGGCCGAGGCCAAACGCATGCTGTCCCGGCTCACCCTGCCGGTAAAGCCGATTCTGTCGCGCAGAATTCAGAGCAGCCTGCGGGGCCGGGTGGACCCGGCGCGCACCCTACGTCAGGCGATGCGTCAGGGCGGCGATTTGCATAAGATCGCCCTGCGCCGGCAACGGACCCGTTGGCCCAACCTCGTGGTGCTGTGCGATATTTCCGGCTCTATGAGCCAGTACAGCCGCGTGGTGCTGCATTTTCTGCATGCCGTTTCAAACGCGCGCGGCGCGGGCTGGGCGCGCGTGCATGCGTTCACCTTTGGCACGCGGCTGACCAATATCACCCGGCATCTGCACCAGCGTGACGTGGATGCGGCCCTGGCGGCAGCGGGGGCCGAGGCGCAGGACTGGGAGGGCGGGACGCGCATCGGCGACTGCCTTGAGGCTTTTAACCGCGACTGGTCGCGCCGGGTCATGGGGCAGGGTGCTGTGGTCCTTGTGATTACTGACGGTCTGGACCGGGATGACCCGGATCACCTGGCCCGTCAGATGGAGCGGCTGCAGCTTTCGGCGCGGCGACTTATCTGGCTGAACCCGCTGCTGCGCTGGGAAGGGTTCGCTCCGAAAGCGCGCGGCATCGCGGCAATGCTTCCCTTTGTGGACAGTTTCCGCGCGGGCCATTCCATCGCGTCGCTTGAGGCGCTGGCCGTCGCCATTTCGCAACCAGATGATGTGGGCGAAAAGGCGCGCCTGATGCAGATGATCGGCGCGCCCGACGCATAACCATCAGCACACTTGCAGGTGCGCCCGACCGCCTGTGTCAGGCAACGGCGTCCGCAAAACTGCTGCGGTGAATGTCCGACAGGAAGGCCAGCGGCGCTTTAGCATTGCCGAACTGAACCGTGTCACCACCAAACTGACCGACCTCGCTGATCGACAGCCCGGCGTCTTCGGCGGCTTGCGTCAGGGCAGCACTCTGCTCCGCTGTGCAGGCAAACAGATAACGGGCCTGGTCCTCGCCAAAGAGCGTCGGCGTGTCGCCGTCACTCAGCACCACACCGATGCCGGCTGTATCTGCCATTTCAAACGCGGCCAGCGCGAGCCCGCCATCTGACAGGTCAGTGCAGGCACTTATCAGCGCATGATTGTCACGGATGAACTGACCATGTGCCGCTTCCTGCGGCAGATCAACGGGCGGTGCTTCACCGTCGTTGCGCCCGTAGGCTTCGGCCAGCAGGGCCGATTGCCCCATGTGCCCGACAGTTTCGCCCAGCAGCAGCGCCACATACCCGTCGCGCACGTCGAACCCGATGATGTCATCGGTGTGGGTGATCAGGCCAACCGCGCCGATGGTCGGCGTGGGCAGGATCGCCTTGCCGTCCGTCTCATTGTAGAGCGACACGTTGCCCGACACGATCGGCATATCGAGGGCGGCAACAGCCTCGCCGATACCTTTGATGGCGCCCACAAACTGTCCCATGATTTCAGGTTTTTCGGGGTTGCCGAAGTTCATGTTGTCCGTTGTTGCCAGCGGCTTCGCGCCGACTGCGCACAGGTTCCGGTAGGCTTCGGCGACCGCCTGCTTGCCGCCCTCGACGGGGTTGGCCCGCACATAGCGGGGCGTGACATCAGAGGTGAAAGCCAGCGCCTTGTCGGTGCCATGCACGCGCACAATGCCGGCGCCCAGGCCCGGAACACGCACGGTATCGGCCATAACAGTGGTATCGTACTGCTCGTAGACCCAGGCGCGGGAGCCATAGTTCGGGCTGGAGATGAGTTTGCGCAGTCCCTCAATCGGATCGATGCCTGCGACGGTGCCGAGATCAAGCGGCGGTGACGGCTCCAGCCAGGGGCGGTCGTATTCCGGTGCGGAGGACGCCAGCCGTGACAGCGGCAGATCGGCTTTGACCTCACCGTTGAGCATAATCAGAAAGCGGTCTTCGGCGATGGTCTCGCCGACGATGGCAAAATCCAGGTCCCATTTGTCGAACACGGCCTTTGCCTCGGCCTCAAGTTCCGGGCGCAGCACCATCAGCATACGTTCCTGACTCTCGGACAACATCATCTCATAGGCGGTCATGGCGTCTTCGCGTACAGGCACGTTCTCAAGATCCAGCCGCACACCAAGGCCGCCCTTGTCGCCCATTTCAACCGCAGAACAGGTCAGGCCAGCAGCCCCCATGTCCTGGATCGAGATCACCGCGCCTGTTTTCATCAGCTCCAGCGTGGCTTCCATCAGGCGCTTTTCGGTGAAGGGGTCGCCGACCTGCACAGTGGGGCGTTTTTCTTCGATTGTGTCGTCAAATTCCGCCGACGCCATTGTCGCCCCGCCGACGCCGTCGCGGCCGGTTTTTGCACCGAGATACACCACGGGCATGCCGACGCCGGAGGCTGCCGAATAAAAGATGCTGTCTGCATCGGCGAGACCTGCGGCAAAAGCGTTCACGAGGCAGTTGCCGTTATAGGCGGGATCGAACCGGACCTCGCCGCCCACGGTCGGCACGCCAAAACAGTTGCCGTAACCACCAATGCCCTCGACCACGCCATTCACCAGCTGGCGCGTTTTGGGGTGCGAGGGTTCACCGAAGCTCAGCGAGTTCATTGCGGCAATCGGTCTTGCCCCCATGGTGAACACGTCCCGCAGGATGCCGCCCACGCCCGTCGCCGCGCCCTGGTAGGGTTCGATATAGCTGGGGTGGTTGTGGCTCTCCATCTTGAAGACAACGGCCTGTCCGTCGCCGATGTCCACGACGCCTGCATTCTCACCGGGGCCACAGATAACCTGCGGGCCTTCGGTGGGCAGTGTCCGCAGCCATTTTTTGGAGGATTTGTACGAGCAGTGCTCGTTCCACATGGCCGAAAAGATGCCGAGTTCCGTGAACGTCGGTTCGCGCCCGACGATTTCGAGAATGCGGTTGTATTCTTCTTCGCTGAGCCCGTGGCTTGCGATCAGGTCAGGTGTGATTGCTGGCTCTTGCATGTGCCGAATTCCCCCGGGCTGGCAGATGATGCGCACCTCTTACATGGGCTGCGGCACACAGGGAAGGGGCGATCGGCCACATCCTGCGATACCGGTCAGCGCGTATCGCCACCCGCGCCACCCTGCTGCCCGGCGAGACCGGCCTGGACCGCCCCTGAGGCGGCTGCCCCGGCGACCGTATCGGTGTCTGCAGCGTCCTCGTCAGCATTTACATTCACGCGCACCTCGCGGCGGGCGAATTCGATGCCGTTGGCGTCAAAGACGGCCTTGACCCGGTTGTAGATCTCTTTGCGCATCATGAACTGCGAACCGGGGCGGGCCATGAATTTGCCGCGGATCACCATGCCCACGTCGTCAAAGTCAAACACGCCCTGCGATTTGAACGGCTGCAGCATGTCGTCCTTGTACAGATCCATTGCCTGGACCTCCTGACCGATTTTCTTGAAGAGCTTGCGCACTTTTTCCGGATCGGTGTCGAACGGTACGGTGAACTTGAGCTTCATGATCACCCAGTCGCGGCTGTAGTTGGTGATCTTGGGAATCTCACCATAGGGCAGTGTATGCACCAGGCCGCGGTGATGGCGCAGCTGCATGGAGCGCACAGAGATTTTCTCGACCGTTCCCTTGGTGTCGCCCACCTCGACATATTCGCCGACGCGGAAGGCGTCATCGACCAGAAAGAAGATGCCCGAAACAACATCCGTGACGAGTTTCTGGGCACCGAAGCCGATGGCCAGACCGGCGATCCCGGCACCGGCCAGCAGCGGCGTGGTGTCGATCCCCAGCGCGCTGAGCGCGATAAGCGCAAAAAGCACAGCAATCGCCGTATGGGCCGCCAGCAGGATGAGCGGCAGAACGGTGGACAGGCGCGAGCCGCCCGCGCCACCGCCGTCACCACCAATAGCTTCCTCATCGGGCACTGCACCGGATGCGGTCATCTCGGCGGCCAGCTGACGGTTCACGACCAGTGAGACGACTTCCCAGGCGAGATAACCTGTGGCGACCACGATCAGGAATTCGATGATGCTGGCCGCGAACTGTTCTCCCACGGCTCCGGTGGCAATACGCACAGGCGACATGCCCCAGAAGTTGGCGATCTGGATGATCACCAGACCGAAGACGATCACGCGCCCGATCCGCACCCACGACCGTTCAGCCGCGATATGCGCGCGTTCCGCAATGACACCTTCGCCGGACATCTCCGGCATCAGGTGTTTGACGATCCCGCGCACGGCCGTGTCCATGGCCGGGGCCAGCAGCAGCAGGGCCATGCTTTTGAAATGCGGGGCTGAGCCGAGCAGTTCCCAGGCCTGGTAACTGACCAGGATGTTTACCAGCCACCAGGTGCCAACAGACACGGCGATGGCAAACCAGGGATAGGCGCGCGAGACGCGCTCCTCGACTGCGCTTACGTCGTCATCAGCGCCGCGCATCATCTCCACAAGACCGTTGCGGGCCTGCCAGGCCATCCAGACGATATAGAGATGCACCGCGAGGTTTAGCCAGAAGCCCAGCCGTGTGGCACCGGCTTCGAGCCCGTTGATGGCGTTGAATTCAAGAATGGCGAGCATGAAGCCCACCAGCAGAGAGAACCCGAGGATATGGCGGCTGAGGAAGCGGGCCGTCCGGTCATCGGTGTTCACAAAGCGGTATTCGGGCTGCCGGGGCGACAGAAGGAACCCGGCGAGCGCCACAGCGATACGGGGCAGGGCGACCAGATTGAAGAGGATGATGCCGCCATAGGGCAGCATTGCAGGGGGCAGCACAGAAAAGGCAACCGTGCGCGCCACAGCAACGAACACGAAGACCCCCAGAAGGTCGCGGCACAGCTTTTTGGCAAGCGTTGTGACCGCACGGCGGGGGGCTTCGGTGTCGTTTTCCGCTGTGGTCAGATGCCAGCGGCGGGTCAGGCGGTTGACCACAAATTCCGCAGCAAAGCCTGCTGCCAGAATGATCGCGAAAAAGCCCAGCATCTGCAGGATGCCACTGCCGCCGAAGGTTTCAAAGAACTGCGCAAAGGCCTGTGGCTGTCGTTCAAAGAGCACCGGCAGCTTTTTCACAGAGATGATAATCTCCTGCACCGCACCGGTTGTGGCATGATAAAAGAGGTTGGCTCCGGCTTCTGACGCTTCTTCTGCTGCCGCCTGCTGGGCCTCAGCCACAGCGTCCAGGCGTTCCAGCAGCAGCTGGCGGATCTGTGCGTCGGTCAGGCCGGCCACAAGGTCACGCACGAGTTCCGGGGTCAGATCCTCCGGGACTTCAACCGCCGCAGGGGCTTCGGAGCCGCCTGTGCTCAGGGTCTGTGCCATCCCGGGGCCGGACAGCACCGCCAGTACAAGGGTAACAGCCCACACCCATACGAATCGAACACTCATCTGAAGCCCCCCGGTTGATCAGCGCAGCCAGACTGACGCATCCGCGGTCTATTGCAAGTATGACGGTCAGGGCGCGCGCAGACTGCCACCTGTTGTTGCAGGGCCGCCGCAAAAAAAAGGCCGAGCACGAAGCTCGGCCAAGTCCAACAGGGAGGTATGAAGGGCAGAACAGCGTTCCGCCTCCTTCGAGTGCTGAAATAGGATGCGATCTGCCACCGATCAAGGCAGATTATGCATATGCGGCATCATGTCTGGTATGCGGATTCTGCATAGCTGACCATTCAGTCAGTTTTTTGTTTTTCTCTCAGCTGTTTACGGTAGCTGATGATTTCGTCCTGAACGAAATCCTTGAAGACCGCGACCCGCTGTGAATGCCGCAATTCCTCCGGATACGCCAGAAAAACAGGCACATCGGCCGACTCAAGGTCAGGCAGTACCTGAACAAGGTCCGGGAAATCCTGGGTCACGTAATCCGGCAGCACGCCGATGCCGAGATTATGCAGCACACCCTGCAGCACGCCGAAATAGTTGTTCACCGTCAGCAGCGAGCGCAGATCATAGGTCATCAGGTGCTGCACCAGGCTGCGACCGGCGCCCACCTGGTCGCTGTCGGTATTCTGACAGATCAGACGGTGGTCCTCGATGTCGTCGATTTCCTGCGGAGCGGCATGTTCGTCCAGATAATCCGGGGTCGCATAGAGGCACATGCGGATCATCATCAGTTTTTTGCGGATCAGGTCCGCCTGGCTGGGCTCTTTCATGCGGATCGCCACATCGGCTTCGCGCATGGGCAGATCCAGCACCCGTTCCTCCAGCATCAGGTCGATCTTGAGATCGGGGTATTCCTCATAGAGTTTCGGCAGGCGCGGGGCCAGCCAGAGGGTGCCGAACCCGGTGGTCGTGGTCACGCGCAGTTCGCCGAAAACCTCTTCTTCGCTGTCACGGATGCGGGCCGATGCCGTATCCAGCCGCCGCGACATGGCGGAGGTGGCATCAAACAGCAGCTCACCCTGTTCTGTCAGGATCAGGCCACGCGCATGGCGGTGAAAAAGCGTGGCGTTCAGCGATTCCTCAAGACCGCGGATCTGGCGGCTGACCGCGGATTGCGACAGATTCAGCTTGTCGCCTGCGTGCGTCAGAGACCCGGCATCTGCCACCGCGTGGAAAATTCTCAGCTTGTCCCAGTCCATGACGTATCCCGAAAAAGTGTTCACGGGTTGGTAGCGCTATCCGGCGTGGAAATACAGGGTCGAGAGACACGTGCGCTCAAATTTGCGGGATTCACTCTATACAGGTCAGCTTTTGTGACCTATTATTGAGGGAAATATGTGCAACACTGGACACGCCGGGGAGGGCGCCTGATGAGCACACAGAAAATTACACTCAACGACCGGTATGATCTGGAAAAGAGCCCGGTGCTTCTGAACGGCACCCAGGCGCTTGTGCGTCTGATGCTGATGCAGAAGGCGCGCGATGTGGCCGCCGGGCTGAATACTGCCGGCCTTGTAACCGGCTACCGCGGATCGCCGCTGGGTGCCGTGGATATGCAGATGCAGCGCGCGCTGGGGCCGCTTACAGAGCATGACATTACCTTCCAGTCCGGTCTGAACGAGGATCTCGCTGCCACCGCGCTCTGGGGCAGCCAGCAGGCGGAACTGCGGGGAGAGGGGCGTTTCGACGGCGTTTTCGGGCTCTGGTACGGCAAGGGCCCGGGTGTTGACCGGTCGGGCGATGTCATGCGGCACGCCAATATGGCCGGTTCTTCCGCTTTCGGTGGGGTTGTGATGGCCATGGGTGACGATCACACCGGTGAATCGTCAACCGTGCTGCACCAGTCCGAATTCGCCATGGTCGATGCCTATATGCCGGTCGTCAGCCCGGCGGGCGTGCAGGAAGTGCTGGATTACGGCCTCTACGGGTATGCGCTGTCGCGCTATGCCGGGGTCTGGGTCGGGCTCAAGACCATGAAGGACACCGTTGAGGTTACATCCGTCGTCGATGGCGATCCGAACCGGCTGTCCTTTGTTACCCCCGACTATGATATGCCGGAGGGTGGGCTGAACATCCGCCTGGTGGACGACCGTGTGGATCAGGAGGCGCGTCTTATCGATCATAAACGCTATGCTGCGGAGGCGTTTTCGCATGCCAACCGCATGGACAAGCGGGTCTGGGGCAAGCCGGGCGCAAAGATCGGCTTTGTGGCGGCAGGCAAAAACTGGCTGGATCTGGTGCACGCGCTCAGCCTTCTGAACATTGATGAGGCGGACGCCGAACGGCTTGGCATCACCACCTACAAGGTTGGGCAGACCTGGCCGCTCGACATGAAAGGGTTTCACGACTGGGCCGAAGGGCTCGACCTGATTGTTGTCGTTGAGGAAAAGCGCAAACTGATCGAAGTGCAGATCAAGGAAGCCATTTTTGACGATCGCCGTGGGCGCAGGGTCTATGGCGGCCGTAAGGACGGCGTTGAGTTCTTCTCGTCCAAGTGGGCCCTGGATCCGGTGGATATTGCCCAGAAGCTCGGCGAAGTTCTGGTCGAAGAGGGGCGCAGCAACGAGGCGGTCACGGCAGGGCTCGCCACTCTGGAAGAGGCGCGACGGGCAGACAATGCTACTGAGATCGCAGCGCGTCTGCCGTACTTCTGTTCGGGCTGTCCGCATAACACGTCGACAAAGGTGCCCGAGGGCAGCCGTGCCTATGCGGGCATCGGGTGCCACTTCATGGCGATCTGGATGGACCGTGAAACGTCGGGCTTTACGCACATGGGCGGCGAGGGCGCGAACTGGATCGGCGAGGCTCCGTTTTCAAAGCGGGAACATGTGTTCCAGAACCTCGGAGATGGGACATACAACCACTCCGGCGTGCAGGCTATCCGCGCGGCGCTGAGCAACGGCACCAACATCACTTACAAGATCCTTTATAATGATGCGGTTGCGATGACGGGTGGTCAGGGCAATGACGGTGATCTTTCCGCGCCCCGTATTGTAAACGAACTGCAGGCCATGGGCGTCAAAACCCTTGCCGTTGTCTATGACGAAAAGGAAGACGTTGATTTTGATGCCTTAAAAGGCGTGGAGATACACGAGCGGGCGCATTTGCAAACTGTTCAGGAGAACTTTGCAAAGACCGAAGGCGTCAGTGCGATTGTGTATATCCAGACCTGTGCTGCCGAAAAACGCAGGCGACGCAAACGCGGGCTGTTCCCGGACCCGGACAAGCGGGTCTTTATCAATACGGATGTCTGCGAAGGGTGCGGCGACTGCGGGGTGCAGTCGAACTGTGTGTCAATCGTGCCGAAAGAGACCGAGCTGGGACGTAAGCGGGCGATTGATCAGTCCAGCTGCAACAAGGATTTCAGCTGTGTCAAAGGGTTCTGCCCGTCTTTCGTGACGCTTGAGGGCGCAAAGCTGCGCAAGGAGCCCACCGCGCAGCTGGACCTCCCGGATCTTCCTGCGCCGGAACTGCCGCAGATTGATGGCACGTTTAACGTTGTGATCACCGGGGTCGGTGGTACCGGGGTTGTGACCGTCGGTGCCGTGATGGCGCAGGCCGCACATCTGGACGGTAAGGGTGCCGGAATGATGGAGATGGCGGGCCTCGCCCAAAAGGGCGGCGCGGTGCACATCCATTGCCGGCTGGCCAATAATCCGCATGATATCAGTGCGATACGCGTCGCAACCGGCGAGGCAGATGCGCTCATCGGGGGCGATCTCGTGGTCTCCGCGGGTGCAAAAACGCTGGGTCTTACAAGCACCGGCCGGACGGGCGCTGTTGTGAACAGCCATGAAATCATTACCGGTGACTTTACACGCGACACGGAATTCCGTCTGCCGCAGGAACAGCTGAGCATTGCGCTGGAATCGCGCCTGAGGGACAGGCTGTCGATGTTTGATGCGTCCGAGCTGGCACGTGCCACACTGGGCGATTCCATCTTCTCAAACATGATGATCTTTGGCGCGGCCTGGCAGCGCGGCTACCTGCCGCTGTCAGAAGAGGCCATTCGCGAGGCGATTACGCTGAACGGTGCGGCGGTGGAGCGTAACCTGCGTGCCTTTGACATCGGGCGCTGGGCCGTTCTTCATCCGGAGGATGCCGCTGCCCTGACCGAGCCGAAAGTCATCGAACTGCCCAAAACCGCCAACGACAGGATCCGCTTCCGGGCGGACCATCTGGTTGCCTACCAGGGGCGCCGGCTGGCCAGGAAATACCAGCGGTTTCTGGACACAATTGACGATCTGGAGGCGCGTGACGCAGCAATAACATCGTATCACAAGCTGTTGTCATATAAAGATGAATACGAGGTCGCCCGGCTGCTGAAATCAACCGTTGAAAAGGCCGCAGCAGAGTTTGAGGGCGATTTTCGCCTGACTTACCACCTGGCTCCCCCGATGCTGTCCCGCACGGGGCCGGACGGGCGCCCCGCGAAACGTGCCTTTGGGCAACGTATAGAACGTCCGCTCAGGCTGCTTGCCAGGCTGAAATTCCTCAGGGGCACGCCGTTCGACATCTTTGGCTACACCGCTGAGCGTCGTATGGAGCGTGATCTGATCCGGCAGTATGAAAAGGACATGAAGGAAGTTCTGCCCTTGCTGAACGAGGCAACCCGTCCGGCAATCATAGCCCTGGCGGAACTGCCCATGCAGATCCGGGGGTTCGGGCCGGTCAAAGAGGCCAATGCCCGCAAGGCAGCGGACGCGCGCAAGGCACTTCTGGCAACCATCCGCGCAGGTGGTCCGGCGACGGCGCAGGCCGCAGAATAAATTTACAGGATTGTCATAAACTCCGGACATGATAGGTCCCGATCCGGACAGCCAGCCCGACAGAGGACCTGAACTTTTGACCCTCCGTTCAAATGCCGCAGCGGATATCAGTTATTCATGGTCAGCCGGATCGCGCGGCGGCCGTGCGCTTATCCGGCTGATGGAGAATTCGACGGGCAGGCTGAGGCTGATCCGGCGGGCTGCGGGCTATGAGCATGAAGTCGCAGCGGGTCGCGATTTCTTTGATGTCATGGTGGACCGCTACGGGCTCAGCCTTGACATCGCCGATGGGGCGCTGGACAATATTCCGGCGACCGGGCCGCTCATTCTGCTGGCCAACCATCCTTACGGCATTCTTGACGGGCTGATGATGGGGCACATTCTGGCTCAGACGCGCGGCGATTTCCGCATTCTGGCCAATTCGGTTTTCCGCAAGTCGCCCGATCTGAACCGCGTTGTGTTGCCGGTGAGTTTTGATGAGACCCGCGAGGCGCTGAACACCAATATCGAAACCAGGAAAACAGCGCTGGCCTACCTGGCTGATGGCGGGGCCATCGGAATTTTTCCGGGCGGCACGGTCAGCACTGCGGCCCGCCCGTTTTCAAAGCCAATGGACCCGGGCTGGCGAAGTTTCACGGCACGTATGGTGGCGAAATCGCAGGCAACGGTGGTGCCAATGTATTTCGACGGCCACACCAGCCGGCTGTTTCAGATTGCCAGCCATCTGCACAGCACCCTGCGGATGGGACTGCTGATCAAGGAGTTCGGCAAACGGGTGGATACGCCTGTGCGCGTGGCCATCGGCCGCCCGCTTGACCCTGCGCGGCTTGACTCTTTGTCGCGTGACAGTAAAGCGATGATGGATTTCCTGCGAAAAGCCACGTATGGACTTTCTGCAGACCCGGCGCAGAAATATGAGCTGGGATATGAATTTAAGGCGCGGCACCGGAACTGAGCAGGTGCTCTGAGGGATTGGCACCATGGCGGTTGGTATTTTTGACAGTGGACTGGGCGGGCTGACCGTTTGGGATGCCGTGAACCAGCGTATGCCGGATCTGCCGGTCGTTTATCTGGCTGACAGCGCGCATGCCCCGTACGGGGTCCGCACGGCGGATGATATCTACGAACTGACCTGTTCGGCGGTGCAGCGGCTCTTTGATGCGGGGTGCAACCTCGTGGTTCTGGCCTGCAACACCGCATCGGCGGCCGCACTGAGGCGCATGCAGGAAAGCTGGGTCCCGTCGGACAGGCGGGTTCTGGGGGTGTTTGTGCCTCTGATCGAGGCGCTGACCGAACGCCAGTGGGGCGATAATTCGCCCCCACGCGAGGTCGCCGTGCGGCATGTGGCTCTATTTGCAACACCGGCAACAGTGGCCAGTCGCGCCTTTCAGCGTGAACTGGCCTTCCGGGCGATCGGCGTGGATGTTGAGGCGCAGTCCTGCGGGGGGGTGGTCGATGCCATCGAAGATGGCGATATGATCCTGGCGGAAGCGCTGGTGCGCAGCCATGTCGATGCTTTGAAACGGAAAATGCCGGATCCGGATGCGGCAATTCTTGGCTGTACGCATTATCCCCTGATGCAGGATTATTTTCAGTCCGCCCTGGGAGAGGACGTGCGGGTGTTCAGTCAGGCGTCGCTGGTTGCTGACAGTCTGGCGGACTACCTGGACCGGCATCCTGATATGCTGGGCAGCGGTACGGCCTCTTTCCTGACAACAGGTGATCCTGCCCGGGTCAGTGACCGCGCAACACAGTTCCTCCGACGACAGATCACGTTCCAGGCAGCCTGATCTTTTCTCTACTACGGACCAACTCATGACGTATTCAATCGCTATTCTTGGCGCATCCGGTTACACCGGTGCCGAGCTCATCCGGCTGATCGCCGGCCATTCATCCATGGAAATCAAAGCGTTGGGGGCAAACTCCAAAGCAGGGCAGACAATTGCGCAGGTCTTCCCACATCTGCGGCACCTTGAACTGCCCGCGCTTTTGCAAATTGATGAGATCGACTTTGCAAACATAGATCTCTGTTTTTGTGCCCTGCCGCATAAAACCAGTCAGGAAGTGATCTCCCGTCTGCCGGAAACGCTGCGTATCGTGGATCTCAGCGCCGATTTCCGGCTTCGGGATCCTGCCGCTTACAAGCAATGGTATGGGAACGACCACGCAGCAACCGAGATCCAGAAGGAAGCAGTCTACGGCCTGACCGAGTTCTACCGGGAAGAGATCCGGAAGGCGCGTCTTGTTGCGGGAACGGGGTGCAATGCAGCCACTGGCCAGTACATGCTGCGGCCGTTGATCCAGGCAGGAGTGATTGATCTCGATGAGATTGTGCTCGATCTGAAGTGTGCCGTGTCGGGCGCCGGGCGCAGCCTGAAAGAGAACCTGCTGCATGCGGAACTGTCGGAAGGCTACAATGCCTATGCAGTGGGTGGGACCCATCGCCATCTTGGTGAATTCGATCAGGAGTTTTCGGATGTGGCAGGCAGGCCTGTCAGAATTCAGTTCACGCCACATCTGATCCCCGCAAACCGTGGTATTCTGGCTACCGCTTACGTTAAGGGTGATCCGCAAGCCGTTTATAACGCGTTGGAAAACGCCTATTCCAGTGAAGTTTTCATCGAACTCTTGCCTATGGGCGAAGCGCCCGGCACGCGTCACATCCGCGGATCCAACTTCTGTCATATCGGAGTTGTCGCTGACAGAATTCCGGGCCGGACGATCATTGTGGCGGCGCTGGATAACCTGACAAAAGGTAGCAGTGGCCAGGCGTTGCAAAACGCCAACCTGATGTTAGGTATTGAGGAGACCGAAGGGCTGATGATGGCCCCGCTGTTCCCATGAGGTGACATGAAAAGCCTGAAGAAACAACGTCGTATCCAGGTTGTTGCCGTTGCTGCGGTGGCGCTTGTTCTGTCGACCGTCCTGATTGGATATGCCATGCGGGACGGTATCAACTTCTTCCGCGCGCCCAGCCAGGTTCTGGCTGAACCTCCGGGACCGGAAGAGGTGTTCCGCATCGGTGGGCTGGTCGAAGAAGGCTCGCTGAAGCGGGGCCAGGGCGAGACAATCCGGTTCAGTGTTACCGACGGCGGCGCTGTCGTCCCGGTGACCTATACAGGTGTTCTGCCTGATCTTTTTGAGGAAAACCAGGGCATGGTCGGAACCGGAAGGTACATCAACGGCGTCTTTGAAGCCTCAGAAATACTTGCAAAACACGATGAGACCTACATGCCTAAGGAGGTCGTGGACGCCCTTAAGGAACAGGGTGTTTACAAGGGCGCTGACAGCTAGCACCGTCACGGTGGTATCAACGTAAATTAACGGACCTGACGCATTCTCCTGCGCAACGATACATGCGCGAAGGGGACAGCGATGCAGACCGTCAGGCAGATCGCCACTGAGATTGTGGCGCGCGAAGGTGGCTTTGTGAACGATCCGGACGATCCGGGCGGAGCCACAAATTTCGGCGTAACCATTCATACTATGCGGCGTCTTGGGCTTGACCTGAACCGCGACGGGTCGGTGAACGTCACGGATGTGCGTGCTCTGACCAAGGAGCAGGCCGTTGAAATATTTGAAAAACACTACTTCCGTAAACCGCTTATCGAGAAGCTGCCGCAGCCGCTTCATGCCACTGTTTTCGATATGTACGTCAACGCGGGCGGCAACGCCGTCCGGATTCTGCAGCGATTGCTGCGGGATATGGGGCATGATCTCGTGGTGGATGGTGTTCTGGGTTCCAAGACTATTGGCGCGGCACAGGCGGCCTGGATGGAGGCGCCGGACTATCTGGCTGACGCTTACGGTATCGCCCGCCGAAACTACTATTTCCGCATCGCCGACCGGCGCGCAGCAAGCCGAAAATACGCGCGGACCCGAGCGGGCGGAAAGGGTGGCTGGATACGCAGGGCTGAGGAATTCATTGCGCCGCGTTATCACCTTACAGAGCAGCAATTCAGGGAAAGGATTTCGGCATGGGGCTGATCACAGGAATTCTGAATACCATTTTTGGTGGCGGTCGCAATGTGTTAAAAGACACAGTTGAAGTGTTCCGCGAGAATGCAGAAGAAGATGCCATGCGCGATCAGGAGCTGCGCATCGAGTCGCTCAAGCAATACGCGGCCGAGTTTGAAACCCGGCGCGATGGGCTCTTTGACCGGATCATGGATGGTGTGAACCGGCTTCCGCGTCCGGCTCTGGCACTGGGAACACTGGGCCTTTTTATCGCCGCGATGGCGGATCCGGCCTGGTTCGCCGCACGGATGCAGGGCATCGCTCTCGTGCCCGAACCACTCTGGTGGTTGCTGGGTGTCATCGTTTCCTTTTACTTCGGTGCACGCCATCAGGTGAAAAGCCAGCAGTTTCAGCGTTCTATTGCGCAAACCGTGGCGCGGGCACCTCAGGTGATCCAGAATATCGCCGCCCTGCGCGCGCTGACAGCTGACACACCCGGCGTGGCTGATACCGGTCCGGACAGCCGGCTGGGCCTCGCCGCACTGCAACCTGAACCGAATGCGGCGCTGAACGAATGGAAAACAACAGTGCCACCCGCGACAAAGTGATCATCTGATCCGGCGCTTTCGCATTGGACGGAGCCGGGGCGGAGATTATACTCTGTCCCATGATCACAGAATTCGGACATTTCGCCCTGTTGCTGGCCTTTCTGGTCGCTATCGTACAGACCGTGGTGCCACTGGTCGGCGCGCACAAGCGCTGGCCGTCGTGGATGGCGGTCGCAGAACCGGCGGCAAACATCCAGTTTCTGCTGACTGCTTTCGCTTTTGCCGCACTGATGTGGGCGTTCATCACGTCTGATTTCAGTCTCAGGCTCGTTGTGCTGAACAGCCATTCGGCCAAGCCGATGCTCTATAAAATCAGCGGGACGTGGGGCAACCATGAAGGGTCTATGCTGCTGTGGGTGCTGATCGTGACCCTGTTCGGGGCGATGGCGGCCTGGTTCGGGGGCAACCTGCCGCCCACGCTGCGCGCCCGCGTTCTGGCGGTTCAGGCGGCCATCGGTGTGGCGTTCTTTGCCTTTATTATCTTCACCTCGAACCCGTTTCTGCGGATGGCCGTGCCGCCTTTTGACGGCCAGGACCTGAACCCGCTGCTGCAGGATCCTGGTCTCGCGTTCCATCCACCTTTTCTGTACCTCGGATACGTTGGTCTCAGCATGGCGTTCAGCTTTGCGGTGGCGGCGCTGATCGAAGGACGCGTTGATGCGGCCTGGGGCCGCTGGGTGCGCCCCTGGACGCTGGCGGCCTGGGTCTTTCTGACCATCGGCATCGCGCTGGGGTCCTGGTGGGCTTATTATGAACTCGGCTGGGGTGGGTTCTGGTTCTGGGACCCGGTTGAGAATGCGTCCTTCATGCCATGGCTGCTGGCCGCCGCACTTTTGCACTCGGCGATTGTCGTTGAAAAACGCGAAAGCCTCAAAAGCTGGACGATCCTGCTCGCCATCCTCGCCTTTGGCTTTTCGCTGATCGGTACGTTCATTGTGCGGTCCGGCCTGCTGACATCTGTGCACGCCTTTGCGAACGATCCCGAACGGGGTGTGTTCATCCTGATGATCATGGCCTTTTTCATGGGGGGCGCGCTGATCCTGTTCGCGCTCCGGGCGGGGGCGATGGAGGCGCGTGGCATTTTCAGTCTCGTCAGCCGGGAAAGTGCACTCCTTGCCAACAACATCCTGCTGGCCGTGTCCTGTTTCGTCGTCTTCGTGGGCACCATGTGGCCGCTGGTGGCCGAGATGTTCTTTGACCGCAAGCTCAGCGTGGGCCCGCCCTTTTTTAACATGGCCTTCACGCCCTTTATGATCGTGCTGGGGCTTATCCTGCCTATCGGATCGGCGATGCCATGGAAGCGCGCTCGGGTGCTGCGCACGGCGCGTCCGCTGAAACTGGTGTTCATTCTGGCGCTGGCCATCGGTGGTCTGGCCTGGGCCATGCAGACAGGGCGCAGCCTGATCGGTCCCATCGGTATGTTCCTTGCTGCCTGGGTGGTCATGGGCACCGTCGTTGATCTGGTTCAGCGCGCGGGTCGCGGTCCTGATCGCTGGGAGCGGCTGTGGCGGCTGCCACGGGCCGACTGGGGCAAGATGATCGCACACGCGGGGCTTGGCTTCACGATGATGGGGGTCGCGGGACTGACCGCCTGGAAACAGGAAGACATTCGCGTGGCGCAGATCGGCGAACCCTTTGCAGTGGGAAGCTACACGCTGACGCTGAACGACGTGCGCCAGATCGAAGGGCCGAATTACCTGTCGACTATGGGGTTCGTCACGCTGTCGCAGAATGGTCGTGATATCGCGGAACTGACGCCTGAAAAACGGATCTATCCTGTGGCGCAGATGCCGACGACTGAGGCTGCGATTGATTATGATCTGGTGCGGGACGTTTATGTGGTGATCGGCGACGAACAGGCGCAGGGCGGCTGGGCTGTGCGCACCTATATCAAGCCGCTTACCAACTGGATCTGGATCGGCAGTGGTCTTATGGCGCTGGGTGGGTTCCTGAGCCTCTCTGACCGCCGTTTCCGCGTTGCCGCAGGCGCGCGCAAAACACCCAGCGGAGTACCTGCAGAATGATACGCGTTTTGCTCGTGGTGCTGCTGTTGCTGCCGGGTCTTTCGGGCGCGGCGCTGGCGGTGCAGCCCGACGAAGTGCTGGACAATCCTGTGCTTGAGGAACGCGCACGGGAGATATCCAAAGGTCTGCGCTGCCCGGTCTGCCAGAATGAGAGCATCGATGAGAGCCACGCCAATGTCGCGCGGGATCTGCGGCTCCTGGTGCGTGAACGTCTGGTCGAAGGGGATACGGATGCGCAGGTAGTGGATTTCGTCGTGGCGCGTTATGGCGAATATGTCCTGTTTCAGCCGACGGTGACGGGCGCCAACTGGCTGCTTTATGCGGCGGGGCCGCTGATGCTGCTCACGGCACTGGGGCTCGGGTTCGTCTATCTGCGCGGGCGTGCCGGGGCCGCGGCACCCCAGGAGGCCGCACTGAGTGAGGACGAACAGGCGCGTTTGCGGGAAATCATGCGCGACTGACGCATTGTACCTCTTTTCTGAACTGATCAGTTTGGTATGAAGTGCCTGAAGCGCGGCCCGCGGGGCTGCGGCGGGTCAGGAAAGGGCACCACATGGACTATCAGACGCTCATCTGCACAGAGCAATCGGGCGTGGCGACGATCACGCTGAACCGGCCCGACAGAATGAATGCGCTGACCACACAGATGCGTGCCGAAGTGGCCTATGCCGTGACGGAGGCGGGCAAGCGTGCGCGCGTCGTGGTCCTGACAGGTGCGGGCCGGGCGTTCTGCTCTGGCCAGGATCTAGGCGACCGGGTCGGGGCAGACAGCATCGACCTGGAACGGACCCTGCGCGATGAATATGCACCGATGCTGCGGGCAATCACGGAATGTCCGGTGCCGACAATTGCGGCTGTCAATGGCGCGGCCGCCGGGGCAGGAGCCAACCTGGCACTTGCCGCAGATGTGGTGATCGCCACCGAAAGCGCCTATTTCCTGCAGGCGTTTTCCCGCATTGGCCTGATCCCGGACGCGGGTGGCACCTGGGTGCTGCCGCGCACGATGGGCGGTGCGAAAGCCATGGGGGCCGCGCTTTTTGCGGATCGCATCAGCGCCCGGCAGGCGGATGACTGGGGCATGATCTGGGAAGCGGTCGCCGATGATGCGTTTGAAGAGACCTGGAAGTCCCGCGCGGCCTATCTGGCTGAGGGGCCCACGGCAGCCTATGCCGCGATCAAAAAGGTGATACGGGGCAGCTGGGACAACAGCTTTGAAGACCAGCTTGCGCTGGAAGCGCGTCAGCAGGGCAATTGCGGCCGGTCGCGTGACTTCAAAGAGGGCGTTCTGGCCTTCACCGAAAAACGTGCAGCGAAATTTGAGGGCCGGTGAGCGCCGGTCTCACGCGCGCGCGTTGACGAACCGCTCCACCAGCAACACGTCATCCGCGGTGATCTTCGGGCCTTCGGCGCGTGCGACCACCGCAACGGCCACGCCATTGGCGAGCACGGTCTGGACACCGGAACCGGCATCAGTGACGGTGATGCAGGGCGGTGTTTCGCCATGGTCATACACGACCGCTACCCGGTCCTGTTCCGCGTCATCATCGTGCAGCAATGCGCCTTCGGGTCCGGGAACCGAGCCGGCTGCAATGGGCATCTGACGGGCGAGACCTGATCCGCTGACGGACATACGGGCGTGTGCCTGTGGCATAACGTTACTCTTTTCCATACCGCCGGGCTGTCGCGCGGACGCCCGGTTTACTGACAAAAGGCTGCCCCCTCAGCGGTCAGCGCGGAAAAGCGCGTCCCGGCAACGTCTGTTGCACAACCACCCCGGGAATAATCTGCCCGGGACAGTCTCATTTATTCATCGCGTGACGGGCCGGTCAAGAAATTGGGGGTATTGGATCGGGACCAGAAACAATGACATATTCCTGCCATTTTTCACGCTGCGGTTGGTTTACAGTAGCGCTGCACACCGCCGCACGAGGCTGGTGGCGCCCACCTGCGATTCGGTCCTGAAAAGCAAAACGGGCCGCCGGCTGGCAGCCCGTCTGATCGTCTGAAACCGAGGCAGGGATCAGCGGTTTTCGATGTCCGTGTAATTGCGTGTCAGCTCGCCCTGATAGAGCTGGCGCGGACGTCCGATCTTGAGCTGCGGGTCGCTGATCTGCTCTTTCCACTGCGAGATCCAGCCAACGGTGCGGGCAAGCGCGAAGATCGGTGTGAACATGGATGTCGGGAAGCCCATCGCTTCCAGAATGATGCCGGAGTAGAAGTCTACATTCGGGAAAAGCTTTTTGTCCGCGAAGTAGGGGTCCGCCAGGGCCGCGGCTTCGAGCTCTTTCGCGACCTGCAGGATCGGGTTGTTTTCAACGCCCAGCAGTTCCAGCACCTCGTCGGCACTTTCCTTCATCACCTTGGCGCGCGGGTCAAAGTTCTTGTAGACGCGGTGGCCAAAGCCCATCAGACGGAACGGATCGTTCTTGTCCTTGGCGCGGGCGATGAATTCCGGGATACGGTCCGGCGTGCCGATTTCGTTCAGCATCTCCAGACAGGCCTGGTTGGCGCCACCGTGTGCCGGGCCCCAGAGACAGGCGATGCCCGCCGCAATACAGGCAAACGGGTTCGCGCCCGAAGAGGATGCCAGCCGTACTGTCGAGGTCGAGGCGTTCTGCTCGTGGTCGGCATGCAGCGTAAAGATCCGGTCCATCGCGCGGCTCAGGATCGGGTTGACCTCATAGTCCTCGGCCGGCACGGCAAAGCACATACGCAGGAAGTTCGACGCATAATCCAGATCGTTGCGCGGATACACAAACGGCTGACCGATGGTGTATTTATACGCCATCGCGGCAATTGTCGGCATTTTCGCGATCAGGCGGATCGAGGCAACTTCGCGCTGCCAGGGATCACTGATGTCGGTGCTGTCGTGATAGAAAGCAGACATCGCGCCCACAACGCCGACCATAACGGCCATGGGGTGCGCATCCCGGCGGAAACCGCGGAAGAAATTCATCATCTGCTCGTGCAGCATCGTGTGGTTCGTCACACGGCTTTCAAAATCCTCAAGCTGCGCGGGCGAGGGGAGCTCGCCGTAAAGCAGCAGGTAGCAGACCTCGAGGTAATGCGATTTGCCGGCCAGCTGGTCGATCGGATAGCCACGGTGCAGCAGTTCGCCTTCGCCACCGTCGATGAAGGTGATGGTGCTGTCGCAGCTGGCAGTCGAGGTAAAGCCCGGATCGTAGGTAAAAACACCGGCCTGGGCATAGAGTTTACGGATATCGAGAACGTCAGGGCCGGCGCTCGGAGAAAAGATCGGAAGATCGTACTCCTTGCCATCAATGGTCAGCTTTGCGGATTTTGTGCTTTCGGCCATCTGTCGTCCTTCCAGTCTGGGGGCGGGGGACCCGCCGTAGGGTCAGAAACGCAGCGGTCCCGCGTCCTGCCGTATTCATCTGCGCGCTTGCTTGCGGGGGGCTACCCTGCGGCCTGTTCAGCGGCATCGGTCAGCCGTGCAAGGGTCTCTTCCTGACCGAGCACCAGCATCATATCGAAAACCGATGGAGTGACGGCGCGTCCCGCGAGTGCAGCGCGCAGGGGACCGGCCAGCTTGCCGAATTTGGTTTCCCGTGCTTCTGCGAAGGCGTTCAGAACCGCTTCCAGATTTTCTCTGCTCCAGCTAGCATTTTGCAGCTGCGGCGTCAATTCTCCCAGTATACCACGGGATACTGAATCGAGATTTTTCGCGGCCTTCTCATCCGGCGTGATCGGACGTGAAGTTAACGCAAAGTAAGCTTTATCAAGGAGTTCAGGGAATGTTTTGGCCCGTTCCTTGACGCAATACATGGCGCGACCCAGCAATTCGGCCTGATCCGGGTTCAACTCAGGCTGGTGGGCTACCGCAAGGAAAGCTACCAGTTCGCGCTGCAGCGCGGCATCCTCTGCCGCTGCAATATGCTGACCGCAGAGGTTTTCGAGCTTTTTGAAGTCCAGCCGCGCGGGGCTTTTGCCGATCCCGCTGAGATCAAACCATTCGCGCGCCTGCGCGTCCGAAAAGAATTCGTCGTCACCGTGGCTCCAGCCCAGACGCGCGAGATAGTTGCGCATGCCAGCTGCCGGATAGCCCATCGCCTGGTATTCCTGTGCGCCAAGCGCCCCGTGCCGTTTGCTCAGTTTTTTGCCATCCGGGCCGTGGATCAGCGGAATATGCGCCCACACGGGCACGTCCCAGCCCATCGCTTCATAGATCATCATCTGGCGCGCGGCGTTGTTCAGGTGGTCATCCCCGCGGATCACGTGGGTTACGCCCATATCATGGTCATCGACAACAACAGCCAGCATGTAGACGGGTGTGCCATCCGAGCGTAACAGGATCATGTCATCAAGCTGGACGTTGTCGATGGTGACATCGCCCTGAACCTGATCGCGGATCACTGTCTGGCCAGATTGCGGTGCGCGGATGCGGATCACAAAGGGTGCATCCGGGTGCGTGGCCGGGTCTGCGTGCCGCCAGGGCGACCGAAAAAGGGTGTTTTCCCCTTTCTCACGCGCGGCATCACGGAAGGCTGCAATCTCTTCGGGCGTTGAGAAGCATTTATAGGCCTTGCCAGCGGCCAGCAGTTCCTGTGCCACCGCGGCGTGCCGGGGCGCGTTTTCAAACTGACTGACAATGTCACCGTCATGATCAAGGCCCAGCCACGCCATGCCCTCCAGGATCGCTTCGGTGGCCTCGGGCGTTGAGCGGGCGCGGTCTGTGTCCTCGATCCGCAGCAGGAATTTCCCGCCGCGTCCGCGCGCGTAAAGCCAGTTAAAGAGCGCCGTGCGGGCACCACCGATATGCAGAAAGCCTGTCGGCGATGGGGCGAAGCGTGTGACGACCGGAGCGGACATAAGGCGCGTTTACCTTTCAGTAACCATGGGGGGATAACTCTGTCCTACGTGTCTATCCAGTGCAGTGTCCGGGGGCAAGGAGGTGCTGCGTGCAGGCCATGAGAACTGTCCTTCTGATCCAGCGCGGCCATCTGTTTGAATGGGTGCCCGTTCTGCTGGCCGTGGGCATTGGCTGTTATTTTTCTTTGCGTTTTGAACCGTCGATGACCTTTCTGGCGGGGGTTGCCGGCGCGGGGCTTGCGCTGCTGTTCCTGGCGCGTCTGCTGGGCGAGGCGTGGGGGCCGCTGGCCGTTGGTCTTGCGCTGACCTGCGGTGGGTTTCTTCTGGCGGCAGAACGCGCGCATGATGTGGCGGGCCCCGTGCTGGGCTGGCGCTATTACGGCCCCGTAGAGGGGCGGATTGTGAATATCGACCGCAGCAGCTCTGATGCACTGCGCCTGACGCTGGACCAGGTCGTGATGGAGCGGATATCGCCTGCACGCACACCGGCGCGCGTACGTATCTCGTTGCACGGAGACCAGAGCGCCAGTGTTGATCCTGCGCCCGGTCTGCGGGTCATGACCACGGCCCATGTCTCGCCACCGGGCGGTCCGGTTGAACCCGGCGGGTTCGATTTCCAGCGCCATGCCTGGTTCGGGCGGCTGGGCGGGGTGGGCTATACCCGCGTGCCGGTTCTGGCCATCGCGCCGGCCAGCGAAGGGGCCGCAGGGCTGGCGGTGTTCCGGATGCGTATGGCCGCATCCGCGCGGGTAATGGAGGTCCTGCCCGGGGACGTCGGCGGTGTCGCCGTGGCGGTCACAACCGGCGCGCGTTCCGGGATCAGCCAGCAGGCGCTGGAGGATCTGCGCGCCAGTAACCTCGCACATCTTCTGGCCATTTCCGGTCTGCACATGGGCCTTCTGAGCGGCTTTGTCTTCGCGCTTTTGCGGGTGATCATCGCCCTGATCCCGCCACTGGCCCTGCGCATCCCGGCCAAGAAAGCCGCCGCTGTTGGTGCCCTGATGGCGGCCACGGTGTATCTGGCGCTGTCGGGGGGCAACGTGGCGACCGAACGCGCTTTTATCATGGTTGCCGTGGCCCTGACGGCGGTGCTGTTTAACCGGCGTGCCATCAGCCTGCGGGGCGTCGCCATTGCCGCAACCATTGTTCTGATCCTGCGGCCCGAGGCCCTGCTGGGGCCGGGGTTTCAGATGTCCTTTGCCGCCACAACTGCCCTGGTGGCCGTCTTCGGCTATATGCGGGATCACCGGATTTCGACTGGCCCGAAGTGGCTGATGCCGGTCACGGCCGTGCTTTTGTCATCCGGAATTGCGGGACTGGCGACGGCTCCCATCGGGGCCGCCCACTTCAATGCTGTGTCCCACTACGGGCTGATGGCCAATCTGCTGTCTGTGCCAGTCATGGGATCGGTGGTCGTGCCGGCGGCGGTGCTGGCGGGTATACTGGCCCCCTTTGGCCTCGACTGGATTGGCCTGTGGATCATGGGGCTCGGGCTGCAGTGGATCCTGTCGGTCGGCACATTTGTGGCCGGTCTCGACGGCGCGCGCTCCTTTGTGCCGGGCCCCGGAAACGCGGTGCTGCCGATGATTGCGCTGGGGTTTCTGTTCATGATCATCTGGCAGGGGCGTCTGCGGTCTCTTGGGGCAGCACCCGTTGTGCTGGCGTTCACCCTCTGGGTTCAGGCGGACCGCCCCGTGGGCCTGATTGCTGAGAATGGCACGCTGGTGGGGGTGATGACGCCCGACGGCCGGGCGCTGAGCAAACCACGTGGCGCGGGGTTCATTGCGAGCAACTGGCTGGAGAACGATGGCGCGCCAGTGGATCAGGAAACAGCAGCAAGCCGCTGGCCGGAAGGGGGCGCGGGCCTGCTGCCGGGCGGCATCTCGGTCATCCATCTTTCGGGCAAAAAAGCAGCGGAGGCGTTTTCTGGCTGTGACGCGGACCAGATTGTCGTGGCAAACCACGATCTGCCCCTGACCGATGTCGACTGTGATGTCTTTGATCCGTCCCGCCTGCGCAATACGGGCGCGGTGGCGCTTGTGCCGAATGGTGACGGGTTCCGGCTCGTCTCGGTGCGCGATACCACCGGGAGCCGCCTGTGGACTCAGTGGAAAGAGGGGCGGGGCTAAGCCCGCCCAAGGCGGGGCTGACCCCGCCCGGGTTGTTTCAGTAAGTGCGGATCAGGCCCACAAGCTTGCCCTGAACCTTGACCCTGTCTTCGCTGAAAACGCGGGTTTCATAGGCCGGGTTAGCTGCCTCCAGGGCAATTGTATTTCCCTTGCGCATAAAGCGCTTGAGCGTCGCCTCGTGATCCTCGACCAGTGCCACCACGATGTCACCATTGTCCGCGACCGAGGTTTCCCGGATGACAACAACGTCGCCGTCATTGATCCCGGCCTCGATCATGGAGTCGCCGCGCACTTCAAGCGCATAATGCTCGCCCTGACCGCTGATCATGCCGCCGGGCACAGCAACGCTGGCCGACTGCTGACTGATCGCCTCAATCGGCACGCCCGCAGCAATACGGCCCATCAGGGGCAGTTCGGTTGCATGTACGCCGCTCACCGGTTGTGCGCCGGATGGGGGCGGTCCGTCCGGACGGTCGCCGTCAATCACACGGGGCGTGAAGCCACCCTGTGGTGCGCCGCCAAGGGATTCCGGCAGTTTAACAATTTCGATGGCCCGCGCCCGGTGCGCCAGACGCCGGATGAAGCCACGTTCTTCCAGCGCCGTGATCAGGCGGTGGATGCCCGACTTGGAGCGCAGGTCCAGCGCTTCTTTCATTTCGTCAAAGCTCGGCGGAACACCGTCCCGCTGCAGTCGCCTGTTGATAAAGTCCAGCAAATCCAGTTGCTTCTTCGTGAGCATGTCCTGTCCCTTCGCCACAATATGTGGATTTGTTCTAGTCTTGTTCACGTTTTGTGTCAACTGCCGCTCAGAGCGGGATGTATTCCACGCTCTCGCCCCGGTTGCGGGCGGGGTCGTGAGGCGGCCGTACCAGCAACGCATCAGCACCGGCAAGAACCGTCAGCAGCGAACTGTCCTGACGCCCGAAAGGTTCCAGACCGTCGGGCCCCAGCCGCGCCCGCATGTAGTGTTCGCGCGGGCCGTTCGCGTCCATGTCTGTGGCAAGCGGGATCGTCATCCGCCGGGCCGGTGCGCATGGCAGCCCCAGCATGGCCTGCACGACGGGGGCCACAAAAACCGTGCCGCACACGAGCGCGGACACCGGGTTGCCCGGCAGTCCGATCATCGGCACGCCGCCCAGCCTGCCGGCCATCAGCGGTTTGCCCGGGCGCATGGCAACTTTGTAGAACGACTGCTCCATACCCATGTCTGCGGCCACGCCGGCCACAAGGTCGTGATCCCCCACCGAGGCCCCACCGATGGTGATGATCAGATCGGCATCGGCCGCCAGCGACAGCACGGTTTTCAGCGAGCTTTCCGTATCGCGGGCAATTGGCATCAGCCGCGGAACGGCTCCCAGCGCTTCCAGCTGAGCGGCGAGGCCAAACGTGTTGGAGGCGATAATCTGATCCGGTCCGGGCGTTTCGCCGGGCATGACCAGCTCGTCGCCGGTCGCAACCAGCGCCACGGATGGTTTGCGGAACACCGGCACCGTGGCGATATTCATCGCGGCCAGCAGCGCGACATCCGCAGGCCCCAGCCGGCGGGGTGCTGTCATGGCATCGCCCGCGCTGAAATCGCCACCCGCCGGGCGGATATTGTCCTTGTTTGCGATGTCGCGTCCCAGCGTGATCAGGTCACCGCGTCGCGTAACATCTTCCTGAATAACAACAAAATCCGCACCATCCGGTACCGGAGCGCCGGTGAAAATACGTGTGCACTGACCCGGCCCGACGGTGCCGTCAAAGCTATGCCCCGCTGCGGCTTCGCCGATCACGCGGAACATGGCATCCGCTTCGACCTCAACGCTCCGCAGCGCGTAGCCATCCATGGACGAGGCCGCAAAAGGCGGCTGCGTGCGCGCGGCGGCAACATCGCGGGCGAGCACACGTCCTGCTGCCTCGCGCAGCGGGACGGTTTCCGTCTCCATGGGACCGGTCAGCGCAAAAAGCGCGTCAAGCGCTTCGGCAACGCTGATCATGTGGCCTCGTATCGTCCGGATTTGCCGCCGTCCTTGAGCAGAACACGCGCGCCGCCGATCTCCATGCCTTTGTCCACGGCTTTCGCCATGTCATAGACGGTCAGGGCCGCGACAGAGGCCGCGGTCAGCGCTTCCATCTCGACGCCCGTCTGGCCGGTAGTGCGCACGGTGGCCTCGATCTGGTATCCGGGCAGGTCCGGATCTGGTGTCAGATCTACCGCAACTTTGGTGATCGGCAGCGGATGGCACAGCGGGATCAGGTCTGCCGTACGCTTGGCCGCCATGATGCCAGCGAGGCGCGCAACACCCAGAACATCACCCTTCTTTGCGCGTCCTTGCTGAATGATATCAAAGGTTTCCGGCAGCATCCTGATGTAGCTTGCAGCAACGGCGATCCGGTCCGTGACCGCCTTTTCGCTGACGTCAACCATATGTGCATCGCCCTGCGCGTCGAAATGCGTGAGTTTACCCGTCATCCTACATGCCCCCGGGCGTGACCGGTGACGCCAGCAGGTTCCGCGTGGCTGTCTCAACATCGTCCTGCCGCATCAGGCTCTCGCCGATCAGGAAAATACGTGCGCCATATCGCGCCATATCAGCCAGGTCCGCAGGGGTGCTGAGACCGGATTCGGCGACGATCAGACGGTCGGCGGGCACATTGCGCGACAAAGTCCGCGTGGTGTCCAGCGTGGTCTCGAATGTCTTGAGATTGCGGTTGTTGATCCCCATCAGACGGCTTTTGAGACGGCTGGCCCGTTCCAGTTCGGCCGCATCGTGCACTTCCAGCAGCACATCCATGCCCCAGTACATCGCCGCATCTTCCAGCTCATCGGCCTGGGCGTCGCTGACCGAGGCCATGATGATCAGAATGCAGTCAGCCCCCATCGCGCGCGCCTCGGCCACCTGATAGGTGTCATACATGAAATCCTTGCGCAGGACCGGCAGATCGCAGGCGGCCCGCGCTTCAACCAGGAATTCCTTGGCCCCCTGAAAGCTGGGCGTATCGGTCAGCACCGACAGACAGGTGGCACCGCCTTCTGCATAGGCCTGCGCCAGGGCCGCGGGGTCAAAATCCGCGCGGATCAGGCCTTTGGACGGGCTGGCTTTCTTGATCTCGGCAATCAGGCCGTATCCCGAAATGGAGGCCTGGTGCAGGTTGTCGGCAAAGGGGCGCACCGGACCGGCCGCGCGGGCCTCGGCCTCGACCTCGGCCATCGGTTTGGCGGCCTTGTCTGCTGCGACCTCTTCGAGCTTGTAGGCTTTGATCTTATCGAGGATGGTATCTGTCATGGAGCCTCCGGCGTGTTGGCCCAGTTTATGGCGCGATGACCCTGTGCCTGCAACCACGCATTGGTGCGGGAAAAGGGCCGCGAGCCGAAAAAACCGCGCCGTGCAGAGAGCGGAGAGGGATGCGCCGTCATGATTTTCAGGTTTTGCGCCGCATCAACTGTGGCTGCAGCCTTGTGGGCATGCGCGCCCCACAGCAGCCAGGCCCGGGGTGCATCGCTCAGACGGTCAATCACCTGAGCCGTCAGGTCCTGCCAGCCGAGTTTCGCGTGCCCGCCCGCGTTGCCGGCCGGCACCGTGAGGCAGGTGTTCAACAGCAAAACCCCCTGATCCGCCCAGGACCTCAGATCCGCATTGGCCGGACGTGCGCCGATGTCAGCCTCCAGTTCTTTGAAAATATTACCAAGCGACCGGGGCAAGGGATGCACATCCGCCTCTGCCGAAAACGCGAGACCGTGGGCATGCCCGGGTGTCGGGTAGGGGTCCTGACCCAGAATGACGACCCGCGTCGTTTCGGGCGGGGTACGCTCGAGGGCGGCAAAGACCTGATGGCGGGGGGGCAGAACGTCACGCGGGTCTGCGTCAAGCTCCGCTGTGATGCGCGGCAGTTCTGTGCGGAAAAATTCCAGCTCTGCCCAGGCGCCGAGGCGGCTGAGATCGAAGCCCGTCACGCCGCCTGCGTGATCCGGGCCACGGCATCAATGCATCCGGCGGCCGCCCCGCTGTCGATAGATGTCGCCGCCATAGCGACGCCTGCCTTCAGATCCGGCGCGGCATCCGCAACCACAAGTGCTGCTGCCGCGTTCAGCAGAACCGCATCGCGGTAGGCAGAGGCCTCGCCGGCCAGCAGAGCCTTGAAATGACGCGCGTTTTCTTCGGGCGTGCCGCCGACGATGGCCTCAAACGGATGCACGGGCAGGCCTGCTTCTTCGGGATGCAGCTCCATATCGGTGACGGTCCCGTCGGGGTTCAGCGCAGAAACCCAGCTGATCCCGGTAATCGTCAGCTCATCCGTACCGTCCGAGCCATGCACCAGCCAGGCCTTCTCAGAACCCAGAGCGCCCAGCGTTTCGGCCATCGGGCGGATCAGGTCGCGGGAAAACGCGCCTGTCAGCTGCCGTTTCACGCCCGCCGGATTGGTCAGCGGCCCGAGAATGTTGAAAATCGTGCGCGTGCCCAGTTCAGCACGCGTCGGCATCACATGGGCGATCGCCGGGTGATGCATCGGTGCCATCATAAAGCCGATCCCGGCTTCCTTCAGCGCCTTTTCGACCACAGGCGGGCCAACCATCACGTTGATGCCCATCTGGGTCAGCGCATCCGCCGCTCCGGACTTCGAACTGAGATTGCGGTTGCCGTGTTTGGCCACCACAACGCCTGCGCCAGCAACAACGAAGGCCGTGGCAGTGGAGATATTCAGCGTGCCCTTGCCATCGCCGCCCGTGCCCACGATGTCCATTGCGCCCGCAGGTGCCTTTACCTCATTGCATTTGCCGCGCATCACGGCCGCTGCGGCGGCGTATTCGTCCACGGTCTCGCCGCGGGTGCGCAGCGCCATCAGCAGACCGCCGATCTGGCTGGGCGTCGCCTCACCGTCGAAAAGGATGGCAAAGGCCTGTTCGGCCTGGGCTTTGGTCAGCGGACCGTCTGCCGCGGCACCAATCAGTGGTTTGAGAGCGTCGCTCATGCCGGAACCTTCATCTCATTCAGGAAGTTCTGCAACAGCGCGTGGCCATGCTCCGAACGGATCGATTCCGGGTGGAACTGGACGCCGTGGATCGGCAGTTCGCGGTGCTGCAGGCCCATGATCGTGCCGTCTTCCAGCTCTGCGGTGATTTCCAGCGATGCGGGCAGGCTGGCGCGTTCTACGATCAGCGAATGATACCGCGTGGCGTCAAAGGGGCTGGGCAGCCCCGCAAAGAGCCCTTTGCCGGTGTGTGTGATGTGGCCCATCTTGCCGTGCACGATTTCGTCCGCGCGCACGACCCTGCCGCCAAACGTCTGGCCGATGGTCTGATGACCCAGACAAACCCCCATCAGCGGTGTCCGGGTTTCCGCAGCAGCCTGCGTGACCGCCAGGCAGATTCCCGCCTGATCCGGATCGCAGGGGCCGGGTGACAGCAGAATACCGGCAGGGTTCATCCCCATGGCTTCCTGCACATCCAGGGCGTCATTCCGGCGGACCACAATATCTGCACCAAGGCTGCCCAGATAATGAACCAGGTTGTAGGTAAAACTGTCGTAGTTGTCGATCAGCAGCAACATGTCCAAAACTTTACTTTCAGGACTGGAGGAGCCCCCCCCAGACGCGGTATACGTAGCGCACACATGTTCAGGGTTGGTAGCCTGCGTCAAGAGGTGGCGCTGTCCTGAATGAGCCGGAAAACCCGCAGGACGGCAGGTGGGACAACCCACCGCCGGGGTGTGACAGACTGAGAGGACGGGCTGAGGGTGGCCAGAGGTTTTATCAGAGGAGTGTTCTGGGGCAGCTGCGTCAGCCTCGGCGGGGTCGTGCTGTTGTCTGTGTTCACAGAAAGACCCGGCGCCGTGATCGTGCCGGAAAATGCGGCGGATGCAGAGATTGCCGGGGCGCCGGACGCGACGACGGCCGCGCCGGAAACGGCACCGGCACCTCTGGCGGAAACACAGGGTGCGGCAACCACGCCGCTGAGCCTTGCACCTGAACCTGACACGCTGGCCGGATTGCGCGCGGATGATATGACGCCTGCAGCAGTTCCGGAGGCAGGGGATGCCTCGGCCCTGGAGAAACCGGCGTCGGTCGCGGGCGCCGCCGCGCTTGAGGCGCCGGCAGTGGATGCGCCAGTGGCGGGTGGTGGCCAGACAAGCAGTCTGTCCGCACCGTCGGCTGAAACGTCGGTCAGTGTCTCCACACAACCAGCGAACCCGCCTGCAGATACACAGCAGGCTCCGACGGGCAGTGACACGGTCGTGGAAATGGCAGATGACCCTGTTGCGGCGCCTGATACGGGCAGTACGGCCCCGTCTGTGCAGACTGAAATTGCCGGGTTTGCAGCACCGGCAGATCCCGCACCGCAACCGGCACCGGCCCCTGATGAGACGTCGATTTCTGCTCTGCCGGCCCAGCCACAGGCGCCCGAGGTACCGGTGCAGCAGTCCGCTTTTGCAGCACCCGGCCCGGATGTTTCGGGCGAGCCGGTTCAGCCGTCCGCCCCTGAAACAGATACAACGGCGTCAGGCCTTGCGGCGCTGACCGACCCGGCGACGGATGAAAAGGCGGATTTTGTGGCACCGGACCGCACATCAGAACCGGATACCACTGAAATCGCTGCGACGGATACCACGCCGGCAGAGATACCGGCGGCACAGACCCGGCCTGCTGAGGCACAAACGCCGGCACCTGTGACGGTGGGGGCAGAAGTGGAGACGTCGGGTGCGGATGAGGACCCTGAAGTCGAAATCGCCGGGAGCCGCCCTGTTGCAGGCTCTGGCGCGCCGGATCAGGCCGCATCAATTGCGGATACCTCCTCGGGGCCACCCCTGCCGCAGGGTGAAACAGCTGCCGAGGGTGACACGCCGGGCGTTCTGCAGGGTACGGTTGGAAATATCGCCGGCGGAGTGCGGACCAACCGGCTTCCGAACCTGGGCGACACTGACACACAGGATGCGCCCGATGTGGACGGCGCAGCAGAAGGTGAGGTTGCGGAGGCGGCAACTGCGACGAATGCGGTGCTGAAACCGGTCGAGAAATACGCCCGCCCCGCTGACAATCCTGATGAAAAACCTGTGATGGCCATCGTTTTGATGGACACAGGCGCCGATCTCTCCGCTGACACCATCGGGTTGCCGGCGCTGCGCAGTTTTCCCTACCCGGTGAGCTTTGCCGTCGAGGCGACACTGCCCGACGCCGCGGAACGGGCTGCGGCCTACCGTGCGGAAGGATTTGAGGTCCTGTCCCTGGTCAACTTGCCAGAAGGCGCCCGGGCGAGCGACGCTGCGGTGACTCTTTCTGCGGCCCTCGATGCCGTGCCGGAGGCCGTTGGCGTGCTTGAAGGCACAGGCACCGGCGTTCAGACCACGCGCGATGCAAGCGAGCAGATCACCGGTAGCCTGGCGGACAGTGGTCATGGGTTTGTGACGCAGAACCGGGGCCTGAACACGGTACAGAAGCTGGCCGCCCGTGCAGGCGTGCCTTCTGCAGTGGTTTTCCGTGACTTTGACGGGCAGGATCAGACACCTGCCGTTATCCGCCGGTTCCTTGATCAGGCGGCATTCCGTGCCTCACAGGAGGGCGGCGTTGTGATGCTGGGCCGTCTGCGGGAAGACACAATATCCGCACTGCTGGTCTGGGCACTGCAGGACCGCGCGGGCCGGGTTGCCATCGTGCCGGTCACCGCCGCGCTTTCAGTTCAGGAAAACCTCTGATCAGGCAGACTGCTCTGCGTCGGCATGACCGTGACGATCATGATACCATTGTACGAATGCCTCTTCCGGCATTGGCTCTGCGATCAGGAAACCCTGCATTACCTCACAGCCAAGATCGCGTACCGCCTCGAGCTGAGCCGGCGATTCCACGCCCTCGGCCACAATTTTCATATCGAGCTTGCCGGTCAGCCCAACGAGTGCACCGATGATGCTTTCGGCCCGGTCCTCGGGTACCGGCGATATCAGCGATCTGTCCAGTTTGAGCCCGCTGAGACGCAGGTGCGACAGGGTCGAAATAGAAGCGTAACCGGTGCCAAAATCGTCAAGGTAAACCCCGAAACCAACATCCGCGATGCGGTTCACCGTTGTAACGGCCACATCCTCTCCGCTTTCGATCAGGGTTGATTCCAGCACTTCGAGCACGAGGTTTTCCGGCGACAGATGCCGCGCCCTGACGGCCTGCAGCATACGGTCCGGCAGATGGGGATCCCGCAGCGTGGCGGGCGATGCATTAAAGGATATGCGGGGCAGATCGATACCCGCCGCCCGCACACGTTCCAGCAGGTCAAGGCCTTCCTCAAGCATCAGCATGTCAATTCGGTTCAGCAGACCTGCCTCATCAGCGGCGGCCATGAACAGCGCGGGCGGAATGATCCCGCGCTCCGGATGCTGCCACCGCACCAGAACCTCAGCCCCCTTCAGCACACCGGTGCTCGTGCAGACCTGCGGCTGGATATAGGCACGGAACTCTTCCTGATCAAAGCCACGCCGGATTTCGTCAAAAAGAATGTTACGCGTCTCGATATCCGTGCGCATATCGTCAGAATACCGGCACACCCGGCCGCGCCCGCCGCGTTTGGCGCGGTAAAGCGCCAGGTCCGCCTCGATCAGAAGCTGGTCCTGCGTGGCAGTCGATGAGCTTGCAAAGGTATAGCCGACACTCGCACCGATCCGGCAGGGTTTTCCCTTGATGACAAGCGGTGCGCTGATGGCTTTCACAATGTTATCTGCCACCGTCTCGACAAACCGCGGGGCCGCGCGGGAGGTCACCACGATGACAAACTCGTCACCGCCGATCCGGGCGATGAAATCCTCTGCCTGCGCATGTTTGCGCAGCAGTCGCGCGACCTTGACCAGCACTTCGTCTCCGGCGGCGTGCCCCAGGGTGTCATTGACGGATTTGAAAAAATCGAGATCGATCTTCAGAAGGCAGATCCCGACATCTCCTTCATCGGAACCACGCGCGACACGGCTCATATAGCTGTTCAGCGCGCGGCGGTTGGCCAGCCCGGTCAGAACGTCATGCGTGGCCGCATAGTTCAGCGATTTATGCGCCTGTTTCAGTTCATCATTGCGTGCCCGCGCCTTCTGATAGGACGCCAGCAACTGACTGCGGCGCCGTTCCAGCCTGCTGAAGGCACGGTTGACGCTGACCTGAGCGGGCAGAAAGATCAGCAGCGCCTCGGCGATCAGGACCACAATGGCGCTGACGAAGGCTGCTTCCTGTATCCACTGCAGCCGGTCCATTTCCCGCGCAAGCCCGGCTTTGAACAGGCTGACCATCATATCCAGCCGGTCCAGCAGTTCGGTCTTGGCCCAGAGGTTCAGCTGTTCGCGGATGTTTTCGCGTTCCTCTCCCTCGGACTGGGGGAAGTAGAGCGCCATGGCACTAAACCGTTCTGACAGGCGGTCCAGCGGAATTGCCCCGGTTTCGCGGTAGAACTTCTCGACCGCGGGTGGAAGATCGGTACGGGCGCTGAGCTGCTGTTGCGCCTGGTCAAAGGCGATGGCTGCCCCAACAAGACCCTCCTGGGCCGACATGGATCCGGTTTCCGCATAACGGTTCATGTAAAAAAGTATGCGCTGGCTCAGCATGCGCTGATCTGCGGCCTCACTGACCAGTTCGGCATGAGACGCCAGCATCTTTGTGCTTTTGAGAGATACAACATGCACCGTGGCAAGCATCCCTGCTACGAACAGCACAGCAAATGCGTACCGTTTCCAAAGGTGGTCCGGTTTCGAAATACAGAATTTGAGCAGCGCGCGCCGCGTCCTGGGTTTCCGCAGCAGGGTCCGGGTTGTCATTCGTCTCACTTTCATCGGTGCACGGGTATGGGGCGTGTGCCGTTGCAGCAGTGAGAATGGCGCGGGAACGTTGAAGAAGTTTCAAACCTCTGGCCCGGATCACATCTAAGTGCTTAGGATTTGAGCTAAAACCCTGCGATCAGCGGGTCAGATGATCTCGTCTTCGTCAAAAAGCGGATCGCTTTCCAGCTGGGCTGCGAGACCCTCAACAGTGTCGCCTGACGCCGTCGGGCTCAGGGCGGCGAGGTGAAAAACAGCATCGCCTTCATTCACGACCGGCAGAATGGCCCGCCCGATCAGGATACCATCCGACGGCGCCGTCAGATCGGTTTCCACGCCACCGAATGGGTCCGAAACACTGGCAAGGACATCGCCCTTGCTGACGGTTTCGCCTTCCGCGCGGAAAGTCCGCAGGAGGCCGCCGGCAGGCGCGCGCAGCCAGGTCGAGGATTTACACAGATAGGGTTCGGCGCGGGCCTTTGCGATGCCGCGCGCGGGCAGCATATCGAGGCTGCGCAGAACCCGGAGAATACCTGCTACCCCGGCGCGCACCGCCATTTCGTCAAACCGCAGCCCTTCGCCCGCCTCATAAAGCAGCACTGGTGTGCCGCGTTCAGCCGCCTCCGCACGCAGCGATCCGTCGCGCAGGGGCGACGTCAGAATAACCGGCGCGCCAAAGGCGGCCGCCATCGTCCCCGTTCGGCTGTCCCCGGGCGAAACCCGGATCTGGGGCAGGTTGGTGCGGTGCACGGCCGCCGAATGCAGATCGATGCCGGTGTCGCAGCGCAGCACAACGTCGTTCAGAAAGATATGCGCCAGTCTGGATCCCAGAGACCCGGAGGGATGGCCCGGGAAACAGCGGTTCAGGTCGCGCCGGTCGGGCAGATACCGCGACCGGTTCAGAAAGCCGAAGGAGTTGACGATCGGCACCACCAGCAGCGTGCCGCGCAGCGACTTCAGCTGTGGCGCGCGCAACAGACGGCGCACGATCTCGACGCCGATGACCTCGTCGCCATGAACCGCCGCCGAGACAAACACCGTCGGGCCCGCGCGCCTGCCGTGGTGAACGCGCACGGACAGGCTGACAGGGGTGTGATCCGGCATAGTAGAGACGGGCAGGTGCACCGTATCCGCGCTGCCCGGCGCGATGCTCCGGCCCGCAATCTCAAAAGGTGCGCGGGCCATGGATCAGCTGTTTCCGTCGCCCGAGAACCGCGCCGCATCCGCCGCCGCGCGCCGGATCGCGTTGGATTTATGCACGGTTTCCATATATTCCGCCTCCGGATCGCTGTCGTAGACAACGCCGCCACCGGCCTGAATATAAAGCTTTTTGTCCTGCACGACCGCCGTGCGCAGCGCGATACACATGTCCATGTCGCCGCCCGCGCTGAAATAGCCGACACCGCCGCCGTATACACCGCGCTTTTCGGGCTCCAGCTCGTCGATGATCTCCATCGCCCGCACCTTGGGCGCGCCCGAAACCGTCCCCGCCGGCATGCCTGCAAAGAAGGCATCCAGCGCGTCCTTGTCCTCGTTCAGCTCGCCCACAACGTTCGACACGATATGCATCACGTGGCTGTAACGCTCGACGATGAATTCCTCGGTCGGGCGCACGGTGCCGATTTTGGCAACCCGGCCCACGTCGTTGCGGCCCAGATCAAGCAGCATCAGATGCTCCGCCAGTTCCTTTTTGTCGGCCAGCAGATCGGCCTCCAGCGCGCGATCCTCTTCGGGCGTGGCACCGCGCGGGCGGGTGCCGGCGATGGGCCGGATCGTGACCTCCTGGCCAAACACGCGCACCAGGATTTCCGGGCTCGCACCGATGACCTGAAAGCCGCCGAAATTGAAATAGAACATGAAGGGCGAGGGGTTCGTGCGCCGCAGTGAGCGGTAGAGCGCGAAGGGGTCCTGCGGAAAATCCTGGGTCCAGCGCTGTGCCGGAACGACCTGGAAAATATCGCCCGCCACGATGTAATCGCGCGCTTTTTCCACCGCGGCCTTGTACCCTTCGTGGGTAAAGTTGCTGACCGGTTCGCCGGGGGGTACCGCATCACCAAGATCACGGGTCGCAGCCGGCATCGCGCGTTCCAGATCGCGCACCGCATCCATCACCCGTTCCGCCGCCTGCGCATAAGCCGCCCGCGCGGACTGACCTTCCGAGGCCCAGGCGGGAGAGACTACCGTCACCTCACCTTTGACGCCGTCCAGCACAGCGACCACCGACGGGCGCAGCATCACGGCATCCGGCAGGTTCAGCGGGTCGGGGTTGATATGCGGCAGATGCTCCACCAGACGCACCATGTCATACCCCAGATACCCGAACAGACCTGCTGCCGCCTGGGGCAGATCTTCGGGCAGGTCGATCCGGCTTTCATCAATCAGCGCGCGCAGGGCGTCCAGCGGGTTGCCCTGCATCGGCTCAAAGGCTGTGGCGTCATACCGTGCGGCCCGGTTGACCTCACTCGTTTCCCCCCGGCAGCGCCAGACCAGATCAGGTTTCATCCCGATGATCGAATACCGTCCGCGCACCTCGCCGCCGGTGACGGATTCCAGCACAAAGGCGTCTTTCTGCGCGCCTGTGAGTTTGAGCATCAGCGAGACGGGCGTGTCGAGATCCGCCGCCAGACGGGTATAGACAATCTGGTTGCGGCCTGCGGTATAGGCGGCCTCAAAGGCGTCAAAATCAGGGGTCAGTGCCATGCCGGGTCAGGGGAAATTAACGTGCACGGCCTGCAGGGCCTGCGGGTTGATCTGGGGGTCGGCACGGCGCGTGACATCGGCGCCATAGATGTCGAAAAGGTCCTGCGCCAGGGTGCTGCTCGACTGCTGGGCCAGCTGTTCGCGCAGACGGGTGTTGTCCTCGCTCTCCTCAGGCGCTGCCGTGCTGTCGAGGCGCACCACGATCACCGAACCCGGTGTCTCAACGACGCGCACCTCACCGGGGGTCATTTCAAAAACCGTGTTCATGAAACCTGCCGGTGTACCGCCGACGAAATCGCTGCGCACCAGGTTTTCCTCAACAACAGCATCATAGCCCACATCGGCAAAGCTGCTGCCGCTGTCCAGCTGCGGCACAACCGCCTCGGCCTGTGCGGCCAGCCGGGATGCGGTTTCGGCTGCCTGCCAGTGCGCCAGAACCGCCGCGCGCGCGTCCTCAAAAGGCTCCGGCCGCGGTGCCAGGACATCATCCAGCCGAAGGGCAAAGAGCCCGCCATCATCCAGCCGCTCGATTGCCGGGAAATCCTCTGCTGTGACACGGGCGGCCTCGGCGCGGAAGGCTTCATAGGCGGCAACGCCTTCGGCGGTGGCCGCTGTCCAGTCGATGGTGCCGAGCGTCATGTCCGTGTCGCTGTCCAGCTCTTCAAGCGTCGCACCACCGGCGAGCATATCGTCCAGGTTCTGTGCCTGAGCATCCACGAGCCGCTGGGCGCGGTCGTTGACCAGGGCTGGGCGCAGGATGTCGCGCGCTTCCTCAAAGGAGGTCTCCTGTGCGGGCAGCACCGCATTGATGCGGAACAATGCTGATCCCAGCGAACTGGGCAGCGGGCCCACAACATCGCCCACCGATGCCGCGAACACGGCGGCTCCGGCCTCGCCCAGTTCGGCCTCTGTCACATCGCCCAGATCCACGTCCTGCAGCGTCAGACCGCGTGTTTCGACCAGATCCTCAAAGGCGGTCTCATCCCCCAGAGAGGCCAGCGCAGCCGCAGCCGCTGCTTCGTCCAGATAGGCGAGACGCTCCACAAGGCGGCGCTCGGGCACGTTGAATTCAGCGGCGCGCGCTTCGTATTGCTCGCGCAGCAGGTCGTCCTCAATCTCAACCTCGTCAATCAGCATGTCCGGCGTCAGGATCGCATAGGTGATCCGGCGGGTTTCCGGCAGCGTGAAATCGTCGATGTTTTCCTCATACCAGGCGCGCAGTGTCGCCTCGTCCGGCGTCTCCAGCGGCTCGGCCAGATCATCTGCCCCCAGTGCGGTCCAGGTAAAGCTGGCGCGCGCAGCAACATAGGTCATCAGCGTGTCAACATAGGTGTCGGGCATTTCAACGCCGCTGAGCACGGCACCCTGAAGCAGCGTACGCGCAACTTCCTCGCGCAGCTGTTCTTCGAACTGGCTCTCGCTGATGCCGTTCTGCTGCAGCGCAAAACGATAGGCTTCGCGGTCAAATTCACCATCAAGGCCCCGGAAAGCGCCAATGCTCAGAATGCGGTCACGCAGGTTCTCGTCGCCGATGGAAATACCCATCATGCTGGCTTCATGGTCCAGCGCGCGGTCGGCCACCAGACGTTGCAGAACAGCACGGTCAAGGCCGATCTCCTGGGCGCGCGCAAACGGCAGCACCTGGCCGCTTTGCTGCTGAAACGCCTGAATTTCCTGCTGCAGGCCGCGGAAATAGGAGTCCACCGGCAGATTTTTGTCACCCACGGTCCCGATGCTGCGGATATTGCCTGAAAGGTTTGTGGCACCAAAGCCCGCAAGGCCCAGAAACAGCAGGCCCATCAGAACCCACATCGCCGTTTTCGATAAGCTTTTTCCAGCAGCCATTATGATCTCTCATCCACAGGGAATTTTAACTTGCAGCACTGTCTATGCGCAGGCGCGGGCAGGGGCAAGGGGAAGGGTGCCTCAGCCTGTCACAGACGCGAGACGTTCGTAAAAACCGACAATCCCCGGTACGTCCAGATTGGCAAAGGCGATCCGCAGCTGCCGTGCGCCCGCGGGATCATCATCGGGGCAGAACATTGTGCCCGGCAGACACAGAATGCCCTGCTCGTGCACCAGCCGCTGCGCCAGTGTCGCAGAGCTCTCTGCGAAAGGATGCGCCATATAGGCGAAGTAGGCACCGACCCCCATCAGGACCCAGCCTTTTTCCGCGAGCGGGCCAAAGCCCCCCTCAATCGCCGCGCGTCTGCGCAGGATTTCATCGCGCTCACCGGCCAGCCAGTCGTCCAGATGCTGCATGCCCCACAGGGCGGCGTACTGGCCGATCTGACCGGGACAGATGGCGACCGTATCCAGAAACTTTTCCGCCTGGCCCAGACGTTCCGGGCTGGTCACCAGCGCACCCACGCGGTGGCCGGTCAGCCGGTATGCCTTGGAAAAGGAGTAAAGGTGGATCAGCGTGTCGTGCCAGTCGGGATCGCGGAACAGATCATGCGGCGCGCCGTCACGGCTGTGAAAATCCCGGTACGTCTCGTCGAGGATCAGGGCGATGCCCCGCGCGCGGGCCAGATCGAAAAAAGTACGTAACAATTCGGCCGGATACTCGGCGCCAGCCGGATTGTTCGGCGACACCAAGGCAATTGCGCGCGTGCGGCTGGTGATCAGAGCGGCGGCGGCATCCACATCCGGTAGCAGATCCGCACCTGTTGCCAGCGGCACGCTGCGCACACCGGCCATATCCAGCCACATTTTGTGATTGAAATACCAGGGCGTCGGCACAATAACCTCGTCGCCTTCAGCGCAGAGGGTCGAGATTGCAGCTGCAAAAGCCTGGTTGCAGCCTGAGGTGATCGCAACATTCTCTGCTTCAACCCGGCCACCGTAGATCCGCGCCGTGCGCTCGGCCAGACCGTACCGAAGCGCCGGCATGCCGAGCACAGGCCCATAAAGATGCGCGTCATCCCGGCTCAGGGCGGCATCCGCCATGGCCTGTTTCATCCCCTCTACCGGAGGATCAACGGGGGCCGCCTGGCTCACGTTGATCAGGGGGCGGTCTGGCGGAAAACTGACGCCCTCAAGCCAGCGGCGAGCTTCCATCACGGGTGGGGCGAAAGTGCTTGCGGTGCGTGTCGGTATCATTTGATCTCCTGTAGCCCCGGATCAGATGGCGGGAGCCTCCGGCGGGGATATGTCGGGCCAGAAGAAAAGGCGCGCGTGGTTTCTTCTGGCGAAAAGTATCCCCGCCGGAGGCATTGAAATCTGCCCGGTTCAGTCGGTACCGCGGTAGGGTTCGACGTACTGCAGTGCCATATCCCAGGGGAAAAAGATCCATGTATCCTGGCTCACGCCGGTGATGAAAGTGTCGACCTGCGGTTCGCCCTGGGGTTTGGCATAGACGGTTGCGAAATGGGCTTTCGGGTACTGGGCGCGCACCAGTTCCAGCGTTTTGCCGCTGTCCACCAGGTCGTCGACGATCAGAATACCGGTGCCGTCGCCCATTATGTCCGCGTCCGGCGCTTTCAGCACTTCGGCATCGCGCCGCTGATCGGCTTTGCCGCCACCTGAGTGATAGGACATCACCGAGATCGTATCGACCACGCGGATATCCAGTTCGCGTGCGACGATCATCGCGGGTGCCATGCCGCCCCTTGTGATGGCCACGACCGCGCGCCAGGCACCTTCGTCCGGTCCCTGACCGTCAAGCCGCCAGGCCAGTGCGCGGCTGTCGCGGTGTATCTGGTCCCAGCTGATGTGGAACCCTTTTTCATGTGGCAGGCGGCCGGGGTCTTTGGGCGTCATGGTCGGTTACCTTTCAAGCAGCAGGCGAAGGCCGAGCGCGCCGAGGATGGTGGCAGCGATGCGGTCCAGAAGGGGTTTGGCGCTGAGATATCCGCGCCGCGCGGGGCCGCTGGAAAGCAGCAGCGCAAAGAGGGTGTAGAAGGTGATCTCGAGCACCAGGTGATTGGCCACGATCAGTGCGATATCCCGCGCGGCCAGCCCCTGAGGGAACACAACCACAATGACAGCCGCGGCGAACAGCATGGATTTGGGGTTGCCGGCATTCACCATCAGACCGGACAGAAAGGCACGGCCACGGGGGCGTGTGCTTTCGCTCAGCGGATCACGCGCATGCCGCCAGGTCTGTACCGCGATCCACAGCAGATAGAAGGCGCCGGCAACTTTCAGCGTTGTGTAGGTCCAGGGAAACAGGCGGAAAACGCTCTCCAGCCCCAGAAGAGCCGCAAGCGTCCAGAGCGAGGCCGCGATGCCAAGGCCGATGCCCGTCGCAATCCCCGCTGCCCGCCCGGCGCTCACCGAGATCCGTATAAAGTAAAGCAGCGCCGCACCGGGGCTCGCAATGGCTGCGGCCAGCACGAGGTTGAAGGCAATCAGGCTCTCGGCGCTCACCGGGTCAGTCCTTGCTCATGTCAGGCGCATCCACCGCCTTCATACCGACCACATGATAACCCGCATCCACATGCAGGTTTTCGCCCGTGGTGCCGGAGCCCAGATCGCTCAGCAGGAAGAGGGCCGCTTTGCCCACGTCATCCGTGGTGACATTCCGGCGCAGCGGGGAATTATATTCGTTCCACTTCATGATGTAGCGGAAATCGCCGATACCTGACGCCGCTAGTGTCTTGATCGGACCGGCCGAAATGGCGTTCACACGGATACCGTCCTTGCCCAGATCTTCGGCCAGATACTGTACCGATGCCTCAAGTGCTGCCTTGGCAACGCCCATGACATTGTAATGCGGCATGACCTTTTCCGCGCCATAATAGGTCAGCGTCAGGCAGGAGCCGCCCGGGTTCATCATCTTTTCCGCGCGCTGCACCACAGCCGTGAAGGAATAGACCGAGATATCCATCGACATGGCAAAATTCGCGCGGCTGGTGTCCACATACCGCCCGCGCAGCTCGTTCTTGTCCGAGAAGCCGATGGCGTGCACGACAAAGTCAATCGAGCCCCATTTTTCCTTCAGCGCCTCAAAGAGCGCATCAATCGAGGCCTCGTCGCTCACATCGCAGGGCAGCACGATATCGCTGCCCAGCTGTTCGGCCAGCGGACCCACCCGCTTTTTCAGAGCGTCCCCCTGATAGGAGAAGGCAAGTTCGGCACCGGCTTCGGCACAGGTTTTTGCAATGCCCCAGGCAATCGACTTGTCGTTTGCCAGACCCATGATGAGCCCGCGTTTCCCTGCCATCAGATCGTTTGCCATGTTCACCCCTCAAAGTTTCAGACGCCGTTGCCTGACCTTTAGGCGATTGGCAGGGGGCCATCAAGATGCCGCAGCGGGCTTGACCTTTCGCGGCTGACAGCCACCTGTTGGGCGCAACGGAATTCTATGGAGCACAACCGATGGAAACGCGGTCAGGAAAATTTGCCGGCGACAATCCTTTTGAGATCGCACAGCGCTGGCTGGACGAGGCCACGGCCAGTGAACCGAATGACCCGAATGCCATCGCTCTCAGCACGGTGGACGCAGACGGGCTGCCCAATGCGCGGATGGTCCTGCTCAAGGCGATCGAGGACGACGGGTTCGTCTTCTATACCAACTATGGAAGTGCCAAGGCCGGCGAGCTGGATGGCGCGGGCAAGGCGGCTTTTGTGATGCACTGGAAATCGCTGCGGCGGCAGATCCGCGTGCGGGGCACTATCATGCGCGAGGACGGGCCGGCGGCGGATGAGTATTACGCATCGCGCTCTCTCAAGAGCCGGCTGGGTGCATGGGCCTCACGCCAGTCGCAGCCGCTGAGCAGCCGCAGCGCTCTCATGGCAGAAGTCGCAAAGGTCACCGCACGGCATGGCACCAATCCGGCCCGCCCGGAATTCTGGGGTGGTTACCGGATCACTCCCGTAGAAATAGAATTCTGGGCCGACGGTGATTTTCGCCTGCACGACCGTTTCGTCTGGCGACGCGCAGAGGCTGGCGCGGACTGGACCGTGCAGCGGCTGAATCCCTGAGGCAATTGCCTCAGAAATTACAGGTTTTCAGTACTGTGTGATTTTGCACACTCAATGTGCGCCAACTTTCGCAAACCTTCATTTCAACGCTTTGCCGGAGTGGACACCCGCATAGCGCGAAAAAATAGCACTTTCACAATCCGGTGATGCTTGCGACAGTAGGAATTTGAGAATACCAGCCTAAAAAGTGGGACATCAGCGCGTTTTTGGTTGATAGATGAAAGCCTTTTCGCGCAAGAGTATGGTAAGGTGGCCCCGAAGTCCGGGAAGTGAGTGAGTGAACGAAGCGGCTGAAATCGCGACACCCGTATCGGGAATGGTCAAATGGTTCGATCCTGTAAAGGGGTTCGGATTCGTTGTGGCGGACGAGGGTGGGCCGGATATTCTCCTTCATGTGAACGTCTTGCGCAATTTCGGGCAGAGCTCGGTTGCGGATGGTGCGCGCGTCGAACTGGAGATTCAGCGCACAGACCGCGGTGTTCAGGCGACTCACGTGCTCGCCCTGCATCCGCCGGACACCGGCGACAGCGCCGGATTGTCTGATATCGCAGCCCTGGACCCTGAGGTGGTCGCCGGCGCACCGCTCGAACCCGCGCGGGTCAAATGGTTCGATAAAGGCAAGGGCTTCGGCTTTGCCAATATTTTCGGGCGCCGCGATGATATCTTCCTGCACATGGAAGTGCTGCGCCGCTCCGGCCTGTCTGATCTGGCCCCCGGAGAAGCGCTCGCCCTGCGTGTTATAGAGGGTCGCCGCGGCCACATGGCCGCCGAGGTCTTTGCTTGGGAAGCCGCGCTCGACCGCGACGAGGAATGATCCTCAGAACTGCCGTTCTTTTCGTGATGCTGGCCGGTTCCGCCGTGGCACAGGCCTGCCGTGAGGACACGGTTCACCTGCGCGGCGACTGGGGTGAGGCCCGTTTTTCTATAGAAATCGCAGATGACCGCTCCGAGCGGGCGCGCGGGCTGATGCACCGCGAAAGCATGCCGGCCGCCGCGGGCATGCTGTTTATTTATCCCCAGCCGCAGAGCCTGTCGTTCTGGATGCGCAATACGCTCATTCCGCTGGACATGCTGTTCATCGATCCCGGCGGGGTTGTGCAGCACATTCACCACCGGGCCGTCCCGCTTGATGAGACGCCGATCCCGGGCGGCAATGGCCTGACCCATGTGCTCGAGATCAATGGTGGTATGGCCGAAGCGTTGGGTATCACGGTCGGCTCGCAGGTGCGCCACCCGTCTTTTGATCCTTCAGTTGCCGCCTGGTCCTGTTAGGGCTTTTCAAATCATCTCAGCCGGTCTATGTGAGCGCTGTCGGAGCGTGGCGCAGCCTGGTAGCGCACCTGTTTTGGGTACAGGGGGTCGGAGGTTCGAATCCTCTCGCTCCGACCATTTCCAGAAAATGACGGATAATTTGCGGCAGAAGAGCCTTCGCGGCGCTGGATGCGGATGTCCACGTGTTCTGCGGCGGCCCGGACCACCTCAGGATGCGACTCACGACGCCCGCCCGCCTGGGTTTCGACCACCGCGGGAGATTCCCTCAGCCACAATATCTTGTGACACCAACCGCCCCGGACACAGCATCCTCCCCATATATGGGGAGGGCTGATGCAGCTCTGCCACGCCGCTGTCTTAAAACTGTAACATCCGGTGAATATCCTTACCGGGCTGTCTGTGGCGTTTACCTTTTGATAACGTTTGTCTCAGAAACCGGCGCGGGTTTGTGGATAAACTCAGGTGATACCTCAACACGGGCACCTAAAGCTGCCGGTTTAAAGGGAAAATCCGGACGTTGTTTCGGAGGGGTTTTCCACAGCAGACGGCGTCGCTGATACCGTGGGTTGTGATCTGAATCACGTCGCCGTGAGCGGTGCTTAAATCCGGCCTTCCGTCAAGCCGGTAAGTTTTAAAAAAAGTCTAAAAATATCGTTGACCCACCAGGGCAAGATACGTCAGTTTGTGCAGGCCGACGATAACGCCACAACATGTAGTGGTTAAACGCACAGGGGCGGATCGACGGGACAGGGGCATCAAGACGATCAGTATCTGACCGATCTGAACCATGCCGGGGCACGCTTTTGCGCTGCTGCGGACCGGTTCGCTGTGCCCCCGGACCTGCGGCAACGGGCTGGGCGCCGGGCGCAATGACGCACGGGGTTCGTAAAAGAGACATGCTGGATACGAGGCAGCGCACATGAAAATTGAACGCAAATTCACCAAAGTCGGACAGGACGCCTACGCGGACCTGGAATTCGTGACAACCGCTTCGGAAATCCGCAATCCGGATGGCACCATCGTGTTCCGCCTGGACGAAGTCGAAGTGCCCGGCTCCTGGAGCCAGGTGGCCAGCGACGTCATTGCCCAGAAATACTTCCGCAAGGCAGGCGTGCCCACAGCGACCCGCAAGGTGAAAGAAAAAGGCGTTCCGGAATTCCTGTGGCGCTCAGTGCCCGCAGAGGGTGCCACCATGGGCGGCGAAACCTCCTCCAAGCAGGTATTTGACCGTCTGGCCGGCGCCTGGGCCTACTGGGGCTGGAAGGGCGGCTACTTCTCCTCCGAGGAAGACGCCCAGGCCTATTTCGACGAAATGCGCCACATGCTGGCCAGCCAGCGTGCGGCGCCCAACAGCCCGCAATGGTTCAACACCGGCCTGCACTGGGCCTACGGCATCGACGGCCCCGCCCAGGGCCACCACTATGTCGACTATAAAACCGGCAAGCTGACAAAATCCAAATCCTCTTACGAACACCCGCAGCCGCACGCCTGCTTCATCCAGTCCGTCTCCGACGACCTGGTCAACGACGGCGGCATCATGGACCTCTGGGTGCGCGAAGCGCGCCTGTTCAAATACGGCTCCGGCACCGGCACCAACTTCTCGTCGCTGCGTGCTGCGGGCGAAAGCCTCTCGGGTGGTGGCCGGTCCTCCGGCCTGATGGGCTTCCTGAAAATCGGCGACCGTGCCGCAGGTGCGATCAAATCCGGCGGCACCACACGCCGTGCGGCCAAGATGGTGATCGTCGATGCGGATCACCCGGACATCGAGGATTTCATCAACTGGAAAGTGATCGAAGAGCAGAAAGTGGCGAGCATCGTCGCAGGCTCCAAGATGCACGAGCAAAAGCTCAACGGTCTGTTTGAAGCGATCAGAACCTGGGACGGTGCCGAAGCAGACGCCTATGATCCGGCCAAAAACGACGCCCTGAAACAGGCGATCCGCGAGGCGAAAAAGGTTTCAATCCCGGAGACTTACGTCAAGCGCGTGCTGGACTATGCCAAGCAGGGCCACACCTCGATCGAATTCCCGACCTACGACACAGACTGGGACAGCGAGGCCTATAACTCGGTCTCCGGCCAGAACTCCAACAACTCCATCCGCGTGACTAACGCATTCCTGACGGCCGTCGAGAAAGACGCCGACTGGGAACTGATCAACCGCGTGGACGGCCAGGTCACCAAAACCGTCAAAGCCCGCGATCTGTGGGAACAGGTCGGCCATGCCGCATGGGCCTGCGCCGATCCGGGCATCCAGTACCACGACACGGTGAACGACTGGCACACATGCCCCGAAGACGGCGAAATCCGCGGCTCCAATCCGTGCTCCGAATATATGTTCCTCGATGACACGGCCTGTAACCTGGCGTCGATGAACCTGCTGACCTTCCTTAAGGACGGCGAGTTCCAGGTCGAGGACTACATGCACGCCACACGTCTGTGGACCGTGACGCTGGAAATCTCTGTGATGATGGCGCAGTTCCCGTCCAAAGAGATCGCACAGCGGTCCTATGACTTCCGCACGCTGGGTCTGGGCTATGCAAACATCGGCGGTCTGCTGATGAACATGGGCTACTCCTATGACAGCGACGAAGGCCGCAGCCTCTGCGGCGCACTGACCGCGATCCTGACCGGTGTGTCCTATGCCACCTCCGCTGAAATGGCGGGCGAGCTGGGCCCGTTCCCGGGATATGACAAGAACGCCGAACACATGCTGCGGGTCATCCGCAACCACCGCACGGCGGCGCATGGCAAGGTCGGTGGTTATGAGAAGCTCTCGGTGAAACCGGTGCCGCTCGACTATAAGAACTGCCCCGACGAGAAGCTGATCGAAGTGGCGCGCGGTGCCTGGGATCAGGCGCTGGAGCTGGGCGAGGCGCACGGTTACCGCAACGCACAGGTTTCCGTGATCGCACCCACCGGCACCATCGGTCTGGTCATGGACTGCGACACAACCGGCATCGAGCCTGACTTTGCACTGGTGAAGTTCAAAAAGCTCGCAGGTGGTGGTTACTTCAAGATCATCAACCAGTCCGTGCCGGCGGCCCTTGAAAAGCTGGGCTACGGTTCTGCCGAGATCGAAGAGATCGTGGCCTATGCCGTGGGTCACGGCACCATCGGCAACGCGCCGGGCATCAACCACACCACGCTGGCGGGCCACGGTTTCGGTGCCAACGAGCTGGCCAAGGTGGATGCGGCACTGGCCTCGGCCTTTGATATCCGCTTTGTGTTCAACCAGTGGACGCTGGGCGAAGAGTTCTGCCAGCAGGTGCTGGGCATCCCGGCCGACAAGCTGAACGACCCATCCTTTGACCTGCTGCGGCACCTGGGCTTCAGCAAAAAGGACATCGAGGCGGCCAACGACCACGTCTGCGGCACCATGACCCTGGAGGGCGCGCCCTTCCTCAGGGAAGAGCACCTGTCCGTCTTTGACTGTGCGAACCCCTGCGGCAAGAAGGGCAAGCGTTTCCTGAGCGTGAACAGCCACATCACCATGATGGCTGCAGCCCAGTCCTTCATCTCGGGTGCGATCTCCAAGACGATCAACATGCCCAACGATGCAACCATCGAGGACTGCCAGAAGGCCTATGAACTCAGCTGGTCGCTGGGTGTCAAAGCCAACGCGCTCTACCGTGACGGCTCCAAACTCAGCCAGCCGCTGGCAGCAGCCCTGGTCGAGGATGACGACGAGGCACAGGAGGTGCTGGAAAGCGGCTCCATGCAGGAAAAAGCAACCGTGCTGGCCGAAAAAGTGGTCGAGAAGGTGATCGTCAAGGAGATCATCAAATCGCACCGCGAAAAGATGCCTCAACGCCGCAAGGGCTATACGCAAAAGGCCATCGTCGGCGGCCACAAGGTCTACCTGCGCACCGGCGAATATGAGGACGGTAACCTCGGTGAGATCTTCATCGACATGCACAAAGAGGGTGCGGGTTTCCGGGCGATGATGAACAACTTCGCCATCGCGGTCTCGGTTGGCCTGCAGTACGGTGTGCCGCTTGAGGAATTCGTTGACGCCTTCACCTTCACCAAATTTGAGCCTGCGGGCATGGTGCAGGGCAACGAGACGATCAAGAACGCCACGTCGATCCTCGACTATGTGTTCCGCGAACTCGCTGTCTCTTATCTCGACCGCACCGATCTGGCGCATGTAGCTCCCGAAGGTCACACCTTTGACGACCTGGGTCGTGGCGAGGAAGAGGGCGTGAGCAACGTCTCCGAGCTCTCTGATACAGCGGCCAGCAAATCGCTGGAAGTCCTCAAGCAGATCAGCTCCACAGGCTACCTGCGCAAGCGCCTGCCTCAGGAACTGGTGGTGCTCAAGGGCGGCGCGGACGGCTTTGCCGAGGAAACCGCAGCGTTTGACGGGGCTGCACCGCTGGACGGCACCACAGGCGGGGTCGCAACCATGACCACCACCACGGCGGTCTCCAGCAGCACCGTCAGCATGGACGCCCGGACCAAGGCGAAAATGCAGGGCTACGAGGGCGAGGCCTGTGGCGAATGCGGAAACTACACGCTGGTGCGCAACGGCACCTGCATGAAGTGCAACACCTGCGGCGGGACATCCGGCTGCAGCTGATGGAAAACGCGTCCCTGGGGGACGTGTAGGGGGCCCTGAGCCAGCAATGGCCCAACCCCCGACGAATACCGGTAAGGGCAGGGTGGGACCTTGGCCTTCCAGTTACCCGGCGGGGCAGGATCCCGCAGGTTTTCGGATGAAAACCCGCTTTGTCCTGCGTCGCGAGAAACCGAGAGGTTTCTCACGGGACACGGGGCGGATGCGTTCGCTCCTGACGACGTTCAGGCCGCAGGCAGAAAAATACCGAGCGGTTAACATATTGAGCCTGAACGGCGAAACTCCCAGGGGTGCTTCGGCACCCCTTTTTCTTTCCCGCCAGCCGGGTGCAGAGACGATAAACTGCAACTGAAATCTGTGTGAGAATGCCGCCCGTTTTTCTGGCGGCAACGTCATGTGCAAGTGATCGGCACCTCCGGTAGCAAACAGGCGTCCCGATCACGGGACCCTTAAAAACGGAGATCACCATGCTCAGAAAACCCCTTCTCGCTCTTGGTCTTGCCGCCGGTATGGCGCTGACGGCCCAGACGGCCACGGCCGGTAACCAGCTCGCTGTTGCGATCGGCGGATATGACACTGTGTCCTATCACAGCGGAACGCCCACGCAGGGCGAAGCACGCTTCAACCACTTCTGGAACGGCGCTGTCTGGTACTTCAGCAGCGAGGAAAACCGCGACGCCTTCAAGGCCGACCCGGCCTCTTATGCACCCGCCTATGACGGCTATTGCTCCTGGGCGGCCAGTCAGGGCTACAAAGCGCCCGGCGATCCGACCGTCTGGCAGGTGGTCGATGGCACGCTCTACGTCCAGGTCCACCCCCGGGCCCAGACCCTCTGGCAGGAAGATATCCCGATGTACATCACAGCGGGTGACGAGAACTGGCCGCGTATTCATCCGTTCTGACCCCTCGCAACGCGACACGTGGCTAGGGCCCGGGCGACTCACCGTCGTCCGGGCTTTCTGCATCTGCAGGTTCCCGCCGATGCCGGATTTCGGCGGTTCGGTGCCGGAACCACCAGCCGTCGGTCATGGATTGCCGAAAACCGCACCGGCAGGATTTTGCCCGGCAGAGACAAGCCGACCGTTAACGCCCAAACCCGCGCGCCCATGCCGGTTTTGAGCGATCTGCGGGGCAGGGGATGTCGCCGCACGAACGCGGTGCCATGTGAAGGGCGCGGAGATGTTCCGCTTAAAAATGGGAGTAACCAACATGACCAGAACAACTCTTACCTCGATCGTCCTTGCCCTGGGTGTCGCCGGTGCAGCCAGCGCCGCAACAGAGGCAGATGCCAATGGTGACGGCGTTCTGACCATTGACGAAGTGCAGGCCGTGATGCCCGACATCACCGCCGATGCCTTCAACACCATGGACCTGAACGCGGATGGCGCGCTGGATGCGGCAGAAATCCAGGCCGCGCAGGAAGCGGGCCTGATGCCTGCCTGATCCCCAGGTGTCCTGACCCCGGTCGCTGCCCTGTGACCGGAGGGGCACAAGGCGCCCCCGGTGCGATACCGCACCGGGGGTTGCTTTTAATTCCGCTGCGAAACCCCTGAGACTTCCAACGGTTTTGCAGAAGCGCCGCCCCGTGGGGGCGGAACGGCGCGGCGCAACAGTGCCCGTTGCGCGGGCGCTTTGTTCTGCGCTGTGTTAAAGCGTCCGGCGAACCCGCTCAGTCACTCAACGCCGCCTTAAATCACGGCGCCCAACGCGCCACCCCAAGCGGGATGTTTCACCTGTCCCGCCAGAAACGTCACGCAGGCAGATAAATGTTGAACCGCGCCCGCAGCGCGGCATCCAGCGCCGGATCAAACCGGGCCGCTGACCGTTTCGCCAGAATCTCGTCCTTGCGCTGGCGCGCCTTTTCGATGAGATCCGGCTTGCCGTTTTCCGTCCATTCCTTGGGCGAGGTCCGGTCCCCCAGTGTGGGGTAGACATGGTCCGCCTCCATCCGGCCCAGGGTCTGTTCCGTGCCCAGATAATGGCCCGGCCCGCCCACGCAGACCTCGCGCATCTGATCCAGCGCCAGCGTCTCGTCATTGACCTCGATCCCGCGCACACAGCGCATCGCCTGGCCGATCAGATCATCCCCCAGGATCAGGGATTCGTGGCAGAAGCCCAGCAGGGATGCGTGCATGCCCGCCGCCTCATAGACCATATTCAGACCTGACAGCCCCGCCATGACGTTCGAGCACATCTGCTCCCAGCCCGCCTGCATATCCGGCAGTTTAGCGTCTGCGATTCCAGCGGCCGCACCGCCGGGCAGGTCATAGTATTTGTGCATCTGGGCGCAGCCTGCCGTCAGCAGCGCCTGTTCGCCGGACCCGCCCGTCATGGCCCCGGTGCGCAGGTCGAGACCAAAGGGCCAGGTGCCAAAGACCGCCGGATGCCCCGGTTTTACCGCCTGGACATACACAAGCCCCGCGAGGCATTCGGCCACCGCCTGGACAATGGCACCGGCCACTGTCGAGGGCGCTGTCGCACCGGCCATCCCGGCCGACAGCAGCAGAACAGGCATGCCTGCGTGGATACAGGCCTCCATCGTCTCGCAGCTTTCGGTGGCGAATTTCATCGGCGGGACCACAAAACAGTTTGAGTTCAGCACGAAAGGCCGCTCACGCCATTTGTCCTCACCGCCCGCGATCATGTGCAGCATCTCGACACAGGGGCCGACATTGGAGGGATCGGAAAAGGAGGTGCCGATGTGTTTTGTGGTGCCCGCGCAGGTCGCATAAATGGTGTTCAGGTCCATCTCCAGATTGTCCGCGATGTCGCGGCAGACCATCGGGCGCTGGAGAAAGTGTATATTATCAAGCACATCCGTGATGCGCGCCGCATCGTGCAGATCCTGCACGCCGCATTCGCGGTAATTGCGGCCATCGGCTTCCACAAGGTGCACCGCAGCACCGGCAGTGCCGTAGTGAACACGGTTGCCGGACAGTTCCAGGTCCTGCGCCGGGTCGCGCCCAAAGAGTGTGATCGTGCGGTTGGCCGAGGAAATGGCGTCCTCCACCAGGGCGCGCGGAAAGCGCAGGCGGCCGTCATCGCCCAGGACAGCACCTGCGGCGGTCATATAGTCGATGCCTGACTGCGGGGCATCCACCAGACCGATGTCTTCCAGCGCCTCGAGGGCTGCGGCGTGGATACGGTCCATGTCGGCGGGGGTCAGGGGTTTATACTGGCCGCCGTCCATACCTGGGCGGATCGGGCGCATGTGATCAGGCAGGGCGCGGGCGCGCGCCGCGCGGCGGGCCGAGCGGCCCCCGCTGCGGGTTTTTACGGATTGTGTCATGTTGTCTGGTCCGGAAAAGGGAAAACTCTTGGGTCTGGCGGATCAGCGCCCGCCGGGCCGCCCCCGTGCAGCGCGCCCGCGCTCCGCACCGATTGTGCGGACCACCAGTTTGATTTTGCAGCAAACGCCCTGCATCTCCGGCCTCCCTTTACTGTGACAGGCTGACGCAGGGGGGCTTCCCTGTCTGGTCTGTTTGCGACCTCGTGAACTTTTTTCCAGCGCCATGGAACCGGCAGGAAATGGCCGGGTAAAGCGTTGTGGTGGCAGCGTTTTGCCGGAAAAACCCCCGTTCCGGCGGGGTTGTGCCGCCATGGCCTGGCGCGCCTTGAACCCACCGGAGGGATGCACAGTTGGGTCAGTACCGGGCGGCGGTTGTGCCGGCCGGAAATGGCAAGGAGACAGTCATGAAAAAGACAAGAGCATTCTGTGCCGCACTGATCGCGGCGGGCGTGGCGGCCACGGCGGCGGGCGCGGGATCACCCGCCGCCCCGGTGATCGAGACCGTACCCGCGGCACCGCTGCCCGAGCCGGTCTACACCGGTGGCCAGTGGACGGGTGCCTATGCCGGTGCCCAGCTTGGCTACGGCGATGTGAGCGGTGACGGCACGCTGGATGGCGTGGACGGCGACGATACGCTTTATGGTGTGCACCTAGGGTATAACTACGATTTCGGTGCCTGGGTCAGCGGTGTCGAATTTGACTATGACGAGGCCGATATCGACATCGGGACAGGTGCCGCCACGGTCGAGGATGTGACCCGCCTCAAGGTCAAAGCAGGCTACGACATGGGCCGCTGGCTGCCCTATGCCACCGCCGGTGCTGCGCGGGTGAACACCACAGCCGGCGATGACACCGGGCCCTTTTACGGTCTGGGCGTCGCCTGGCAGGCCACCGAGCGCGTGACTGTCGGCACAGAACTGCTGCGCCACAACTTCAGCGATCTGGGCAACGCCGCCGGTGCGGATGCGGATGCCACAACGCTGACTGTGCGGGCCTCTCTCCGGTTCTGATCCGGACAGGCCGCACCGGCCCGGATGTCTCTCCCCCCGCATCCGGGCCACTTCAGGCCGCGAGCGTCTCCGCATGGGCGCAGAGCTGGCGCAGGGATGTTTCAAAAGCGTCATCTGCAACGGTCATCGCCACCCGGATATGGCCCGCTGCCGCACTGCCGAAACTCTCGCCCGGCATCACCGCAATGTGGTGCGCATCGAGCAGGCTGTAAGCGAAATCCTCGCCGCTCATCCCCGTCGCACGCACATCCAGCATCAGATACATCGCCCCCTGTGCGGGCACGAGCGCCACGGTATTCTGTGCGGCCAGCACCTCATGGGCCAGCGCCCGGCGGCGGCGGAACGGCTCTGCGATCTCTGCCTCAAAATCCGCTCCCTGGTTCAGCGCAAAAAGGCCTGCATCCTGGATGAACCCTGGGACGCCATAGGTGGTATTCGTCGCCAGATTGATCAGATTGCCGATCACCTCTTCTGGACCGACCAGCCAGCCACAGCGCGACCCGGTCATCGCATGGGATTTCGACAGGGACCCCACCACCAGCGTGCGCTCCGCCATGCCGTGCAGGCTGCGCGGGCTCAGATGATCGCCCTCCCAGACCTGGGTGTCATAGACCTCGTCCGAAATCAGCCACAGATCGCGCTCTTTGCAGACCTCTGCGATCCCTTCCATCGTGGCGCGCGAATAGACCACACCCGTGGGATTGTTCGGACTGTTGATCAGCAGTGACCGTGCGCCCGCCGCATGGGCGTCAATGTCCGCGGCACGGGGCTGGAACGCGTCCGCGGCACGGGTGGTGATCACCTGTGGCACCGCACCTGCGGCGCGCAGAGTGCCGGGGTAGGTGGCATAGTAGGGGTCGATATAGAGCGCCGTGTCGCCCGCGTCGCAGGCGGCAATATGGGCGGAAAAGAGCGCGGACTGACCGCCCGGTGTGATCAGCACATTGTCCGGCGTTGTAGGCACGCCGGTGCGCGCCGCGACGCGTGCCGCAACCGCCTCGCGCAGGGCCTCTGCACCAGGGATTGCCGCATATCCGGTGTTGCCGGCCATGGCCCGCTCATGCATTTCCTGCAGGATGGGCGCTGCGGTGCGGATGTCATGCTCGCCGATCGTCAGCTCGGTCACGGGCGTGCCCGCCGCAATCATACGGCGCGCCTTCAGAAAGACGTCCCAGCCGTCTGAACCACCGCCGTTGATTCCTGTAAGGCGCTGTGAAAGCTGCATCTCTGCCTCCGTTGTATCACCCCGCAGGGGCGCATGACTGCGACCCCGCAGAGGCGCAGAAAGATCCTGCGGGCAGGGGCGCAGAGCGCGCGCGATTCGTCAATCGGCCTTGACCCGCGCGCCCGCGCCGTGCCACATGGGACCATGACCCGTACAACAATCATTTGCTGTATTATTTGCTGAACGCTTCCATGCGGGCAGTTCTGGTCGTTTCCATTCTGACAGATGATTGCTATGCCCGCGCTGACCCCATGCGCCAAGGACACCTGTCATGACGACACTCACGCTCCACAACACCCGGACCCGCCGCAAAGAGACCTTTGCGCCCATCGACCGCCGGAATGTGCGCATGTATGTCTGTGGGCCCACGGTCTATGACCGGGCGCATCTGGGTAATGCGCGGCCGGTGATCGTCTTTGATGTGCTCTACCGCCTGCTGCGGCACCTCGCGCCGGAGAATGGTTGGGGCAAGGTGACCTATGTGCGCAATTTCACGGACGTGGATGACAAGATCAACGCGGAGGCACAGCGCCGCCGCGAGGCCGGTGCGCAGGGCACGCTGGAGGAGCTGATCCGCGAGCGGTCGGACGAGACCATTGCCTGGTATCTGGAAGACATGAAGGCGGTCGGTACGCTGGAGCCTGATGAAATGCCGCGCGCCACCGGATACATCGGCCAGATGATCGCCATGATCGAAACGCTGACCGGGCAGGGGCATGCCTATGCGGCCGAAGGCCATGTGCTCTTTGCCGTCGACAGCTGGAAGGAAAGCTACGGAGCGCTTTCGGGCCGCACGGTGGATGACATGATCGCCGGCGCGCGGGTCGAGGTTGCCCCTTACAAACGCAATCCGATGGATTTTGTGCTGTGGAAGCCCTCGGACGATGACCTGCCCGGCTGGGACAGCCCGTGGGGCAGGGGGCGTCCGGGCTGGCACATCGAATGCTCTGCCATGTCGCGCGAATTGCTGGGTGAAACCTTTGACATCCACGGCGGCGGCAAGGATCTGATGTTCCCGCACCATGAGAACGAGATCGCCCAGAGCTGCTGTGCAAATGGCACGGACGTCATGGCCAATGTCTGGATGCACAACGAGATGCTGCAGGTCGAGGGCAAAAAGATGTCCAAATCGCTGGGCAACTTTTTCACGGTGCGTGATCTGCTGGAGCAGGGTGTGCCGGGCGAGGTGATCCGCTTTGTGATGCTGTCGACGCATTACCGCAAGCCGATGGACTGGACAGAGACGAAACGACAGGAGGCGGAGCAGGCTCTCAGATATTGGATGGAATTGACATGGGAACTGGATCCGACACCACAATCCGATTTGGAAATTGATGGAGCCCTAATTGAAGCACTATGTGACGACCTGAATACCCATCTGGGGTTGACGTACCTGCGGGCATTGCACAACCAACCTCAGAAACTTTTGGACCACGCTCGATTTCTAGGGTTTTTGGGAGATGAAGCGCGGGCTGCTGAAAAAGACTATCGCTCGAAAATCAGCCAGGGTTTTGGAAGTGGCCCAAATGAACAATTGGCCGAGTTGGCTGGTAAACTAGACGAGCTGCGAAACGGCGCCAAAATCTCAAAGGATTTCAGTAAAGTCGACGCTTTGAAGCAAGCTCTTTTATCAGCCGGCATCGAGGTTCGCATGACTAAGAATGGCGTGGAACTAAATGTCACGCCTGACTTCGACGCCTCAAAGCTGGAAGCTCTCAAATGACCCCGCTCCGATCACAGGACGGCTCCCGGTCGCGGGAGGGGGGAAAGCCCCCGCCCGGGGGGGCGGCCGGGGGCTGTCCGGGCCGCTTGCCCGGACGGGCTGTGATTTGTGGGCCCCAGATTCACACAGCGCGGGCTCAAACAACACTCCTGACCTGGTGCCAGACAGGTGTTTCCTGTCAGCATGTGGCAACCCCGACAGCCCCCACCAACCCTTACCAGTCCGCAAACACACCGCACGCCACGCACCGACGTAATACCGACGTTAAACCGACGCCGCACCGACGCCCCGGAAACACCTGGAAAAACCGCATGACCCGAGAACGTCTTTATCTCTATGACACCACCCTGCGGGACGGCCAGCAGACCCAGGGCGTACAGTTTTCGACGGATGAAAAGCGCAGCCTTGCGGAGGCGCTCGATGCCCTGGGTGTCGACTACATCGAAGGCGGCTGGCCCGGGGCGAACCCCACCGACAGCGCGTTTTTTGATGCGGCACCGCAGACACGCGCGCGCATGACCGCGTTCGGCATGACCAAGCGCAACGGCATGTCAGCTGATAACGACGACGTGCTTGCGGCCGTGATGAACGCGGGCACCGATGCCGTCTGTCTGGTGGGGAAAACACATGATTTCCACGTACGTGCGGCGCTCGGGGTTGAGCTGCATGAAAACACTGAAAACATTGCGAAATCCATGGCGCATATCGTGGATCAGGGGCGCGAGGCGTTGTTTGATGCGGAACACTTCTTTGATGGCTACAAAGCCAATCCCGGCTACGCGCTGACCGCATTGCGGGCGGCCCTTGAAGCCGGTGCCCGCTGGATCGTGCTCTGCGATACCAACGGCGGTACGCTGCCCGACGAGGTGGGTCGCATCACGGCCGAGGTCATTGCCGCCGGTATCCCCGGCGACCGGCTGGGCATTCATACGCACAACGATACCGAAAACGCCGTGGCCTGCAGTCTGGCTGCGGTCGATGCCGGTGCGCGTCAGATCCAGGGCACGCTTAACGGGCTGGGCGAACGCTGCGGCAATGCCAACCTCACAGCGCTCATTCCGATCCTGCTGCTCAAGGAGCCCTACGCCAGCCGGTTTGAGACAGGTGTGACCCGTAACGCCCTGAAAACGCTGACTAGAACGTCGCGGATGCTGGACGAGGTGCTCAACCGTGTGCCCCGTGCTCAGTCTGCTTTTGTGGGCTCGTCAGCCTTTGCCCACAAGGCCGGTCTGCACGCCAGCGCGATTCTCAAAGACCCCACAACCTACGAACACATTGACCCATCGGACGTGGGCAACGCCCGCATCATTCCGATGTCCAACCAGGCGGGGCAATCCAATCTGCGCGAACGTCTGGAGGGCGCGGGCCTGCAGGTGGCCAAGGGCGATCCGGCGCTTGGCCTTATCCTCGATACGATCAAGGCGCGCGAGGCCGAGGGCTATTCCTATGACACCGCGCAGGCCAGTTTCGAGCTGCTGGCGCGCTCGGCCCTTGGGCAGATGCCGGACTTTTTTGAGGTCAAACGCTACCGGGTCACCGTTGAGCGGCGCAAGAACAAGTACAACCAGATGGTCAGCCTGTCCGAGGCCGTGGTGGTGGTGAAAGTGGATGGCGAAAAGAAGCTGTCCGTCAGCGAAAGCATGGACGAGGTGGGATCAGACCGCGGCCCCGTCAACGCGCTGGCCAAAGCGCTCGCCAAGGACCTCGGGCGCTACCAGGACATCATCGACGACATGCGGCTGGTGGACTTCAAGGTACGGATCACCCAGGGCGGGACCGAAGCCGTAACACGCGTCATTATTGACAGTGAGGACGGGCAGGGGCGCCGCTGGTCCACGGTCGGTGTGTCGCCGAACATAGTGGACGCCTCCTTTGAAGCGCTGCTGGACGCGATACGCTGGAAAATCCTGCGGGACAGGGCGCAGATCGCATGAGTGACAGCTATTGGGACGCGTTTTTCACCCTGCACAACGACCTGCCCCGAGAAGGGCCGGGGGAGCCTGCGGATGTTGCCTGGGCAACGCAATTGGCAGGTGTCCCGGCGGATGCGCGGATCTGTGACGCGGCCTGTGGTCCGGGCGCGGATATTGCCGCTCTGCTGGCGGCTGCACCAGACGGGCATGTCATCGCGCTCGACACAGCAGAAGGGTTCGTGAAGCAGGCGCAGGCAGCCCATGGGTCCGATCCCCGCACCACCATTTTCGCGGGCGATATGGCGGCGGTCACCGGCCCGTTTGATCTGATCTGGTGCGCGGGCGCGGTCTATTTCCTGGGGGTCCGGCAGGCGCTTGAAACCTGGAAAAACGCACTTGCACCAGGAGGCGCCGTGGCGTTTTCCCAGGTCTGCTGGTTCACGGATGCGCCGTCTCAGGCCGCGCGGGAGGGCTGGGCGGAATACGCGGACATGACGGATGAACCCGGTGTTCTGTCTGCCATCGACGCTGCGGGATATGATGTTCTTGGTACACGCCGTCTGAGTGATGCCGCCTGGGAAGCCTACTACGAGCCGATGGATGCACGGATCGCGCAGCTGACACCGGAGGCCGGTCCGGCCCTTGCCGCCGTGTTGCAGGAAGGGCGGGACGAGGCTGCGCTCTGGCGCAATCACCGTACTGAATTCGGCTACACGCTCTTTGTTGTAAGGCCGCGATGACCTTCGATGATGACCTGAACGCCTGCGCGGCTCTCGTGCACAAAGGCGATCCGGACCGCTTTGCCGCCGTGATGGCCGCACCTGTGTCTGCACGCGCAGTGCTCTTTCCGCTCTATGCGTTCAACGTCGAAGTGTCCCGCGCTCCATGGGTGACAAAAGAACCGATCATAGCCGAAATGCGGCTGCAATGGTGGCGGGACGCCCTTCAGGAAATCGCGTCCCGCGGCATCGTGCGCCGGCACGAAGTGGTGACACCGCTCGCTCTTGTTCTCAAGCCGGAACAGGCACAGATGCTGGACGCTCTGATCGAGGCGCGCCGCTGGGATATCGGCACAACGGCGTTCGACGACGAAGCCGCACTCTGGCACTACCTGGAGAGCACAACCGGCACGCTGCTCCGGGTGGCGGCTGCGGCACTGGGTGCTCCGGATGCCGATGACCCCGGACTGATGCGCGCGGCGCGGGGCATCGCGATGGCCAACTGGATGCGCGCCCTGCCTGCTCTTGAGGCTATGGGCAAACGCCCCCTGCATGACGGCCGCCCGGAAACCCTCGCTGATCTGGCGCAGAAAGCGCTGAATGATCTGGATGTGCCAAAAAAACTCAGCGCCCCGTCCCGGACTGTTCTGCTCTCCGGGTGGGCCGCCCGCCGCACGCTCCGCGCAGTCACAAAACACCCTTTGCGCGTCGCCGCGGGAGACCTTGAACCCGCACCCCTGACACGCAGTCTTAGCCTGACCCGGGCACGCCTGGCAGGCCGCATCTGAAACTTTCTTCTGGCCGGAAATATCCCGTGTGAGGCGCGGGACGCGCCGAGGGTAGCGCCCTTATGCGGCGCGCGTCCTGGGGCGCATCATCAGCCAGATCAGCGCGGCACCAGCCAGCACCAGGAACGGAACCATCGCGATGTTGACGGCGGCCCAGCCCTCCTGCGGTGTGCCGCCGGAGCAGTTCATCAACCCGCCGGACGACAGCGACGCCACGGTCACACCTCCGAAAACCAGCAGGTCATTGATCCCCTGCATCCTGCCACGTTCCTGCGGTGTGTGGGCTCCGGCCAGCATGGTAGTGGCACCGATAAACCCAAAGTTCCAGCCCAGCCCCAGCAGGATCAGGGCGACAAAGAAATGGCCAAGCTCGACACCCGACAGCGCAACAGCGCCTGCGGCGCCGAGGATCAGAAGTCCCAGCCCCATGATCCGTTCGACGCCGAACCGCACAATCAGATGCCCGGTGAAAAAGGACGGTGCAAACATCGCCAGCACATGGCCGGTGACGACGTTTGAGGCATCGGCCACGGCAAAGCCACAGCCCACGACCGCCAGCGGCGTTGAGGTCATCACGAGGTTCATCAGCGCATAGGAGACCATCGCGCAGATCACGGCGACGGCAATGCGCGGGGTACGCAGAAGCTCGCCGATGCTGCGGCCACGGTCCGTCGTTTCCGCGGACCGGGCAGGGCGGGGAATGTCGAGGAACGCAAAAAGCATCATGCCCATGACATTCAGGGCAATGGCCGCGATATAGACCGGAAAGAACCGCATTACGGTGGCATCGGGGGTGTTGCCGCTCAGATATCCCACCAGCTGCGGCCCGATGATCGCCGACAGCAGACCGCCCGCCATGACGTAGGAAATCGCCTTGGGCCGGAATGTGTCAGATGCTGTGTCAGCGGCGGCGAAACGGTAAAAACCCTGCGCAGACATGTAGATACCGGTCAGATAACTGCCCAGCAGAAAGAGCGTAAAGCTTTCAAGGGTCAGCGCCCAGGCACAGATCGCAGCCCCGATCAGACCGCCTGTTGACCCCACAAGAAACCCTGTCCGGCGACCGAAACGCTGCATGATACCGGACAGCCAGGGCGCTGTGGTCATGGAGCCGAAAACAATCATCGAGATCGGTAGCGTCGCAAGACAGATGTTGGATGCCAGCTGCTGACCGGCAAGTCCGCCGATCACAAAGATCATCGTGATCTGACTGCCGAGAAAGGCCTGAGCAAGGACCAGAACGGCGACGTTACGCCTGGCGCGGCTGTCATCTGCGTATTCCATAGTCCTGTCAGTAGTCGCCACGCTTTTGCAGAGCAAGACCTCTTGTCTGCCCGGCTGCGTGATATAATGATGACCACATGAAGAACGGTGGAAAGACCCTGGTCCTGGCTGGCGCCAGGGAAGCGCATGGCATGATTATCGGCCTCGTCGCGCGGGGCCGGGATGTGATCGCCAGCCTGCCGGAACCTGAACGCGGGATGGAACCTCTGCCGGTGCCGACGCGGGTGGGCACATTCGCGAATGCCGGTGCACTGCAGGACTGGGCGCTGGAGCAGAAAGTCACCACGGTTCTCGATGCCAGCCACCCGTTTGACAACGACATCAGCAATCAGGCGAGCCTGTTCTGCAGCCACCACCAGGTGCGTTACCTGAGGGTGTTGCGCAGCAGCTGGCAGCCGACAGGGCAGGATCAGTGGACCAGTTATCCCACAACCCGCGCTGCGGTTGCGGCTGTGCCGGAAGGGGCCCGCGTGTTCTCCAATACCGGCTGGGCCAGCCTGCCTGATTACGCTGATTTCGGGGGCCACGTCGTGTATCTGCGCCAGACCCGTATGCCGTCGGCACCACCACCTTACCCCTTCCTGAAATTCATTGAGGGCAAACCACCTTTCTCGCAGCGCCAGGAAAAAGCACTGTTTGAATCGCTCCGGATCACCCGGCTGATCTGCCGTAACGTCGGCGGGGTGGCCAGCATGTCCAAGCTGCTGGCCGCGCGCCAGCTTGGCATCCGGGTTCTGATGGTGGACCGGCCTGCGACACCGGTCGGTGCCATGGTGGTCGAGAGCGTCGCCGAGGCCTTGGCCTGGGAAGCTGATACCTGACGTGGACGGTATCATCGAGACGGACGCCCATGTGGCCGAAGGCGCCGCATGGCTCAGCCGCCAGGATCCGCGCCTTGCACAGGCGCTGGAGGCGACAGGCCCGTTGCCGCTCAGGCGGCGGCCGGACGGGTTTTCAGAACTGCTCAGCGCAATCATCAGTCAGCAGGTCAGCGTTGCGTCAGCGCGCGCTGTTCAGACCCGTCTGCTGGACGCGGGCATGACCACAGAGGCCGCCGTGCGCGCCGCCCGCGAAGAGGACCTGCGCGGGCTCGGCCTGAGCCGCCAGAAGGCACGTTATGCCCATGCGCTGGCCTCTGCCGAGATTGATTACCCCGCATTGCGAACCGTACCCGATCAGGAAGTTATACGCACGCTGACGGCCGTGCCTGGCATCGGGGTCTGGACGGCAGAGATCTATGCGATGTTCAGCCTTGGCCGCCCGGATGTCTTTGCCGCAGGTGATCTGGCGCTGCAGGAGGCCGCACGCATCCTGTTTGATATGCCGGAGCGCCCCAAAGAACGTGCGCTGCGCCAGATGGCCGCCGACTGGTCGCCCTGGCGCTCTGTTGCAGCGCGACTGCTCTTTGCGTACTACCGGGTGGCAAAACAGAGGGACGGGATCACATGACCAGAGTACTGAATGCAGAACGGCGCGCGCCGGTATCCGGGGACACGCGGTCGGTGGTCGTTTTCCTGCATGGCTACGGTGCCAATGGCGCGGACCTGCTGGGCCTTGCGGACCCGCTGGGCGAACACCTGCCGGATACGCTCTTTGTGGCGCCTGATGCGCCCGAAGCCTGCGCCGGCGCACCGATGGGGTTCCAGTGGTTTCCGATCCCGTGGATTGACGGCTCCTCTGAGGAGGAATCCATGCGCGGCATGGCCCAGGCGGTTGATGATCTCAATGCGTTCCTGGACGCGCTGATGGTGGACGAAGATGTGCTGCCGGAACAGGTCGTGCTCTTTGGGTTTTCGCAGGGAACCATGATGTCGCTGCATGTGGCCCCCCGGCGCGAGGATGAGATCGCGGGCATCGTCGCCTTTTCCGGCCGCCTGCTGAGCCCCGAGACGCTGGCCGACGAGGTTGTCGTGCGTCCGCCGGTCCTTCTGGTGCACGGGGATCAGGATGATGTGGTCCCGCCCCAGTCGCTGCCTCAGGCCGCCGAAGCCCTGCAGGAAGCGGGCTGGCAGGACGTCTATGCCCATATCATGAAGGGCACCGGCCACGGCATCGCCCCTGATGGTCTGTCCGTGGCTCTGGCGTTTATGCGGGACAAGCTCAGCCTTTAAGGACTGCGGTTCAGGGGGGCGGATGTTCGCTCTGCGGCCAAAGCGGCCTTGTACCACAGCAGCTATTGCGAAAGCAGTATCTCTTCGCAATTGCAGCGACTATTTCGTTGCTTTGCAGTCAGTCTCTTCGAAGCAGCCGTGCCAGAGAGTGCAGGTCGTCGACACCCAAACACCCGTTTTGCCTCGGCCCGCTTCGATAAATCAGTCGCTTTGGCGTCTCCCTGGATCAGTGTGGAGGTAATCCGGGGTCTTTTCGTTTTCCCGAATTTTGAGTGGCAGCGTAGATGCCGCAGGGGGCGCAAGCGCTGCCCCGGCTCGGCGGTTTTCATCAGCAACGACGACAAGAACAGATATCTGAACGCGTGGTGTGTTCTTGATTTGGTCAATACTCAAAGCAACATGAGGGAGGCGGGAACGATATCGCCGGAGCCATCATCTTTATGTGTCTCAGCACGGCCATCTCAGAAACTCTTGCCGTGAGATACCAGCGGCGTCGTCTAAAAACTGGGCGTGCACGTTGATCTTTGGATGGTAAAACCTTTGCAGATCAGCATCCCAACGGCATCAGTATCCCGATTTTTTCACTTTCAAAGTGACCCAAAATATAGTTCCGGTAGTACCAGTCAAAGCTCTCTGCCTGCATAAGAGCGTCATACGTCTCAGCTGGAACCTCATCGACACGGTATAGGTGCCCATTGCTGAATTCGACCTGAAGCGCCCGCCGGGCCGGATCAAACCCAACGGATGAAATCATACTCGAACAGACATGCGCCCGTTCTATTTCCGGCTCGGTCAAAGGCGGGCACCAAAGGTCGTAACAAGCCTTCATAGATCGCTTCAAACTCTGAAGGACAACCGAGCGTGGCATTACCTCACCCTTCTTTTGCATACCGCTCAACTCTAGAACCTAAACAGGGGTACGCGCCCCTGGATTTGTGACATCCCTGTTCCGACGTCACCCGATTGCTCAATAAGTAATACGCAACGCGTCAAATGCTGCGAATCTTGGCGTTCCCAAAATTTGAAGCCCCGCGCTGCTGCGCAAAAAAGGGAGACGCGACCGGAATCCTCTAAAGTCTTCTTGCAAGGGTCATGAGCCATCTTGCCAGATAAGATGCAGGGATAAATCGAATGATGCCTTTGGGTTTTGTAAGGGTTGGCACAGTTTGGCGTAAGGAGTTTCTTCGGAGGGTGGCTGCCGTTTCAGCGGGAGCACTGATGCTTTCTCTCCAATCGGCTGCGGCTGACATGACTGACCAGGAATTTGAGGAGCGGGTGCGGACTTATCTCCTGGCGCACCCCGAGATAATTCTCGAAGCGATGGAGGCGCTGTCAAAGCGCGAGGCGCGCACGGCGCAAACTGCACAAATCGCGAAGTATGCGGAGATGTTCGCCGAACCCGCCGTTCTGGGCATTGGACCGACAGACGCCGCGCTCACTGTCATTGAATTCTTCGACTACCGATGTGCGCCCTGCAAAGCGCTGCATCCAAAGTTGCAGGCGGCATTAGAAGATTACCCAGACATCCGGGTGGAAATGCGGCATTTGCCCATTCTCTCCCCCGGGTCTGAACGGGGCGCGCGTTTCGCGCTGGCGGTAAAGAACCTTGGCAGCCCAGAGCAGTACCGCGCGGTCCATGAAGCCTTGTGGTCCATCAAAGGCCCATTGCGCGAGGTCACATTTGAAGACATCGCCCGCGCGCAGGGGCTGGATTGGACCGCAGTCGAGGCGGAAATGAAAAGCAACGCTGTATCGGACCGGATCTCCACCAACCGGGACATGGCTGTTGCTCTGCAGGTCCTCGGCACACCCGCTTTTGTGACACCAACGTCCGTCAGTTTTGGTTCAACGGATGCCGAAGAACTCGTTGCCGATTGGGTCAGTCAATAAACGCCTTCTCAACAACGAAGTGTTTAGGGTCCGAATTGGCCCCTTCAGCCAAACCGTGTTCTTCGCAGATCGACATGATGTCTTTGTTCAACGCCAGATTGCCGCAGACCATAACCCGGTCATCATTGCTGTTCCATGCCGACAATCCCAGCGCTTCGAATACGCGCCCATCACGCAGGTGATCGCTGATCCGGCCTTCGATGCCGGAATGCTCCCGTGTGGTGGTCGGGTAATACGTCAGTTTATCGCCCACGAGTTCACCAATCAGCGGGTCATCCGGCAAGGCTTCAACCAGCCTGCGCCCATAAGCCAGTTCGTCCCTTGTGCGGCAGGTGTGGGCCAGGATCACCTGGTCGTATTGCTCATAGGTTTCCGGGTCGCGCAGGAGTGAGGCGAAAGGGGCAACGCCAGTGCCTGTACAAATCATCCAGAGTCGTTTCCCGGGCAAGAGCGCGTCCAGCACCAGCGTGCCCACGGGCTTTGGGCGCAGGATAATCTCATCACCCGGCACGATCTTTTGCAGGCGTGAGGTCAAGGGCCCGTCGGGCACTTTAATTGAGTAGAACTCTAACTCTTCATCCCAACTTGGTGACGCAATGGAATAGGCGCGCAGCAAGGGCTTGCCGTCATCTTTCAGCAATCCGATCATCACAAATTCGCCGGACCGAAAGCGCAGCGAGGGGGGGCGCGATACCCGAAAGGAAAACAGCGTGTCAGTCCAGTGTTCCACAGACTTCACGGTCTGCGCATCCGGCAAGACCTTGGCACCGGTCGTCGTCTGAATATTCATGATAGCGTCCTCTAAGCCGCTTCGGCGGCGGGTTTCTCTGAGAAATGGCTCTCAAGTTTGCCTGTCTGCCCGTCGAGTTCTTTGGCTGTGGGCAAGGGATCCTTGGCCTCGGTGATGACGGGCCAGATCTTCGCGTACTTTTCGTTGAAGATGACCCACTGTTTCATGCCTTCTTCGGTATCGGCACGAATCGCATCGGCGGGACATTCGGGTTCGCACACACCGCAGTCGATGCATTCCACCGGATCGATGACGAGCATGTTCTCGCCTTCATAGAAGCAGTCTACGGGGCAGACAGACACACAGTCTGTGTATTTGCAGGCGATACAATTGTCGGTGACTACGAAAGTCATGGCGCGCTCTCTTCGTTGTTTTTCTTCATGGTGCCGCGGCGCAGAAAACGTGTCCGTAAACAAATTGCTATTGAGCGATTCTGCATTGCGGCAATTCTGGACGGAATAAAGGAGATACGAATGATCGACTGCCTTTCTGCCACTCCGGACTGCCGTAACCTGATCGTTGAATGGAAGGATGGTGCCACATCCGAACTGTCTGCCGCAGTGCTGCGTCGTGAGGCGCGGGATGCCTATTCCACAAGGGCACGAATCGATCATGGTGAGATTGCGGTGGCAGAGGGTCTGACCATAACCAACCTCGTGCAGGTGGGACCAGCCGGCGTAAACGTCCATTTTTCAGACGGTCATGACCGCGCAGTCTATCCTTTTGTCTATTTGCGCGAGCTTTCTGACAAATACGGAAACTAGTTGACATTTGCCGCGCCGCGGCAGCGCGCAGGCTGAGAACACCACATGACGACGGGAGCTTTTCATGGACGAAATACTGGATGGAACGACGCAGATTGAATGCGACATCCTGATCATTGGCGGCGGCACCGCAGGCCCAATGGCCGCGATCAAGGCCAAGCGCAAGAACCCGGAAGCCAATGTCGTTTTGCTCGACAAAGCCAATGTAAAACGCTCCGGTGCAATATCCATGGGTATGGACGGCCTGAACAACTCGGTTATTCCCGGTTACGCCACGCCTGAGCAGTACACCAAGGAGATTACCATCGCGAACGACGGGATCGTCGATCAAAAAGCGGTCTACCGGTATGCTGAGGAATGCTACAGCATCATCGAAGAGCTTGATCAGTTTGGCATCCGGTTCCAAAAGGACCAGAACGGTGAGTACGACGTAAAGAAAGTACACCACATAGGCACCTACGTGCTCCCGATGCCCAATGGTGACACCGTCAAAAAGGCGCTTTACCGTCAGTTGCGCAAGGCGCGCATCAATATCGTAAATCGCTACATGGCGACGCGCTTGCTCACAGGCGAGGGTCGCATCGCGGGTGCGGTATGTGTAAACACCCGCACAGCGGAGTTCCTCGTGGTGCGTGCGAAGGCCGTGATTATGTCTCTGGGAGCCGCCGGGCGTCTGGGGCTCCCTTCCTCCGGTTACCTTTATGGCACGTATGAGAACGCCTCAAACTCGGGGGAAGGCTATTCTATGGCCTATCACGCTGGTGCCGGTCTCGCGAATCTTGAGTGTTTTCAGATCAATCCGCTGATCAAGGACTACAATGGACCGGCTTGCGCGTATGTTGCAGGCCCGATGGGGGGCTACACGGCGAACGCAAGCGGCGAACGCTTCATCGAATGTGACTATTGGTCCGGCCAGATGATGCAGGAGTTCTATGACGAGCTGCAGGGGGGCAAAGGGCCCGTGTATCTCAAGCTGAACCATCTGGCCGAAGAAACCGTGGCTGAAATCGAACGTGTGCTGCACATCGTGGAGCGCCCCACCCGCGGCCACTTCCACAAAGGGCGCGGCACAGACTACCGCACAGATATGATCGAGATGCACATCTCAGAGATCGGGTTCTGCTCCGGTCACTCAGCCAGCGGAGTCTTTGTTGATGAACGGGCGCGAACCACCATTGATGGCCTGTATGCTGCCGGCGATATGGCGAACGTGCCGCATAACTACATGCTGGGCGCTTTCACCAATGGGGCGTTTGCGGGACTGGATGCGGTCGACTTCGTGAAAGACGTCGACTTCGCCGACTTTGATATGGGCGAAGTAGATGCCGAGCGTGAACGCGTTCTGGCACCAACCAGGCGTGATGATGGCATCCCACCGAACCAGATCGAGTACAAGACGCGCCGCTTTGTGAATGATTATCTTCAGCCCCCGAAGGTAACTGCAAAGATGGAGCTGGCACAGCGCCGCTTTGCGGAAGTGCGCCATGACATGGAAAACGAGATGTATGTGCGCGACAGCCACGAGCTGATGCGGTCGCTTGAGGCTTCCGCGATCATGGATTGCGCGGACATGGCTGCAGCGGCATCGCTTTACCGTACGGAAAGCCGGTGGGGCCTCTATCACAACCGTGTTGAATATGACCGCGATGATGAGAACTGGTTTTGCCATACCATCCTGACCAAAGGCGACGATGGCAAGCCGGCGCACAGCAAGAAGGCGGTTGATCCGTATATTGTCGACATCGATGACGATGAAAAAGACGCCTACAACAATCAGCGCGTTACCAGCACTGTCGCAGCAGAATAAGGAACGAAATCATGCCTTTGGCCCAAACCTCCACCGTTGTTCCTGTTGTTGTTGATGACGCGCTGTGCATCGCGGACAAAGGTTGCACTGTCTGCGTCGATGTCTGCCCCTTGGATGTCTTGCGGATTGTCGAAGGGTCCGATGGTAGCCCCGTCACCGCACATATGAAATATGACGAATGCTGGTATTGCATGCCGTGCGAGGCCGATTGCCCCACGGGAGCCGTGACTGTGAACCTGCCGTTCCTGTTGAAGTGAGACTGCTATGACCGCGCTCTTTGAAGACTTTGACGAAATTGGTGAACTCGCTGAGGCGCTGGATGACCCGTCCCCTGGCGGGCGCATTATGGCAGTGATTGAACTGGCTGACAGTGCAGATCCCGCTGCGATCCCGCATCTGGCGCGCGCTATTGCGGATGACGCGCCGGGTGTGCGGAAACAAGCGGCGCAGGCGCTGACCGATTTTGATGGGCCAGAGACGGCTGCGGCCCTGGTCACTGCGCTGACCGACGGCGATCCGACGGTTGTTGAAGCGGCGGCAATAAGCCTGACAGAACTGAAGGATCCCGCCTCCGGTGACGCGATCCTGCCACATCTGGGCGCGACCGATACAGTTAAACTACGGGCCTGCCTCGCCGGAATCAAAGAGTTGCGGCGGCCAGAGGCCATGGGACCAGCGATCAAAGCTTTACAGCACGCCGATGCGGGGGTGCGTATCGAAGCAGTTGGCGTGATTGGCTGGCTTCAGGACGAAGGATCCTTGCCCGCTTTACGGGACGCTGCCAGGGACGGCGACACGCAGGTGCGCCGAACCGCACTGGCCGCTTTGGGTTTTTCCAGATCAGAACATGCTGAGGCGACGTTGATCAAGGGTCTGGAAGACCCTGAATGGATCGTCCGGGAAGCCGCAGCCGAGACGTTGGCAAAGGCTGGGGATGAAACCTGTGTGCCGATGCTACGCGCTGCACTTGGCGATGAGTATTGGCAGGTTCGGGTCAAGGCCGTTCGGTCCCTTGGGAAGTTGAACGCCACGGAAGCTGCAATTGAAATTGCGCCGATGATGGATGTTCCGGTGCCAAACCTGCGCAAGGAATGTGCAGCGGTTTTGGGCGAAATGGCCGTGTCGGAGACGCGGCCGTTCCTTGAGAAATACAAAGACGATCCTGATCCGGACGTGCGCAAAAATGTGCGTTGGGCCTTGGGTAAATTGGGTGTGCAATAACCCTTTTTGATCGGTCAAACTGAGCTTTTGTCTTACACCCCGCGGTTCCGGCCACGGGGTGCTTACTGCACTTCAAAAAACCTATTAAGATATTGTTTTTAAATTATAAAACTTGCGTGCGATTCTTAATCATATTTTTGAATTCCAACTTTTTTGCGCCTAATTCTAACCATCCTCGCCAGGTTTCCCGCTCATATTTTGTGCTTCGCGCGAATTCGGCCAAATCACCCCCTAAAACGCTGCGCAATCCCGCGATCCGGCTGTTTACTGATGGCGACAAACAAAAAAGACCCAGCAACGGAGAACGACATGGAATACAGAACACGTTTGAAAACTGCACTGCTGGCTGCGACCATGATACCGCTTGGCTATGCAGCGCAGGCAGAGGAGATTGCGATTGCCGTCGGTCACCAGTCGATGTGCACTGACACCTACACGGCCGGCATCGTGATCAAAGAGCTTGGCCTCCTGGAAAAGCACCTGCCGACGGATGGCAAGTATGCCGACGCCGAATATGATATCAGTTGGGCTGACTACAGCTCAGGCGGACCAATCACCAACCAGATGCTGGCGAACAAACTGAACTTTGGCGTGATGGGTGACTATCCGCTGATCGTAAACGGCGCGAAGTTTCAGGAAACGGACAGCCTGCGCACCGTCTATGTCGCCGGCACGGGCTACAACCTCAAGGGGTCAGGCAACGCAATCGTCGTTCCTGTGGACAGCGACCTTTACTCCATTGACCAGTTGAAAGGTAAAGAGGTCTCGACACCCGTCGGGTCCGCTGCTTGGGGCATGTTGCTGAAGGCCATGCAGGACAATGGGATCCCCACGTCCGAGTATGTGCTGAAGAACCAAAGCCCTGCAGTTGGTGCCGCCAATATCGCGGCGGGAAAGATCGACGCGCATTCCGACTTCTGCCCATGGTCAGAAATCATGGAGTATCGTGGCACAGGCCGCAAAATCTATGATGGGTCAGAGACGGGCGTGCCGTACCTGCACGGCGTTGTGGTGCGTCAGGATTTTGCAGAAGAGTATCCGGAGGTTGTTCAGGCCTTCATCAAGGCGGTCTACGAGGCCGGCGAGTGGATCCGCGAAGACCCCATGCGCGCTGTGACCGAAATGGAAAGCTGGACCGGAGTCGAAAAAGAAGTTCTGTACCTTTATTTCTCCGAAGGCGGACACCTGACGCTTGAGCCGTCGATCAAAACCGAATGGGTTGACGCGCTGAAGTTCAACCACAGTGTGCTGGTCAAGGAAAAGGCGATCCCGCCACTCGATTTCGATGCGTGGATCACCGAGGACTATCTTAAGGCGGCATATGCCGACATGGGTGTCGATTACGAAGCGGACAAAGCCACGATGGTTGACCCGGAGGTTGCGAACAAAGGGCTGCCGATGGAAATCTGGCACTCCCGCGATGGCGTGAGCACTTATGCCAATGCAGCGGACTTCCTGAAAGGCATGGCAGACATCCGGGCAACGGCTGCACTGGTAAACGCCACATATGTTTATGACGTGGAAACGGGTCTGAAGCTTTTTGGCAAGACTGCGTTCTGGGTCAAAGCTGGTGATGACTACGCAACTTTCCTGCGCAAAGGCGAGGCAGAGGCCTATGCCAACGCGAACGCAGGGGCGCTCATTTCTTTCGATGATGCTATCGCGGACTTCGCATCTGAAAGCTGAGCCACAACCGACGCAGATCTCGGGCGGGCATCTGCCCGAGATTCTTTCGGGCCTGCAAGCACCAACCTAGATGGAAGGCAATTTCATGCAGCCATTGGCAAAAAGCGAGGAGACCGTCACTGCTCCAGCAGGGGGCGCCGCTGCAAAAGCCGTGCCTGCTGCGGCTGTTTCCAGGTTCTCCCGCATCTCACCGGACCTTTTGCAGAACGTCGGGATCGCTTTGGTCTCGCTCAGCATTGGGGTGGTCTTATGGCACATTGCTACAGCCACAAACCTGGACTTTTACATCAACTTCTCGAATGTGCCGGCGCCGCTCAAGGTGTTCACCGCTTTCATCGCCCACATTCAGACCGAAATTTTCTGGACCCACATCGGTGTTTCCATGCGCCGCATCCTGATCAGCTATTCCTTCGCTGTTGTGCTGGGCATTGGGATCGGCCTGATCATGGGGCGTTCGCGGATCGCCCGCGCCTTTGTGATGCCATATATTGAAGTGATCCGCCCCATTCCTGCGGTTGCATGGATCCCGCTGGCCATCCTGATGTGGCCGACCGAGGAAAGCTCGATCATCTACATCACCTTCCTTGGGGCGCTCTTCCCGATTGTGCTGAACACCTTGCACGGGGTCGAACAAACCCCTGAGGTTCTGGTGCGTGCGGTGCAATCCCTCGGGGCCTCGCGCATGGATGTGTTCCGCCATGTCGTGATCCCGGCTGCGCTGCCCTCCATTGCAGCGGGGCTCGCAATTGGCATGGGTGTGAGCTGGTTCTCCCTGCTCGCCGGAGAGATCATCTCGGGTCAGTACGGGATCGGCTACTTCACCTGGAATGCCTACAGCCTGATCAACTATCAGGACATCGTCGTGGGAATGCTGGTGATCGGTGGATTGGGCACGGCGTCGACTGCTGCTGTGAAACTTGCCACAGCGCCAATGCTCAAATGGCAAAAAAGGGCACGCTGATGAATGTTCTGACAACAATTGGTCGCGCCATGCGCCAGGACTGGCGGCGCATGATCGTCATGGGGCTGATGTTTGCTCTGCTGATGCAGGTGTTAATGATGATTGCCCTGATGGTGCGGTTTCAGGCTTTGCCAAACTACGTGGTTGGATATGACTGGATTGGCAATGTCATCCACATCATCAAATCGACGCCTTCGTGGTCTGACATCATGCCCATCGTCAATCAGGAATGGCTGATAGAAATTGGCAAGATGAACTATGACTACGGCACGGGCATTTCGGAATGGAGCCTGAACGTGGTGCCTGTCCGCATGATGGTTCTGTTCGTGCTGGGTGCCCTGGTCGCCCTTTGCCTCAGCCTGCTGCGGCGCGACCAATGTGACGCCGCGACCGGTACAACGCTGAGGGCGGCAACTGGTCTGGGCACAATTCTGATTGCCATGACCAACGCCACGATGAGCTGGGTGGTGTGTTGCGCAGCCCCGTCCTGGGTCGTTGGCCTTGCAATGCTGGGTCTGGGTGTCTCGACGTCGCTGGCGCTTGAATCCATGGGGCCTGTGCTGAACCTTGCCGGGTTTGGCCTGCTGTTTTGCACCATCGTTTTTCTGGCATGGCGAAAAGCACGCCAGCCTCGGATCGTAAGTGGGAGCCTGAAGCATGCTTGATGTTCTGAAGTTCAAACGGCCGGAGGGCACGGCGCAGGCCCAATCCGATAAGGGTGAGATCAAGATCAACGAGGTTTCGATCACCTTTGGACGCGGGGCGACAGCGCATAGAGCGGTTGAGACGACATCAATCGATATCGCCGCCGGAGAGTTTGTGTGCATCCTCGGGCCGTCCGGCTGTGGAAAATCCACGCTGCTTAATGCGATTGCAGGATATGTTGAGCCAACCACCGGCAGCGTCGCCGTTGATGATTCTGAGGTGAAAGGCCCCGGTCCGGACCGCGGCATGGTCTTTCAGCAGTATTCCCTTCTCCCATGGAAAACGGTCTACGAAAACGTCGCCTTTGGCCCCAAAATGGCTGGCGCGTCGCGGACCGAGGCGGGGTCTGTTGCGAATACCTTCCTGGGGCTTGTCGGTCTGAAAAAATTCGGGGACCGTTACCCGGCGGAGTTATCGGGCGGCATGCAACAACGCGTTGGTATCGCCCGCGCGCTGGCCAATTATCCCAGCGTCTTGCTGATGGATGAACCCTTTGGCGCGCTTGACGCTCAGACGCGGCTGATGATGCAGGAAAGCTTGCTTGATATCTGGCGGAAGTTCGGCACCACAGTTGTTTTTGTGACCCATGATGTGGATGAAGCGGTTTTCCTCGCCGACCGCGTGCTGATCATGAGCGCCGCCCCCGGCCGGATCATCGAGGACGTGCGGATCAGGCTATCACGCCCGAGATCCACCGATATGGCCGCTACACCGGAATACATGGAAGCACGGCAATTCTGTCTGGACACAATCAAGTCTGAAAGCCGCAAGGCGTTTGCGGAGCAGAACCAATGACCCGATTTGCCGTCCTTCTGTTTGCCATGGTCCTTGGTACCAGTGTTAAGGCGCAGGTGCAGGGTGTCATGCTGGACGAACCTGTCGCCCTGCCAACGCTCTCATTTTACGACGAAAATGGCCAAACCTATCAAAGCAGCGATCTGAAAGATCAGTGGACGCTTGTGATGATTGGTTTTCTGACCTGTCCGGATGTTTGTCCGTTTACGCTGGGCAACCTGGAAGCAGCCGTGGCTGAAACCGGTATGCGTGTGCGGCCCGATAACGTGCCAAAGGTCTGGTTTCTATCCGTCGATCCTGAACGCGATGCTGGGTACATCAGCGAGTATGGACCTTTCTTTCATCCGGACTTTCGCAGCATGACGGGCACCCGCGAAAACATCGACGCCTTTGTTGAGATATCCGATGGCTACTACCGCTTGATGCCCCCTGACGCAGACGGCGCTTATGACGTGCAGCATACATCGGCTGTATCCGTCATCGCGCCGGATGGCACACTCAGGGCCAAACTACAGCCGCCGTTCGACTCCGGACTGACCGCGGAATTCCTTGCGCGTCTTCAGATCACCTATCGAAAGGAGCTTTCCAAATGATCCGATCGATTGCAACAGCATCTCTTTTGATGACCGCAACCATGGCCATGGCGCAGGATATCAAAGCCACCAACGCCTATGTGCCCCAATCGCCGCCAGGCTCGATGGCGCAGGCGGCTTATATGAAGCTGGAGAACACCACAAACAGACTGCGCAGCGTGATCGGCGTTGAGGCTGTCGGCTATGGGGTGGCGCATTTGCACATGAGCGAGTCAAAGGACGGTATCGCCACCATGAGCATGGTGCATCAGCTGGATCTGGCACCGGGGCAAAGTGTGGTACTGCAGCCTGGTAGTCTGCACATCATGCTGATGCGACCCGAAACGCCCGCAAAGGTTGGTGACGTCGTCGACCTTAAGCTCCTGTTCGCTGATGGTGAAACCCTGAATGTCGCCGCCGAGGTCAAGACCCGGCAGAGCGGTTCGTGAACTATCTGGCTGTTTCCTCAGCGCTGTTCCTGGCGGGACCTGCGGCCGCTGATTTCGATGCGGCCAGCTATCCGCCCTATGAGACATGCGCACTCTGCCACGGATTGTTCGGGCAGTCCCGGACAGCCAAGTTTCCACACCTGGCCGGACAAAAACCAGCCTATGTGCAGTCGCAGCTGGAGGCGTTCCTTTCGGGTGCGCGTACAAATGACGGCGGCCAAATGGCGAGCATCGTCACAGAACTCAAGCCAGAGGATTTTGCCGTCGTGGTTGAATGGTTCTCCGATCAGGAACCGCCAGAGCCCTCACCACCTCCAGCAGACAACGTCGGCATGCAGTTGACCGAAGATGCTGGTTGCCTCACCTGCCACGGAGAGAATGGCGCGGAAAATGTACCGCACCTGTCAGCCCAGCACGCAGGATATCTGGCGAAACAAATGCGCGATTTTCGCGATGGTGCGCGATCCCACGGTGATGCCGCTGAATTGCACCGAAAGGCATTTGTGTCATTCGGCGACGAAATTGATCAGGTCGCGGGCTACCTGGCATCGTTAGAACGGTCACCATGACCGAGCTCAATCCCATTTCCGAGACGGATCCAAGCGCAATTTTTCTGTCGGAGTATCTGCTTGAGATCAACAAAGGCGCTGGTTTTCTCTCTTCCCTTTCCTCTGACGATCAGAAGCAGGTGCGGAGACAGGGAACAAGGTGCAAAGTCTCAAAGGGCGAGGGTGTCTTTTTCCAGGGCGATCCGCACACAGGTGTCTGGGTCGTGGAAAAGGGCCGCATCCGCACGTTCTATGCAGGGCCATCAGGGCGAGAGATCACCCTGGCCTATTGGAGCGTTGGCCATTTCATCGGTGGTCCGGAAGTTTTTGGCATGGGACGCCATGTCTGGTCAGCGGATGCCCTTGAGGATTGCGAATTGCTTTTCGTGTCTGGTGCAAGTCTGTTGCGCTTGGTCCGCGAGATCCCGGATGTGGCGGTCGCTGTGATCAACGGGCTGGTGAACAAAGGGAAATGCTACTCAGCGCTGATCCAGATGCTGGGCACGCGGACGGTCTCTGAACGGTTGCGACAGTTGCTGGTCATCCTGGCTGAAACCTATGGCCGCCATGAAGAAGGGCAAATCGTCGTCGACCGCGATATCACATACGATCAGATTGCTACGATTGTTGGGGCCACACGCCAGTGGGTGACCCAATCGCTGGACCGACTGCAGAGCGAAGGCGTCCTGCAAGTCAGTCGGAAAGAGATCACAATAGTGAATATGGACGAGCTTTATTCCTGAGGCAGGGCTTGCATGCACCCTCACTCCGGAAAATTTGTCTTCTCCTGTCTGGGCTTTCCGCGCCATCTACTCAGCACGCTCCGATCACATGAGTGTGCCAGCAAGCAAAGAGGTTGGCTCTTCTGACTTTAGTGAAAAGCAGTTGCCGTGCGTGCTTTCGGCCCCACAGTGCTCCGCTACGCCGATGCTGCAGGAAAGGGATCACAGCTTGTTACCCTGAACTCTGACCGTAGGCGGTGCTTCGATGTCAAATTTATCCAGACAGCGCGCGTTTGCGGCCCGGCCCTGAAACGGCGTCAGCCAGCGCGCGCGTTCTTCGGGGGGCGGGGCGCTCAGATGGCGGAAGCGGAGAATTCCGCTTGTCGGGCAAAAATAGTCTTTGCCGGTGAAGGTTCCCTGCTGATGGCGGGTCAACTCGCTCAGCGGTGTGAGGATGCGGATGCACCTCGCTGACGCTCTGAAGATCAAGGCCCCTGTTTCAGAGAAACTGAACGGTCGCAGACTCACAGGTGATTGATGCCCGCAACCAGCTCAAACCTCACCCGACCGCAGTGGCATGTGCCTTGATAACCTTTTCCATCGCAGGAATTTGCACGAACCGCGCCGAATTGGGAGGGTCAGGTTTGTCCGGACCCGACTTTTGCCGTAGTGACTTTCGCTGCATCGCTGACAAATGGCCGGTCTTACCGCCGCCACGCAGCACAAAGCACTTAGCTGATGCAGAGACCTCTTTCTGCATGCGCGTGTAGCGGTGGTGCCGAATTCACCAGGTGGGCTCAGAGCGGAACTTCACACCGCACTTTCTGACTTCCGCCAGGCGCCGGGGCTCATACCTTTCACGCGCTGGAATTCTGCATAGAAATTCGAGCGGGTGAGAAAACCTGCCTGTTCACCGATGCTCATGATCGGGTCACGGGTTGTGCGCAGCAGGTGGGCGGCTTCTTCCACGCGGAAACCATTGATGAACTGCGATACATTTGCGCCGGTGTGCCGGTTGATGGCCTCTGACAGGGCGCGGTCGGTTACAGCGATCCGGCGGGCGAGGCGGGTCAGCGAAAGGTCGGGGTCGGTAAAAAGCCGGGTCTCCGAAAGGCAGTCTGCGGCGCGGGTCACAAGCCGGGCATCCTCGCCGGAGGCCGCTGGCGCGGCCCTCTCTGGCTGGCGCAGGGCCAGAACCAGAACAACGGCGAGCACCACGAGTTGCAGCAGGCTGGCAAAGGACAGCAGTCGGGTGACATTGGCACCACCGGTGCGCAGGAAATCGAGCGCTATCACGCTGTCGAGCACGAGCGTCACACAAAGAAATCCGGCGCCGGTCAGGAAGAGCCGCCGCAGAGCCGCTGCCTTCGATACGGGCACCTGGGACAGACGGTCCGGCCCCGCACGCCAGAGCCGCAGGATCAGCCAGGCGTAGATCAGGTAGCTGACTGCGATTGCCGGATCGATACCGATGCGAAGGGCCGGGAAAGCCTGCACCAGCAGGCCGGCGGCAACTGCGGGACCTGCGTGCAGCGGCAGCGCCCGGCGGAATTCCGCGGCGCGGTCAGAGACGGCCAGACACCCCAGCCAGGCCAGTGGTCCGATCCAGAAGGGCAGCAGGCGCTGCACGGCAATGACTTCCTCAAGGTTCCAGGCAAAGCGCAGGGTCACAAGAAACGTCAGCGCCGCGATCAGCAGGGCCAGTGCCGTGAAGGCGACACGCGCGTTGCCCGGCAGCCACCGGCGCGTGACCGTGAAGACCGCCGCCATCAGGGCCACAGCCGTGAGGATCAGAGGCAGGGGGATCGAAATCATCCGGTTTTATGTCCTCGATTGCGCCTGAGTGTCCTGAAACGCCATTCAGGACAGCCGAGGCATTGCCTGAAATCGCCTGCTCGCTCAAGTCCTGTTCATCGCAACACGTCACGCAAGGAGGTTCAACATGAACACCACTTTTCACAACCTGATACTCGGAACTGCCATTGCACTGGGCCTCGTGGTGTCCGCCAAAGCAGATACCTATCAGGCCGCTGTCGCTGAATTCACCGCTGTTCACGAAGAAAGCGGCCGTGCGCTGGGCGGGCATGTCTGGTATCCGACGCGCGAGACCGGTGCGCCGCAGCAACTGCGCGGCAGTGCTGTGTGGCAGGTGGAATCGGCGCAGCCGGATGCACGTATCGCCCCCGGCGTGTTTCCCGTCATGCTGATTTCGCATGGGATGTATGGCAATTCGCTGAACCAGGCCTGGCTGGCCAAGGCACTTGCCGAAGCGGGGATCATTTCTGTGATGCCCAACCACCCGGGCACCACGAGTTTTGACCGCGACCCGGAACAGGCGCGGATGCTGTGGTTGCGCGCCACCGACCTCAGCGTCAGCCTTGATGCGGCGGCCCGTGATCCGCGCTTTGGGGATCATATGGACCTGACCCGCGTCGCAGCGGCCGGGCATTCGCTGGGCGGCTACACCATGCTGGCGGCTGCCGGTGCGCGGCACGACGCGGCAGGGTTCGCTGCAAAATGTGCTGACACGCCTGACCGGCCCGATTGCGCCGCACTGGCCATGTGGCGCGTGGGTGAGGATGAGGAGGACCTTGCTGAACTGGAAAGTGACCGGTCAGATCCGCGGATTGATACTTTCATCGCGCTGGACCCGGGCGGTGTACAGACCTTTGACGCGGAGAGCATTGCGGGGATCACCCGTCCGGTGATGGTGCTGGGCTCGGGTCGTCAGGACATGCTGGATCAGGACGTTGAGGCCCGCGCGCTGGCGGCGATGCTGCCTGCGGACGTCGTGACCCACATCGAAATTGAGGGCGCAGGCCACTTTGATTTCATGGGGGTCTGCCTGGAGCAGGGCTACGCCATCCTCGCCAAAGAAGAGCCGGGTGACGAGATCGTCTGTGCCCAGGGCACCGAACACCGGGCCGCGATGCACGAAACCCTGATCACGACCATCCGGGCGCATCTTGCCTCTGTCTGGAACTGATCTGCCCGGGCCCGGCATCCAAGCGGTGCCGGGCCTGTGGATAACCGTCATCGGGCCGTTACATCTCCGGTCGATACAGGTTGCGACATATTGTGGTCATTCAGGGGCTTGTCAGGCTGAAACCACGAGATATAGTCCTGTTATCGGAGGGATAGTCCCGCCGGACCGGACGCGGAACGGAAGAGGTGCAGTACGATCATGGATGGCGATTTCAGAACGGAATTCACACGTAACCCTGCCAGTCTGAAACACAGGCCTGCACTGGTGCTGAATGCCGACTACCGCCCCCTGAGTTATTATCCGCTGTCTCTCTGGCCCTGGCAGGAAGCGGTCAAGGCGGCCTGGCTCGACCGGGTGGACATCGTTGCCGAATATGACGACATCGTCCGAAGCCCGAGTACCGAAATCAGAATACCCTCGGTCGTTGTTCTGAAAGACTATGTAAAACCTCAAAAGCGCGTGGCCTTCACGCGCTTTAATTTATTTCTGCGGGACGAATTCCGCTGCCAGTACTGCGGCGCCCGGGGGGAGCTGACGTTTGATCACGTGGTCCCCCGCGCTTCGGGGGGCGTGACGAGCTGGCAGAATGTTGTGGCGGCCTGCTCGCCCTGCAACCTGAAGAAGGGGTCCAAACCGCTGCACCGCACGGGGTTGTCCCTGCGCAAGCCGCCGCGCCAGCCAGGTGCCGAAGAACTGCGCAACATGGGCCGGAAATTTCCGCCCGGTTATCTGCACGACAGCTGGATGGACTTCCTCTACTGGGACGCGGAACTCGAAGCCTGACCTGCATTTAAATGAATATTCCTGCGGTTTCCCACCGGTTATGCGCCCGGCGCGCGGTTTTTCCCCCTGCCTGACCGGTAGACGCAGCGGCCCTTTCTGTCTCATGATCGGGCATCTGCAATTTGCGTCTGAGAGAACAGGGAGTGGTTTATGTCTTTGATGAAAACAGTAACAAAAATGGCCATCGGCTTTGCGGTGGCCAAAGGGATGGAAGCGGTCAGCCGCAAGGGCGGCATTGGCGCTGTGATGGAAGACCTGACCGGTCAGGGCGGCGGCGGTGGTGCGGCCCAGGCTGGGAGCATGGGCGGTCTTGGTGATCTGCTGGGACAGCTTGGCGGAGCCGGCGGACCGGGCGGCGCAGGGGGCGGCCTCGGTGGGTTGCTGGGGCAACTGAGCGGCAGTGGCGCGGGCGCTTCTGCCGGTGGTCTGGGCGGGCTGGGTGGCCTGCTGGGCGGTCTTGCAGCTGCGCGGGGCGGGACGGCACCAGGCGGCGGTGGCCTTGAGGCGCTGATCAATCAGGATAATCCCGCCGAAGAGCCGGACGAAGAAGACGTCGCCCGGCTGATGCTGCGGGCGATGACGCAGGCCGCGCGCGCGGATGGTGACATTGACGCTGACGAAAAGGCAAAACTGCTGCAGGCGCTGCGCGATGGCGATCCGTCGGATGTGGCTGTGATCCAGGACATGCTGGAACAGCCTGTGGACGCGGCCCAACTGGCGGCGGACACCCCGCGTGGTCTGGAAACGCAGGTCTATACCATAGCGCTCAATGCGATTGATCCCGACAACCAGGCGGAGGCACAATATCTGCACGCCCTGGCGCAGGGCATGGGGCTTCAGCCGGCAATGGTGAACCAGATACACGACGGCCTGGGCGCGACGCGTATCTACGGGTAAGGGCTGTCCCGCGGAAGCCGGAAATCAGGCGGCCAGGTCAATCCAGACGGGTACGTGGTCCGAGGGTTTGTCCCGGCCGCGCACCTCTTTGTCGATCTGACAATCGGTGAGCATATCGGCCGCCTGCGGGCTGAGCAGCAGGTGGTCGATCCGGATGCCGTTATTCCGGTTCCAGGCACCTGCCTGATAGTCCCAGAAGCTGTAATGTCCGGGCCCCGAGGTCCGGGCCCTGAACGCCTCGGTCAGGCCAAGGTTCAGCAACCGTCTGAAAGCCGTGCGACTCTCGGTCCTGAACAGCGCATCTTCGCGCCAGGCATCGGGTTTTGCGGCATCTTCCGCCTGCGGGATGATGTTGTAGTCGCCCGCCATGACAAATGGGATCTCCTGTGCCAGCAGGTCCCGCGCGCGCGCCTCCAGCCGTGCCATCCAGGCAAGCTTGTAGTCGTTTTTCGGGCCAGGCGCCGGATTGCCGTTGGGAAGGTAGAGGCCGCAGACACGTACTGCTTCCTTGTCGCCCATGACAGTCGCTTCGATATAGCGGGCCTGTTCATCACTGTCGTCGCCAGGCAGGCCGCGGGTCACGTCCTCGAGCGGGGTTTTCGACAGGATTGCGACGCCGTTGAAACTTTTCTGCCCGTGTGTTTCGACGTTGTAGCCCAGGTCCTCGAAAATTTCGCGCGGGAAGTTCTCGTCGACGGATTTGATCTCCTGGAGGAGGGCGACGTCCGGCTGCGCTTCTTTCAGCCACGCGGGCAGCGCTTCGATCCGCGCTTTGATCCCGTTGATGTTGAACGTCGCAATTTTCATGATCCGAACTCCCGTCACCTGTCCTTTTCTATCGCGCATGCGCGCCGGTGGGGCAACCCCGGCAAAATATCACTCTGAGGGAGAGTATTAACGGAGTGATTCTCGTTAAGGTATTCGGCTGATTTGCCCTCAAAAGGTTAATATCCACAGGCAGCGTGTCTGTGGATAAAAATTCTTTAACGAAGATTACCGCAGTGCCTTTTCTTTCCATTCTTATCCTTTAGCGGCGCGGCTCCCTGTGGATAACTCAGGGTTAACACATCCTTAACGGGATTTTTCCTTTAAAATTCGTGCTTTAGGGGCAAGCGTTAACAGGCGACCTGAACATCATCAGAAAGGGATACAAAATGATGACGAACGCACTGCTCAAAGCCGACTTTGCTCACGATGTAACACACCCTGCTGCAGATATGCATGTCGGAGAAGCCACAGCGCTTTACACGACCTCCATGCAGTCACAGGACAGCGATATGATGTGTGGCGAGGCAACCGGTCTCTTCACCACTTCCATGTCTCCGGTTTCTGTTATGACAGGTGGCGAAACCGGCCAGTTCACCACATCAATGATTTCAGGCAGCGATGCTCTGGCGGGAGAGGCGACCGGTCTTTTCACCACATCCATGACACCTGCAAAGTGACAGCTCAGCCGGAGCAGGGCCTTCCCCAAGGGCCCTGATCCGCTGATGCTCTGCGCGGCAATCCGTTGAAAGCGAAAGGAAAGCTCATGTCCAACGTGATCTCAATCGGGTTGCCGCGCAGGCCAAATCTCTCTCAGCGTCAGGGACAGCTGCTGCGTAATTTCGCACTGCACCGGCGCGACAGCAGCGATGTTTTCTGGCTGAAGGAAAATGCTGAACTGCTGAACGTTCTCGCGACATCCGGGGCCAGCCTGCGCCCTGAGGTGCTCGAGGTCTACCGGCCATTCTATGACTCCGTCGCGGGACGGCTGGCCTTTTTCCCGCAGTATTACCGGTTTCTTCTGTCGATCTGCCTTGATCTTGAGGATCTGGGGCTCGCGGGGGACGCGGGCACAGACATCTGTGCCACGGCCAGAGACAGAAAACTGGCGACCGCGGAGTTGTCCGATCTGCAGCGTGCCGAAGCGGAGCGTCTTCTGGCGCGGCGCGGAGAAGGAACACAGGATCCTGCACTTGAGGACAGACTGCGCCGTTTCATCGGGTCGACCGGGACCTTTGCGCTGCCCAACAAAAAAGCGGCCTATGAGCTCACACACATTGTGTTCTATCTCTCCGACTACGGCCGGCATGATCCCGCGCTGAGCGAGGATGGGCTGACCAGTCTGGAGTTCGCCGGACTTCTTGCCTGGCTGGATCAGGATTTTGACCTGCTGTCAGAGGTTTGCGTAGCGTTGCGCTTTGCGGGCCGCGTCCCGAGCGAGATCTGGGAAGACTGGCTGGCCCTCGAAACGGGCGGCTTTGTTCTGCAACCGGCGGCGCATGGGTCCGGAGCCGATTCCTATCACGAATACCTTGTTGGCAGCTGGTGGGCGTCCCATGCGGGGGCAGAAGGTTTCCGGGGCACACCGGTAGAGGGTGCCCTGATGGTAGAGCGGCGTGGCGCACCACGCGGCCCGCTGCGGCGCATTTCAGAATACCTGTTCCATCTGGGTGCGGCGCGCAGCTGCGACTGGGAACAGATGCGGGGGCTGCTGGAATCTGTGCTGGGTGAAGAGGAACACCGCATTCTCACCTGTGCCGCGCAGTCCACGGCACGGTTTGGTGATTTCTTTGAAGGATTTGCCCGGGCCGAGGGCTGAGCGTCACATCGAGAAGGATGTGCCGCAGCCGCAGGAACTTGTGGCATTCGGATTTTCGATCACGAATCTCGCCCCGATCAGTTCTTCGGTGAAATCGATGACCGCGTCGGTCAGAAACGGCAGAGATACTGCGTCAACCACGACTTTTTCGCCGGCACCTTCCAGAATCAGATCGTCATCACGCGGCTCATCCAGGGCAATCTCATACTGAAAACCTGAGCATCCGCCGCCTTCTACAGCGACACGCAGGGCCTTGCCGTCTGTTGCCGCACCGATTTCGGCGAGGCGCTCGAAAGCGCGGGAGGTGACTTTGGGGGGCAGCTGCATCTGCTCATGCTCCGACGGTGGTTTCATTCACGGGTCGTGTACAATATAGAAATCCCCGGGACAGGCCACAAGGACCAGCGAGCTATGACTGCGCAGTATGCCTCCGATCCCGCACTGGCCAGGGGGCGGCGCGTGCGGGAAGAGGAAAGCACTTTCCGTTCGTGTTTTCAGCGCGACCGGGACCGGATTATCCATGCCAGCGCGTTCCGGCGGCTTAAACACAAGACCCAGGTCTTCATCGAGCACGAGGGCGATTATTACCGGACGCGGCTCACCCATTCCATTGAGGTCGCACAGGTGGCCCGCACAATTTCCGGCGCGCTGGGGCTGAACGCGGAACTGACCGAGGCCGTGGCACTGGCCCATGATCTGGGTCACACGCCCTTCGGACACACCGGCGAGGATGCGCTCTGCGCGCTGATGGAGCCCTATGGCGGGTTTGATCACAATGCGCAGGCGATCCGGATCGTCACCAATCTGGAGCGGCACTACGCGGATTTTGACGGGCTGAACCTGACCTGGGAAACGCTGGAAGGCATCGCCAAACATAATGGCCCGGTGACCGGCGAAATCCCCTGGGCGCTGGCGGCCTGCAATGCCGAAATGGACCTTGAGCTGCACACGCACGCCAGCGCCGAAGCGCAGGTTGCAGCCATCGCGGATGACGTGGCCTACAATCACCATGATCTGCATGACGGGCTGCGGGCTGAACTCTTTTCCACGGATGAGCTGGCCGAACTGCCGATCCTGCGGGAGTGTTTCGCCGAAGTTGATCAGAAATATCCCGGTCTGAACTATTACCGCCGCCGCCACGAAGCGCTGCGCCGCTTTTTTGGGGTCCTGGTTGAAGACGTCATCGTCTTTGCCCAGCAGCGCCTCGCAGAACTGCAACCGGCGTCTGTTACGGATGTCCGGCATGCCGGGCGCTCTGTGATCCGGTTTTCGGACCCGTTGTTTGAGGATCTGAAGGTGATCCGTGCGTTTCTGTTCCAGCGCATGTACCGCGCCCCGAGCGTGGTCGAGATGCGCGCCCGTGTGACCAATGTTGTCGAGGAGCTCTTTCCGTGGTTCATGGCGCACCCGGATCAGCTGCCGAAACAATGGCGCAAGGATGTGGCTGAGGCCCGCACTGAAACGGCGCTCGCGCGGATCGTGTCAGACTATATCGCGGGCATGACCGACCGGTTTGCACTCCAGGAGCATGAACGCCTGATCGGCGGGCTCTGAGCCTGCGCGGTTGACCCGGACACAGGCCGTGATAAACCGCGCGCAACACTTCCCGAAGGACAAACGCCCGTGAACCTCTTTGCCGATATCCGTCACCTGGTGACCGAAACACTGGAAGCTATGATGGCTGATGGTGCGCTGCCGCAGGGGCTGTCACTTGAAAACGTGACGGTCGAGCCGCCGCGCGATGCCGCCCATGGGGATATGGCAACCAATGCCGCGATGGTTCTGGCAAAACCAGCGGGCATGAAACCCCGCGATATTGCTTCGCTGCTGGCGGAAAAACTGGGCGCGGATGACCGTATCACCAGTGCCGAGGTGGCGGGGCCGGGGTTTCTGAACCTGCGGCTGGCACCCGGTGTCTGGCAAGAGGTGATCCGTGCTGTTCTGGCAACGGGCACGGATTTTGGCCGGGCGTCATTGGGCAGCGGTAAAAAGGTCAACGTCGAATATGTATCCGCGAACCCTACCGGCCCGCTGCACGTTGGGCATACCCGGGGGGCGGTCTTCGGCGATGCGCTGGCCTCGCTGCTGGACTACGCCGGATTTGACGTCACGCGGGAATACTACATCAATGATGGGGGTGCTCAGGTCGATGTGCTCGCCCGGTCGGTATACCTGCGGTATCAGGAGGCCCACGGCCAGGAGGTGGCGTTTCCGGACGGCACCTATCCGGGCGATTATCTGATCCCGGTGGGGCAGGCGCTCAAGGACAAGGTTGGCGACGCCTATCTCGACAAGGGCGAACAGTTCTGGCTGGAAGACATCCGGAACTTTGCCACCGACGCCATGATGGATCTGATCCGCGCGGATCTTAACGCGCTGGGTGTTGAGATGGACGTCTTCTATTCTGAGAAGTCTCTGTACGGTACCGGCCGGATCGAGGCGGCGATTGATGATCTGCGGGGCAGGGGCCTGATCTACGAAGGTGTGCTTGAGCCGCCCAAGGGCAAAAAGCCCGAAGACTGGGAACCGCGCGAACAGACGCTTTTCAGATCCACCGAACACGGGGACGATGTGGATCGTCCGGTGATGAAATCGGACGGCAGCTGGACCTATTTCGCGCCGGATATTGCCTATCACTATGACAAAGTCAGCCGTGGGTTTGATGCGCTGATCGACATTTTCGGGGCGGATCACGGCGGCTATGTCAAACGGATGAAAGCTGCCGTTTCCGCATTGTCCGGCGGCACGGTGCCGCTCGATATCAAGCTGACGCAGCTGGTGAAGCTGTTCAAGAACGGTGAGCCGTTCAAGATGTCCAAACGGGCGGGGACCTTTGTAACCCTGCGGGACGTTGTGGATCAGGTCGGACCTGACGTGACGCGTTTTGTGATGCTGACGCGCAAGAACGACGCGATGCTGGATTTCGATTTCGACAAGGTGCTGGAACAGAGCCGGGAAAATCCGGTTTTCTATGTCCAGTATGCCCACGCGCGGGTTGCGTCGATCCTGAACAAAGCGAAAGAGGCCGGAATTGACGTGGCCGATGGCACACTGGGGGCGGCGGACCTTGGCCTTCTGGCGCATCCGGCTGAACTGGCCATGGCCGCACGGCTGGCGGAATGGCCGCGTCTGGTGGAAACTGCGGCGCGCTCCAATGAGCCGCACCGGATTGCGTTCTACCTCTATGATGTGGCGTCCGATTTCCACAGCCTCTACCACCTGGGCCGGTCCGACGATACGTTGCGTGCCGTTCAGGAAGGCGATGCAGCCACAAGCCAGGCAAAAATCGCCCTCGCCCGGGCCACGGCGATTGTAATTTCGGCCGGTTTGGGTATTCTTGGCGTCACACCGGCGCAGGAAATGCGGTAACACAACCATCCGGCGTCCGGACAGGCAATCGAACACGACCAGAGGGGCAATGTACCCCGAAGGCAGAGCGAGGCATTGATGGCGGATATCGAATTCTCCCATGACATGGGCGGCTATGGCCGTGCATCTGAGACACGGGCGCAGGAACCTGCGGCGACGCATTCCCTGACTTTCATGACCAATCTGGCCGGCGCGGTGGTCTCACTCGCGCTGATCGCCGGGATCGGGGTCTGGGGGTACAAACTGATGGTGCGGGACGTGAGCGGTATCCCCGTCGTGCGTGCCGCCGAGGGCGACATGCGGATCCGGCCGGAAAACCCGGGCGGACAACTGGCCCGCCACCAGGGTCTTGCCGTGAATGCCATCGCTGCTGAAGGTATCGCAGAAGGCCCTGTTGATCAGGTTGTGCTGGCGCCCCGCGGTGCGGCACTGACTGCAGAGGACCAGCCGGTTGTTCAGGCGGCGGCACCGGTTGAGCTTCCGGTGCGTCTGAGCCCCGCGCGGGATGCTTTTGCAACCCCCGCAGTCGCACCTGTTGCTGAAGTTGATCAGGCAGCCGCCATCAATCAGCTGGTCGAAGAGCTGACGGCTGGCAGCGAACCACTGGCCGCCCAGGAAGAAGATCCCGCGCTCGCAGATCCTGTGCTGCAGGCCGCAGCCGAAGCACTGCCGACGCCGAAGCCTGCCGTTGTGCAGCAGACCGGCCTGCGGGTTTCCGCACGCCCCGTGCTGCGTCCGGCCCGTGTTCAGGCGGCAGCGTTCACACCGGCGCCTGATACAGCAGAGATTGATCCGGCACGCATTCCGGCGGGGACACGTCTGGCACAGCTGGGGGCTTTTGAAAGCCCCGAGGTGGCGCGCAGTGAATGGGGTCGTCTCGCGGGCCGCTTTGGTGATTTCATGAACGGCAAGTCGCGGGTTATTGAAAAGGCTCAGTCCGGGGGCCGGACGTTTTACCGCCTGCGCGTCATGGGCTTTCGTGACCTGAGCGACTCGCGCCGGTTCTGTGCGGCTTTCAAGGCCGAAGGGGTCGACTGTATCCCCGTCGCCAGCCGCTGACGCGCGTTGTGACACGCTTTGGTGCCACCATCCTTGATGCAGAAGGTCTGCGCCTGAGTGCAGAGGAAAAAGCGTTCTTCCGCGACGCCAATCCCTTTGGATTCATTCTGTTTGCCCGCAATATCGACACGCCGGATCAGGTCCGCGCGCTGTGCGAAGATATGCGCGAAAGCGTTGGCCGTGACGCACCCATCACTGTTGATCAGGAAGGCGGCCGCGTGCAGCGGCTGCGCGGGCCGGTCTGGACGGAATGGACGCCGCCGCTGGATTTTGTGAAGGCCGTCGGAGCAAGCGCCTCGCAGGCAATGTATCTCCGGTATCGCCTGATTGCCGCCGAACTGCTGGCCGTGGGTATCGACAGCAACTGCGCGCCCATGCTGGATGTTGCCGGGGCGGAAACACATCCATTCCTGCGCAACAGGTGTTATGGCTCTGATCCCGGTACGATCGCCGTGCTGGGCCGTGCTGCAGCAGACGGGATGCTGGCGGGCGGTGTCTTGCCGGTCATGAAACACATTCCGGGACACGGGCGGTCCACTCTCGACACACATTTTGAACTGCCACTGGTCACGGCCGCCCGTGCCGCGCTCAGCGGAACAGATTTCGCGCCTTTCCGGGAGCTCAGTGACCTGCCGATGGGCATGACCGCGCACCTGGTGTTTTCCGGGATAGATGACCGGCCTGCGACGCTCTCGCCTGTGATGATGCAGGTCATCCGGGATGATATCGGGTTTGACGGTCTGCTGATGACAGATGATCTGGGCATGAAGGCATTGCAGGGCGAACGCGCGGATCTGGCGGCACGTGCCCTGAAAGCGGGCTGCGATGTCGTTCTGCACTGCAATGCGCCGCTGGCAGAGCGGTGTGCGGTGGCAGAAGCCGCAGGTGAAATGAGCGATGCTGCACAGGCCCGGGCGGAGCGTGCACTGGCAGCGCGCAGGCAGCCGGATGATATTGACATTCCGGCCCTTCAGGCTCAGCTTGGGACGCTGTTGAACGGGGCGTGAAGGTCGGTCGGGTCCATGTCAGAGGACACTTTTGAAGAGGATAAAACCTCCGTCGCGGACCGCCTGGCGGCCGAGGCGCTGATCGTTGACGTCGACGGTTTTGAGGGCCCTCTCGATCTGCTGCTGACGCTGAGCCGGACCCAGAAGGTTGATCTGCGTAAAATCTCTGTTCTGGCACTGGCACGGCAGTATCTGGCTTTCGTTGAACGGGCCAAAGCACTGCGCCTGGAACTCGCGGCCGACTATCTGGTGATGGCGGCCTGGCTGGCCTTTCTGAAATCACGCCTGTTGCTGCCGCCCGACCCCGAAGAGGAAGGACCCTCCGGTGAAGAGCTGGCCGCACACCTGGCTTTTCAGCTTGAGCGGCTGCAGGCCATGCGGGATGCCGCCGCGCGCCTGATGGGGCGCGACCGGCTGGGACGGGATTTCTTTGCCCGTGGCCAGACGCAGGAAGTCACCCGCATCCGGAAAGTTCAGTATACCGCTACGCTGCTGGACCTGATGCAGGGATATGCGCGTATCCGGACACGCGACGAATTCCGGCCCTTTGTCATGGACCGGGATGCGGTGTTCACGATGGAACAGGCGCTGGACCGGATGCGCGGGCTGATCGGCTTTGCCGGCGACTGGACCGATATTGTCAGCTATCTGCCCGAAGGTTGGGAGATGGACCCGGTTCGGCGGCGCTCGGCCACGGCTGCCACCTTTGCGGCGTCGCTGGAGCTTGTTAAAGAGGGCCATCTGGAAATCCGCCAGTCAGAAACATTCGCGCCCATTCAGCTGCGCAAAAAGGACAGACCTGCGTGACAGACGAGACCTCTGCGACCGAAGAAGAACAAAGCCTGTTTGAGGCGCCGCCCATGGCGGAACAGGAGCGCATGGTTGAGGCTATCCTCTTTGCCTCTGCTGAGCCGGTCTCGCTGCGGGAACTGGCCGCGCGTATGCCGCATGGTTCTGATCCTGCAGAGGCGATTGTTTATCTGCGAAAGCGCTATGAAGGGCGCGGGGTGAATCTGTGCAAGATCGGTGACGCCTGGGCGATGCGGACCGCGCCGGATCTCGGGTTTCTGATGCAGCGCGAGACGGTGGAGACCCGCAAGCTGTCCCGCGCAGCCATCGAGACACTGGCGATTATTGCATACCATCAGCCGGTGACCCGCGCCGAGATTGAGGAAATCCGCGGCGTATCGGTCAGCCGCGGCACCGTGGACCAGTTGCTTGAGATGGAATGGATCCGTTTCGGGCGGCGTAAAATGACCCCTGGACGTCCAGTAACATTTGTTGTGACAGACAGCTTTCTTGACCACTTCGGGCTGGAAAATGCGCGCGATCTGCCTGGTCTGAAAGAGCTGCGGGCCGCAGGTCTGCTGGAAAACCGACCACCGCCCGGAAGCCTGCCGGTGCCGTCAGATGCGGACGACGAGGAAGAGAGCGCGGAAGGTCAGAGCGAGCTTTTCGAGGATTGATGCCAGCGCTGCCCTGGCCGCCAACAAGGTTCGGGCCGGAGTTGAAGTCGCCCGGTTATTCCGGTGCTCGGAAGTGTTTGGAGAGTTTCAGCCCCTGACCCTGGTAGTTCGACGCAATGTCTAAGCCGTAGAGCTGCTCGGGCAGTTCGTCCATCCGTTCATAGATCAGGCGGCCCACAACCTGGCCATGTTCCAGCACAAAGGGCGCCTCGTGACAGCGTACCTCGAGCACGCCGCGTGACCCTGCGCCGCCCGCCTCGGCATAGCCGAAGCCCGGATCAAAGAAGCCTGCGTAGTGCACGCGGAATTCACCGACCATCGCCAGAAAGGGTGCCATTTCAGCGGCATAACCCGGGGGAATTGTCACCGCCTCCCGGCTGACAAGTATGTAGAACGCGCCGGGATCAAGAATGATCTTGCCGTTGTCGCTGTGTACTTCTTCCCAGTATTCGGACGCGGTGTAGTGATTGATCAGATCGAGGTCGATCACGCCGGTATGCGGTTTCGCCCGGTAGCCGACCAGTGTCGTGTCCGGCAGGCGCAGATCGACAGAAAAACCGAGGCCGTCGTCAATCACCGCTTCGCCATCGACCAGCGGCGTTTCCGCATGCAGCGCGCGAAGGCTGTCGTCATCAAGAACGGCCTGGGTGTCACGAAAACGGATCTGGTTCAGACGCATGCCAGGTCGCACGAGCACAGAAAAGGAGCGGGGGCAGATCTCGGCATAAAGCGGGCCGTGATAGCCGGGTGCGATGCGGTCAAACTCGGTGCCGCCATCCGTGATGGTGCGGGTCAGCAGGTCAAGCCGTCCGGTTGAGCTTTTGGCGTTGGCAACTGCCTGCACATTTTCGGGCAGAGCCAGCGATTCCATCAGGGGAACCACATAGACACAGCCCTTTTCCAGAACGGCTCCATCAGTCAGGTCTACGCGGTGCATCTCAAACTCGCGCAGACGGTCAGAGACCCGCGCACCGGCACCGGCCAGAAAGGACGCGCGCACCCGCCAGGCGGTACGCCCCAGGCGCAGGTCAAGGCTCGCAGGCTGGATCTGTGCGTCTGTGACGTTTCGGGTGCCTGCAATCTGATTAGACGCAATCATCTGCGCGATCTGCTGACTGGGAAGAACGCCACTCATGAGCCGGCTCCTGAAAGTGCAAAGGCCCGCGCGATGGGGGCGCGGGCTCTTTGGACATGTCGGTTGATGGTCGGGCTAGCAGGACTCGAACCTGCGACCTTCCGTCCCCCAGACGGACGCGCTACCAGGCTGCGCCATAGCCCGACATGAGCCGCTTCATACCCGATCTGAGGGCCGTGACAAGTGCGAATTGCCATTGCCTCAGTCTTTGCCCGCGTCTTTGTGCGCTCCGGTCACATCCGCCCGCAGCTGAGCCAGACGCGCCACAAGCGGACGGATCTGCCCGGCCTGCTCCGGCGTCAGCGTCCGGACCCGTGACAGCGCAGTCAGCGCCGACGGCTCAGCGGTCATCGAACTTTCGGCTGGTGGTGCGGGAATGTCGATCCGGCGGGGCACCGGCACCGCTTCCGGTGCTGCGGCCTGTTCCGTTTCGGTCTGTGGTTCGGTTTCGGGCGCCTCGGCTTCCGCGGCAGCATCTTCGGTGATCGGAGGTTCGGGTTCAGCGGCCGTTTCTTCGGGCTCCGTCGCGGATACGCTGGCGGAAGGCTCGATTTCGTCCGACGCCTGCGGTTGTGGCAGGTCATCAATTTTCGGGGCCGCAGCCTCTGTGTCGCCGGGGGATGCGGACGCTCCGTCGTCCCTGTTCAGTGGATGCCGCAGGAAACCAGGCAGCTCTGCGACCGGCTCATCCTCTTCGGGTATCTCTTCGGGGGCGGTTTCCACAGGAGCAAAATCGTCTTCGATGTCTGCAGTCTGCGACTCAACATCGGGTTCGCCTGACCCAGCAATTGGGGTCTCATCCGGCTGGGAGACCTCCGCCGGAGCTGCATCTGCAAGCTCGTCGTCAGCCGCAATGAGCGGGTCAGGTTCGCTGTCCTCTTCAATGGGCGTGTCCGCAGCCTCCAATTCGTCCGGAAGGGGCGACGAACCGGCATCCGTCAGAGGTTGTGCGTCAGCAGCAGGCTCGGACAGCGGCTCCGGTGCCGTCTGCTGCGGTACCACCGGCGCTGTATCTTCTGCTTCCGCATCTGACGATACATCCGGTTCTGCGGCGGCGACTGACACCTCGGGCTCGGGCACGGGTAGCTCTTCTTCTGGCTCAGTGACCGGCTCAGCAACGGGTTCTGCATCCGGAGTTGCAGCAGGCAGTTCGGGCGCAGGCTGTACTTCACCTGTCTCTGCCGGTTCTGCACTGAACGCCGGCGGTTCCGGGGCGGGTTGCGTTGCCACCTCATCTGCCACCTGGTCGTCAATCACGGCAGCTGTCAGGTCATCCAGCGGCTGCGACATCGCCGCCACATGCGCCACACCGTTTTCGCGCAGCATTTTCTGCGCGCCCTTTATGGTCAGACCGTCCTCATGCAGCAGCTTTTTCAGGCCGCCCAGCAGTAACATATCGTTGGGCCGGTAATACCGCCTGCCGCCGGCGCGCTTGACCGGCTTTACCTGACTGAATTTGCTTTCCCAGAACCGCAGTACATGCGCCTGCACCCCCAGCCAGTCTGCGACCTCTGAGATCGTGCGGAAAGCATCAGGTGATTTTGGCATCAGCTCAGGACTTGTTCCCGTTTGCCACGCGATCCTTCATCAGGTGCGATGGACGGAATGTCAGTACGCGGCGCGGGTTGATCGGAACCTCTTCACCGGTTTTTGGGTTGCGGCCCACCCGGGCCGATTTGTCCCGCACAGAGAAAGTGCCGAAGGACGAAATTTTGACCTGCTCTCCCCGCACCAGCGCGTCAGACAGATGATCCAGCACGGATTCAACCAGTTGTGCGCTTTCGTTACGGGACAGTCCGACCTCGCGGAAAACGGCCTCACTCAGATCCATGCGTGTCAAAGTCTTTTCGGCCATGTTTTCCCCCTGAATTTTCAGCCACCATAGGGGAGGCGTATTTTCCGAGTCAATATCAACGGCTTGCGTGGCGGGGGATAAGCGGAAAATACCGCGCCTACCAGCGCAGAACGACTGCACCCCAGGCAAGACCACCGCCGATTGCCTCGGTCACGATCAGATCACCCTTGCTGATCTGCCCCCGGTCGCGCCCAACGGACAGCGCCAGCGGGATCGAAGCGGCAGAGGTGTTGCCGTGATCCTGGACGGTGACAACCACCTTATCCATGGGCAGCCCCAGCTTTTTGGCCGTGCCCTGGATGATCCGGATGTTCGCCTGATGCGGTACGATCCAGTCCACTTCAGCGGACTCGACGCCTGCGCGTGCCATTGCGGTCGTTGCTGTCGCTGCGAGTTTCTCTACGGCATGACGGAAGACCTGATTGCCCTGCATCCGCAGGTATCCGGTTGTGCCCGTCGAAACCCCGCCGTCCACATAGAGCAGGTCTTTGTGGCGGCCGTCGGAATTCAGGTCAGTCGCCAGGATGCCTCTGTCCTGCGGGGTGCCTGCGCTCTCCTGTGCTTCCAGCAAAAGGGCACCGGCGCCATCGCCAAAGAGCACGCAAGTCGACCGGTCGGTCCAGTCCATGATGCGGCTGAAGGTTTCTGCACCGATCACCAGAACACGGCTGGCCTGTCCCGACAGGATCAGTGCATTGGCGTTGCTGAGCGCATATACAAACCCCGCGCAGACCGCCTGAACATCGAACGCAAAACCGCCCGTCATACCCAGCTCAGCCTGAACCATGGTCGCGGCAGACGGGAACGTCAGATCAGCGGTCGAGGTCGCAACAACGATTGCATCCACATCGGCGGCCGTCAGACCGGCGTCCTCAATGGCGGCGCTGGCAGCCCGTGCGGCCATGCCCGAGGTTGTTTCGCCCTCGGCCGCAAAGTGACGGCGCTCAATGCCGGAGCGCGCGCGGATCCATTCGTCCGTTGTGTCCAGCGTCTTTTCGAACTCGGTGTTCGGCACCACCCGTTCGGGCAGATAGTGGCCTACACCGGCAACAACAGCGCGGATCGTCATTTACGTATTCTCCTCTGCCGGCAGGGCCGCAACCCGCGCCGCCAGTTTGTCCGTGAACTGAATATGAGCCAGTTGTGCGGCAAGCTTGATCGCCGCAGATACACCGGTTGCATCGGCGGCGCCATGGGATTTGACCACCGTACCGTTAAGGCCCAGAAAAACACCGCCATTCACACGGCGCGGATCGATCTTTTTGCGCAGACGACCCAGAGATGTATAGGCGAGCAGCGAGGCCAGGCGCGACAGAGGCGAGTAACGGAATGCCTCCCGAAGGCGGTTTCCGACAAGGCTGGCTGTCCCTTCGCCGGTTTTGATCGCCACATTGCCGGTAAAGCCGTCGGTCACGATGACGTCGCAGATGTCGCCGGAAATGTCGCCGCCTTCCACAAATCCCGCAAAATCAAAACCGGCAGCTTCCTGCTGGTCCCGAATCAGCTCGAAGGCTTCTTTGAGCTCGGGGCGGCCTTTGTGTTCCTCGGTGCCGACATTCAGCAGACCGACCCGCGGGCGGGGCAGATCGAGGCCATTGCGCGCGTATGACATGCCCATCAGCGCATAGCGGAGCAGGTCATCCGCATCCGCGCGTACGTCAGCGCCCACATCGAGCAGCACATTGAACCCCTGCGGGTTGGACGAGGGGTAAAGCACGGCAATCGCGGGTCGTTTAACCCCGGGCAGGCGGCGCAGACGAATAGTCGAAAGCGCCATAAGCGCACCGGTATTGCCACAGGAAACGGCAACGGAGGCGGTACCTTCGCGGACCGTTTCGATGGCAGACCACATAGAGGTTTCGCTGCCATTGCGCACAATGTGGCTTGGTTTGTCGTCCATCGTGACAACGCCGGTGGCGTGCCGGACCTCGCAGCGGCCATCCAGAACACGCCGCCGCCCCACCAGCGCGTTCAGCTCGTCTTCTGGGCCGTGCAGGATAAAACTGATGTCGGGGTTTTTGCGGGCTGACACGTCGCAGCCCGCCACAACAGCAGCGGGGCCCGCGTCCCCGCCCATTGCGTCAACGGAAATTATGATCCGTCCGGTCTTTGTCTCTGCCTGATCGGTCTGTGCCGTCATAGAGCGACCGCCTCCAAACCTGCTGCCCTTATTCTTAAGGGACAGGTTTAGGCCGCGTCGTCTTCCAGATCAATCTCTTCTGTCAGTGCCACGACTTCTTTGTCGTCATAGTGGCCACAGGCAGCACAGACGTGGTGGGGGCGTTTCAGCTCGCCACAGTTGGTGCATTCGTTCGGGTTTGCAGCGACCAGGGCGTCGTGCGCGCGACGGTTGTTGCGGCGCGACTTGGAAACTTTGTTCTGTTGAACAGCCATTGGCCTGTCCTTTTTGTCGTTCGGGGCCGGGCGCTCAAAGGGCTGCCGGACGGCCGGTTTTAGGAATCTGTCCCATTCGGGTGTGACGTGCGTTTAGGGCCTGTCCGGATGGAAGTCCAACCCTAATTCGCCGAGCGCCGCAAAATACTCGTATTCAGGTGCGGTGCAAGCAGGTTTTTATGAGAATTCCCGCCTTTTTGCGGGGGCTTTCGGCAGGCGCGGCGTCGTTGGCCGCCTCAACTGTCGTCCCCTCCATCCTTCGGTGCCTCTCCGGCAAGTTTGTCCCGCAGGTCCGCAAGTCCCGCAAAGGGCCGGGCATCCTCATCCTTCATCGGCGCGACACCGGGGCCCGCATAAACCATGTCGCCGCTTTCAGCTCCCGGCGCCCGGGGATAGAGCGGCAGTTCCAGCGCCAGCGCCTCCAGCATGATAGCCCAGGGGTCGATATGCGTGCCCAGAGCGTCTGTTGTATCATCTTCGGGCATTTCGGCTTCGGGTTCATCCGGGTCGGTGAAATCGCTGAGAAAAAGGCGGGTCACATCGGCGTCAATCCGCGTGGTCACAGGTTCCAGTGTGACACCGCAGGGCTGTATGACAGTGGCCCCGAGCCGGCCTGTCAGCCGCCAGTCCGCGCCGCCTTCGGCACGGATATCCCCCTGAAACGCCAGTTTGCGCAATCCTGACAGATCAAGTTCTGCCGCGATCGATCTGAGCGTCTCCGCATCAGGCCGGTACGCAAAGGGCGTGGCGCTGTTCTGGGCAAGGTCCGCCACCCTCAGCGCGGTTGCGGATGGTGTGGTCTGCTTCATAGGGCGTTGCTTTCGTTTCTTGAACCGGGGCGTCCGCTTGGTATAAGCGGGATAAAAGTCATAATGCCCAAGGGCAAGAGGGTACACTCACATGCAGACAGGGTCCGCGTTCAGAATATTTGCGTCACGCGCGCTCAGGTTGACCGGTGTCGCCGTGGTGTGCACAGCTCTCAGCGCCTGTTCGTCGCTCTACAGCAATCACGGCTATGTTCCGGCGCAGGAAGATCTGGATCAGATCGCAGTGGGTGTGGATACCCGTTCCAGCGTCGAGGAGACGCTGGGAGCCGCGGCGTCCTCTTCGGTGATCAATGACAACGCGATGTATTTTGTCCGCAGCCGTTTCCGCCAGACCGCATTCTTCGAGCCGGAAGTCGTGGACCGTGAAGTACTCGCCATCAGTTTTGATTCGAACGGCATTGTGGCCAACGTTGAACGCTTCGGACTGGAAGACGGAAATGTTGTTCCGCTTGCGCGGCGCGTTACCGACACAACAGTCGGCGACCGTAGCTTCCTGCAGCAGCTCTTTGGCAACATCGGCGGCTTTGGTCCTGTCGGTCTCTGACAGGCCGCACGCTGCATCCGCATGATGCGCAAAGATCCGCCCCGGTCCGGCACTTCAGCAGACAAAACGGGCGTCCAAAAGACTGACGTCCGCAAGTTTATCCTGCGCACAAGCCGGACTGACAGCGACATTGACGCGGCGCGGGCACTGCGGGCTGAGGCCTTCGCATCCGGGAAGGAGCTGTCAGGTGACAGCTGGGACGCAACCGCATCGCATTTCCTTATTGAGGACAGCCATGACGGGACACTGGTCTGCTGTTTCCGGATGCAGGATTTCCGGGCCTGTGATGCCGAAGAAAGCTACTCGGCAGGGTTTTATGACCTTGCCAGATTACAAACCTTTGGCGGGACGCTGACAGAGGTCGGCCGTTTCTGTCTGGCGCCGGGGCGGCGCGATCCGGACATCCTGCGGCTGGCCTGGTCTGCCATTGCCGCGCATGCCGGCCGTCAGGGCACAAGGTTGCTTTTTGGATGCTCGTCCTTCAGGGGCACGGACCCGACGGTTTATGCGGACACTCTGGCCCTGCTCAGAAAGCGGCATCTTGCGCCCGGATCGTGGTTGCCGGGGGTCAGAGCGCCCGATGTATTCCGGTTCTCCGGACTCGGCGATCACGCGCCGGACCCGGTGCAGGCACTGCGCAGTATGCCACCACTGTTGCGCAGTTACCTGAGACTGGGCGCGCGCGTCAGCGATCATGCGGTGATCGACCGGCAGATGAATACAACGCATGTTTTCACCGGCCTCGACATCAGCGTCGTGCCAGCTTCCCGCAGACGCCTGCTGGAGAGGCTGACCTGAATTTCCGCAAGCGGCCATTGACCCGAACCGCAGAGCCGCGTAGCCCGCCTGCATGGCACGTGTACCCCTTTTACAGCTGAACGGTATCTCGCTGACTTTTGGCGGTGATCCGGTTTTTGATGATCTGAGCCTCGTGGCCCAGCCCGGTGATCGCGTGGCGCTGGTGGGGCGCAACGGATCGGGCAAATCCACACTGATGAAGGTTATGGCAGGCCTCGTTGAGCCGGACCGCGGGGAGGTCGTGGCGGGTCCTGGTGTGTCTGTTGGATATATGGAACAGGACCCGGATCTGTCGGGCTTCACCACGCTCGGCGATTTTGCGGCGGATGGTCTGGACCCGTCCGAGATGTACCGGATCGAACGCGCGGGCGAGGGGCTGAAATTCGATCCTGCGCGGCCTGTCGCGACGGCCAGCGGCGGCGAGCGCAGGCGTGCGGCGCTGGCCCGTCTGATGGCCGGCGCACCGGACCTGATGCTGCTGGACGAACCGACCAACCACCTTGATATCGAAGCCATCGGCTGGCTGGAGCGCGAGTTGCAGCAGTCCCGCCAGGGATATGTCATCATCAGCCACGACCGGGCGTTCCTGCGCGCGCTGACCCGGGCGACGCTGTGGATCGACCGTGGCGCGGTACGCCGTCAGGAAAAAGGGTTCGAGGCCTTTGAGGCCTGGCGCGATACGATCTGGGAAGAAGAAGACACCCAGCGCCACAAGCTGAACCGCAAGATCAAGGCCGAAGCCCGCTGGGCGGTCGAGGGTATATCAGCGCGCCGCAAACGGAACATGGGCAGAGTCCGGGCGCTGCAGGATCTGCGGGCCGAACGCGCGGCACAGATCCGGCGTCAGGGAACAGCCGCCATGGCGCTGGACGCCGGACCGAAATCCGGCCGCAAGGTGATCGAGGCCGACTCTATTTCCAAGGCCTTCGGCGACAGAACCATTCTGAAACCCTTCTCCCTGACCGTGCAGCGCGGGGACCGCATCGCCTTTGTCGGACCCAACGGGGTGGGCAAAACCACGCTGCTGAACATGCTGATCGGACGGGAGCCGCCGGACACCGGATCGGTGAAGCTGGGCACAAATCTGGAACTTGCGCTGTTCGACCAGGCGCGGGCGCAGCTGGACGGTGACATGAGCCTCTGGGACAGCCTGACCGGCGATCCGGACATGCGGGTGTCGGGCAAGGCAGATCAGGTGATGGTCCGGGGGGCGCCAAAACACGTGGTGGGCTATCTCAAGGAGTTTCTTTTTGACGAGGCGCAAGCCAGAGCGCCGGTGCGGGCCCTGTCAGGTGGCGAGAAAGCGCGGCTGCTGCTGGCAAAACTGATGGCGCGGCCCAGCAACCTGCTGGTGCTGGACGAGCCGACAAATGATCTTGATGTGGAAACCCTCGATCTGCTGCAGGAACTTCTGGGGACCTACGACGGGACGGTTCTGCTGGTCAGTCACGACCGTGATTTTCTGGACCGCGTAGCCGCGACGACCATCGCGATGGAGGGCGATGGCCGGGCAACGGTCTACGCCGGTGGCTGGAGCGATTATATTAGCCAGCGCGGCCCCGGGGCGCGCCAGGACGTGGCTGCAGCACCGCCAAAGGCCCGAAAGGATCCGGCGAGCACAAAGCAGATCACCAAACCACAGGGGCTGAGCTTCACCGAAAAGCACCGCCTTGAGGCCCTGCCGGCAGAGATCGCACGCCTTGAAGCGGAGATCGGTAAACTGACAGAGCTTCTGGCGGATCCGGATCTCTATGCATCCAACCCGGTGAAGTTCAGTAAAGCCACTGAGGCCCTGGTTGAGAGACAGGAAAAGCTGGCAGCCGCCGAAGACGAATGGCTGACCCTCGAGGAAAAAGCGTCAGACGCCGGGGTGTGACCCGGCGCACAGCGATCCGGTGCGCCGGGCGAAAGCTGTCAGGCCGTCTGACGGCGTTTGCGCCAGGCAGGCAACACGAGACCACCCAGCGCGATCAGCAACCCGGAGAACGCAGGTGGCAAAGGCACGGCAGCAATCGTCGGGGGCAGGATTTCGGGGTCGTCAACCGGGACGTCATCCGGCGTGTCGCCGGGCGTTTCCCCGTTGGTTTCCTGCAGAAGGGTGCTCCTGCGCAGTGTAGCGGCAACGTCTGCGGAAATTGACGGCAGGAAGTCCGGATTGCTGAGCAGCGACAGGTTGATCACCGGATCCATCAGAGCGCCCATCCCGTCGTCTGTGTGATCAGCGCCAAGGATATGCCCGAGTTCATGCGCGGCAACCACGCTCTGCAGCATCTCAGAGGTGCCTTCCGCACTGACGATGCCAAAGGGCAGAGTGGGGGCATCCACGTACGCTGCGCCCACGGTGTTGCCGGTCAGTCGCGGGCCAAAGCCCAGAACGGTTGTGCGCGGTGGACTGTCAGGGGCGGCTGTGGCAGCAAACTCTGTCAGCAGACGGAACGGACTGGTACGGCCTGCGCCGTCGCTGAGAGCGGCGAGATCGAGCGTGACCGGATCGGGTGACGGCAGAAAGTTCAGGGTGATGTCCGTCTGATCGAAGATCCTGTTCATATAGCTCTGGTCGATGTCGGGCTCGAAGCACCCTGTTGGTCCGCTGTCGCAGATGCCGACGGTCAGGACATCGAGCTGCAGCACTGCAGCGGAAAGGGGTGCGGCCTGAAGCAGACACACCACAAGAGCGTATCGGCCAAGTTTTCTGGGGGCAGAGGGTAACATATGCATACTCCGGCATTCAGGTGTTTCCGGGATCAGGCGGCATGCCGGATCCACTGCCAGAGATTGAATTTGAGGGTTGTACACAGCGCAATAATGAGCGGAAATCCCCGCCGGATCGGGCGCTGGCGCGCCTGGTCGTGGCAGAAATGCGCCGGCCCCTACGCGGGGTCAGCGCATCCTGAGGGCGCCGTCGATCCGGATGACTTCGCCGTTGAGATACCCCGCCGTCACGATAAAGGCCGCGAGATCCGCATATTCGGCAGGATCGCCGAGGCGGGCCGGGCAGGGGACGTCGGCGGCGAGCTGGTCCTGAACTTCCTGAGGAAGACCTGCAAGCATGGGAGTGCGGAAAATACCGGGCGCGATGGTCATCACGCGGATACCGGAGCGGGACAGATCGCGTGCCATGGGCAGGCACATACCGACAATGCCTCCCTTGGAAGCGGCGTAGGCCGTCTGACCTTTCTGGCCGTCGTAGGCCGCGATGGAGGCTGTGTTGATAATTACGCCCCGGGCCCCGTGCGCGCCCGGTTCGTTGTGTTGCATGGCGTCGGCCGCAAGGCGCGCCACGTTGAAGGAACCGACAAGATTGATGTCTATTGTCCGCTGAAAGAGACCGAGGGGATGAGGGCCATCCCGACCGATGGTTTTCGCCGCATCTGCGATGCCGGCACAGTTCACCGCCGCTGTGATACCGCCCATTTTATCGCGGGCCAGCGCCACTGCGGCTGCAACCGACGCTTCGTCCGTCACATCGGTCCGTGCAAAATGACCGCCGATCTCGTGTGCGACGGCGTGCCCCCGTTCGCTGTCGAGGTCAAGCAGCGTGACCTGTGCGCCGCGTGCTGCAAACCCTCTTGCTGTTGCCTCTCCCAGTCCCGAAGCGCCGCCGGTGATGATCGCTGATGTTCCCGCCAGTTCCATGGTGTGCTGTCCCTCTGTCCGCCTGCACAACACAAAGCATGGGGTCAGTTGGCTGTCCAGAGACCCCGCATCAGGCGTTTGTCCAGCCGCGCGACACGTCCCAGCCATGGCGTCACCGGTGGCCACCAGCCCCATGTGCCACCCAGCCTGTGCGGCACTGCGCCGGTCCCCAGTTTGAACCGTGCAAGACCGGGTGCGTCCTCGGTGTTGATGATCCCGAGGTCCAGGGTTTCTGCCCCGGTGCGCCGCAGCCATATCATGGCAGACCACAACAGAAGGGTCTGCGCAGACATCTGACGGCCCCGGACGGTTGTGTGACCAATGTGATAGGTGCCGCCCGTGCCATGACGCAGGACCAGCAGGCCGGCCACGACCTCTTTGCCAGCGAAAGCCGTGAACAGTTTCGCCCCGCTTCGGTTGGCCCGTGTCCATGCGATGGTCAGCGCAGGGGGCCAGTTGCGGTAGCCGCGTCGACGCTGTTGCGCCGTTTCCGCATGCAGAAGCCAGTGGCGCGGATCATCGGGCATATTCTGGCGCGTCACACGCAGATTCTGTCCCTGTGCATGTCTGAGCCTGTTGCGCCATTTCTGGTGCAGACCCGCCATCAGCAGATCATCAGAGCCCGCAAGGTCAAGCCGCGCGACCGTTGCAGGGCTGACCAGCGGAACAGCACCGGCAGCAGCGAGATCGACCGGATGGTCAGGCGAGACAATAACCGGCCCGCGCGTACGGGCGGACGAAAGATGGCGCCAGAGGATTTCAGGATCATGCACCTGCGCCCGGGACAGCAGCGTGACAGGCAGGCCACGCCAGCGGCGGTGCAGGGCAAGCGTGCCATCAGGCAGCCGCCGGGGGGCCTGGCCAAGCAGTTCAAGCGCGCCAGCGAACTCGGCGCTTTGCTGGAGCGCGGCGGGGGGTGTTTCCGGGGCAGCGTCAAACATGTCCGCATTAACGCAGCGGAAACCTAAAACGTGGTTAATCAGCCTATGAAAAATGCAGCATCCATACAGGGCGTTCATGCGCCCGCGACCCGCGTGACGCGCACAGCCGCCTTTATCGTGGCGGCTGCGCTCTCAGTACCGGTATTCGTTATCCTGTCACTGGTCGACTGGCTCTGGCTTTAGTCGAGCTGCACCAGCGCATGGCGCTTTTTGCCCGCGCTCAGCTTCACAGGCTTGGCGCGCAGACGCCGCATGCTCAGCAGTGGACGGTCCGGCATGACCGGTTCATCGTCGATACGGGCACCATTTTCAGCGATCAGGCGCTTTGCTTCCTTGCCCGATTTGCAAAGGCCTGCCTTGACCAGCAGTCCGGCCACAGGGATTTCCGTGGGCTCCGCATCGTCGGGCTGTCCCGGGGCGGGCACGAGAAACAGATCGTCCTGTGAGATCGTCAGGCGGGGCAGGTCGTCTCCGACGCCGCCTTTCTCGAACACTTCGCGCGCGGTTGCTTCGGCCGCTGCCGCCGCTTCTGCGCCATGCAGGAGTGTGGTGACCTCATTGGCCAGCCGTATCTTGGCCTCGTTGATCTCGGACCCTTCCAGCGCGCCAAGACGGTCGCACTCGCCGGTCTCAAGCTCTGTGTAAAGCTTCAGGAACCGCCCCACGTCCGCATCGTTCGTATTGCGCCAGAACTGCCAGAACTCATACGGGCTGAGCATGTCACCGTTGAGCCAGATGGCACCGGCCTGCGATTTGCCCATTTTCTTACCGTCTGATGTCGTCAGCAAAGGCGACGTGAGACCGTATACCTCACCGTCAATGACCCGCCGCGTCAGGTCGATGCCGTTGACGATATTGCCCCACTGATCCGAGCCACCCATCTGCAGAACGCAGCCATAACGGCGGTGCAGTTCCATGAAGTCGTAAGCCTGCAGGATCATGTAGTTGAATTCGAGAAAGGACAGCGACTGTTCGCGGTCGAGCCGTGACTTCACGCTCTCAAACGACAGCATCCGGTTGATCGAGAAATGCCGCCCGATGTCACGCAGGAAGTCGAGATAGTTCAGATCATCAAGCCATTCCGCGTTGTTGATCATCAGCGCGCCGGTGTCGCTGTCATCATAATCGAGGTAAGCCGAGAACACCTTTTTGATGCCCGCGATATTGGCATCGATATCCGCAGGGCTCAGCAGCGGGCGTTCGTCCGCGCGGAACGACGGGTCGCCCACCTTGGTGGTGCCGCCGCCCATCAGTGTGATCGGTTTGTGGCCTGTTTTCTGCAGCCAGCGCAGCATCATGATCTGAATGAGTGATCCCACATGCAGCGATTTCGCCGTGGCATCAAAGCCGATATAGGCCGGCTTCACCCCGGAGCAGAGCACGTCATCCAGCCCCTGATAATCTGTGCAATCGGCCAGAAAGCCGCGCTCGATCATTACAGCGACAAAATCCGATTTGGGGTGCCAGGTCATGTGTCTTGCTCTTTCACGGTGAATGCGGTCACTCTATAGGCGGTGCAAAGACAAAGGAAAAGGCTTTGAGCAGGGCCATCCCGAAAACCGGAATCGTCACAGCGCTGGGCGCGATGAGCGGCACGTCTCTTGACGGGGTTGATGCGGCTGTTCTGCGCACGGACGGGCGTGACATAGAGAGCTTTGGCGCAAGCGCTTACCGGGCCTATTCCGCGCAGGAACGACAGGTTCTGGCGGAGGCCCTGGGTCAGTGGGAGGGCCCATCCGTTGTCGCGGCGCAGCGGGTGGTCGAACAGGCGCATCTTGAGGCGCTGCGCGGATTTGAGGACATCGATCTGGTGGGGTTTCATGGTCAGACCCTGGCGCATGCCCCGCGGACCAAAGGCACGCTGCAGGTTGGCGATGGCGGCTGGCTGGCGGATGCGCTGGACTGTCCTGTTGTCTGGGACTTCCGCAGTGCCGACGTCGAACTGGGCGGGGAGGGCGCGCCGCTCGCGCCGTTTTTCCATTTCGCCTGTGCAAAGTACATCGGGGCGCAGGGGCCGCTGGCCTTCCTCAATCTGGGCGGTGTCGGGAACCTGACCTACGTGGATCCGGCGGCTGCCGCACCGGAAGCCAATGGCGCACTGCTGGCTTTTGACACGGGGCCGGCGAATGCGCCGGTCAACGATCTGCTTCAGGCCCGTCGCGGCCTGGCCTTTGACAAAGACGGTGAAATCGCGCGGCAGGGCAGGGTCGAAAAGGGTGCTCTGGAGTTGTTTCTGGCGGAGAAATTCTTTGCACGCATGCCGCCCAAATCTCTGGACCGAAACGATTTTGCGGAGATGATAGCCCTTGTGCGGGAGCTCAGCGATGCGGATGCCGCCGCCACGCTGACCGCCATGTGTGCGGCCGGCGTGGCCGAAGGGGTCAGGCATTGCCCGCAGGCCCCGGGGCGCGTTCTGGTCACAGGGGGTGGTCGCCACAATCCGGTGCTGATGGAGATGCTCGCGGTGTCGCTGGACTGTCCTGTGCAGCCGGTCGAGGACGTCGGCCTCGACGGGGACATGCTGGAGGCGCAGGCCTTTGCCTATCTCGCGGTGCGCGTCGCGCGGGGTCTGCCGACATCCTGTCCGGGTACAACGGGCGTGCGCGCTGCTGTCAGTGGAGGCATCCTGAGCCGGCCCTCCGTCCATCAGGCGACCGGATGACGTCAGGCGCGGGGGATGTCAAACCCAGGTGCTGCAAGCGTGAAACCGTCAAATGAAAATCCGGGCGACACAGTACAGCTGACCAGCGTGTAGTCCCCCGTCGTGCGTGCGGCCTGCCAGTGGTTTTCCGGCACGATGATCTGGGGCAGTGCGGTGTTAAGGTCCGGGCCGAGCATGTGGTCCTGTGCCGGACCCCCATCAGTTGCGCTCATCGACAGGACCAGTGGCGCGCCCGCGTGCCAGAGCCAGATCTCCGTTGCGTCCACGCGGTGCCAGTGACTGCTTTCCCCCGCCGCCAGAAGAAAGAAGATACAGGTGCCCGTGGGGCGGCCTTCGTTTTTTGCGACCCAGGTCTGGCGGTAATGGCCGCCCTCGGGGTGAGGCTGCAGATTTAAGCGTCTGATGATGTCTTGTGCTGTCATACCGGCACTGTACTCTTCTGCGGGTGCAGGTCGAGAGGGACAGGGTATGAAAGTGATCGTCGTGGGGGCAGGGATACTGGGTGCCGTCACTGCCTGGCACCTCGCAAAGGCAGGCGCAGACGTCACCGTGATCGACGCAGGCCAGCCGGCTCATGGCGCGTCCGGCGCATCATTCGGATGGATCAACGCCAGCTTTTTTGCCGATGAAGATCATTTCCACCTGCGCGCAGCCTCCATCGAAGCGCACCACCGGCTTGCAGAGGTCCTGGGCAGTGGCGCGGTACAGTGGCAGGGCTGTCTGTGCTGGGAAGAGCAGGGTGCCGCCTTTGACGCACAACGCGATGCGCTGAAGGCGCTGGGTTACTCTGTGAGCGAGGTGGATGCGGATGCGTTCCGGGCGCTGGAGCCATCGGTCGCGCCGCCGCCGCGTGCGTTGCTTTTTGAGGATGAAGGTGCAGTCGACCTCGTGATGCTGGCGCAGGATGCGTTGCGGGCTGCCTGCGCCCTGGGTGCCCGCGTGATCACGGGGCTAAGGGTCAGTGGGCTGCAGCAACGCAGCGGGCGCGTGAGCGGTGTTGCCTGGGCTGGCGGTGTGATCGAGGCGGACAGGGTTGTGCTGGCGACGGGGACCGCGACATCAGAGCTGTTGCGCTCGGTGGACGTTCCGCTGCCGATGCTGGACCGGCCGGGCCTCATCATGCGCACGGCGCCACTGCCGCCGTTGCTCAGCCACATTCTTGTCAGCCCGGGCCAGGAACTGCGGCAACTGCCCGATGGTCGGCTGCTGGCACCGACGGCCGCTTCGCACCAGGGGGATGAGACCCCGGAAGTGGTGGAAAGCCCGGCCGCCCTGGCAGAACTTGCTGCAGCCCGTGTCAGTGCGCTCATCGGGCGGCAGGTGGACTGGCAGGAGGTGACGCTTGCCTGGCGTCCGGTGCCGCAGGACGGGTTGCCGGTAATCGGTGCCTGTGGCCCGAACGGGCTCTACGTGACCACGATGCATTCCGGCGCGACGCTGGCGCCTCTGGTCGGAGAACTGGCAGCGGCGGAGGTGATGGGGCAGGTGCCGGGCAACGCGGATGCCGCTTTGCTGGCACCTTACCGACCGGAGCGTTTCAAAGCGTAATTTCGTAGAATACGAGGAATTTCTCGTAACCCGGCGGCAGTTCCGAATATGGCCCACGCGCCTGAAAGCCCAGCTTTTCATAGAGTTTCTGCGCGTGCACGAACTGGCGCGAGGTATCCAGCAGGATCCGCCGGTACCCATCCGTGCGCGCCTGATCGATCAGCGCCCGGGACAGGGTCAGACCCGCACCCGTCCCCCGTGCCGCCTCGCGCACGTAGACGCGCTTGATCTCTGCATCGCCTTCGCCGATCCGGTGATACATGCCGCATCCGACCGGAACACCGTCCAGTTCTGCCAGCAGTATTATGCCCTGGGGCCTCGCATGTTTGTCTGCCAGCACGTCCATCAGGGCCGCGTATGTCTCTTTCTGATAGGTGAAAGAAACCGCTTCGCGGACCTCATCGCTGAAGTTCAGCAGATAGTCACGGTATTCCCAGCACAGCGCCCGAACCGCGTCGAGATCGGCAGGCTCAGAGACCTGCCGGACAGTCAGGCCCGCCATCAGCGCAGGATCGAACGACCCGCGTATTCCGCAGTCTCGCCAAGTGCTTCCTCAATGCGGATCAGCTGGTTGTATTTGGCCAGCCGGTCGGAACGCGCCAGTGAGCCCGTTTTGATCTGACCGCAGTTGGTGGCAACGGCCAGGTCCGCAATGGTCGCGTCCTCGGTTTCGCCGGAACGGTGGGACATCACATTGGTAAAGCCCGCGCGGTGCGCCATGTCGACCGCTTTGAGCGTTTCTGTCAGGCTGCCGATCTGGTTGACCTTCACAAGCATCGAATTGGCGGAGCCGCGCTCGATCCCCATGGACAGGCGGGCAGGGTTGGTCACAAAAAGATCGTCGCCGACCAGTTGCACCCGGTCACCCAGAGCGTCCGTGAGGGCCTTCCAGCCGTCCCAGTCGTCCTCTGACATGCCGTCTTCGATGGAAATGATCGGGTAGTCGTTGACCAGTGCTGTCAGGTAATCGACGTTTTCCGCAGAGGACAGCGATTTACCTTCACCCGCCAGTTCGTACTTGCCGTCTTTGTAATACTCGGTCGCGGCGCAATCCATCGCAAGATAGATGTCGTCGCCCGGTTTGTATCCGGCTTTTTCGATGGATTTCAGAATGAAATCAAGCGCGTCCCGGGTGGAGTTGATGTTCGGCGCGAAGCCGCCCTCATCCCCGATGCCCGTGGACAGGCCAGCCGCTGAAAGCTCTTTTTTCAGCGTATGGAAGACTTCCGAGCCCATGCGGACGGCCTCGCGGATGTTTTCCGCAGCCACCGGCATGATCATGAATTCCTGTATGTCGATCGGGTTGTCTGCGTGTTCGCCACCGTTGATGATGTTCATCATTGGTACCGGCAGAACGCGCGCGGACGTGCCACCCACATAGCGGTAGAGCGGCTGGGTGCAGTAGTCGGCTGCAGCTTTTGCGGCTGCCATGGAAACACCCAGGATCGCGTTGGCGCCAAGCCGGCCCTTGTTATCTGTGCCGTCCAGCTCGATCATTGTGGTGTCGATGTCGACCTGTTCGGTGGCGTCGATGCCCACCAGGGCTTCGGCGATTTCGCCGTTTACAGCCGCACAGGCCTCCAGCACACCCTTGCCCATGTAGCGCGATTTGTCGCCGTCACGCTTTTCCACGGCTTCATAAGCGCCTGTGGACGCACCCGACGGGACCGCCGCGCGGCCCATTGTGCCATCTTCGAGGATCACATCCACCTCAACGGTGGGGTTGCCCCGGCTGTCGAGGATTTCGCGGGCGTGGATGTCGATGATCGTGCTCATGGTGTTCTCCCACTGGAATTCGGTTGTGCGCGTGATACCGGCATGCGTGCGCAATGGAAAGGGTCAGGCGCTGTTAGCGCGAACATTTCTTTCCCGCCACAGGGTATAGAGCCCGGAAGCGACAATGATCGCGGCGCCGGCGAGTGTCAGTGTATCCGGATTTTCGCCGAAAACACCGACGCCGATCACAAGGGCAAAGAGGATGCGGGAATACCGAAAGGGCGTGACAAAACTGACCTCGCCGATCCGCATGGCCGCAATGATCGTGTAGTAGGCCACGATGCCAATCAGCAGCGCACAGATAAACCAGGCCCAGTCGGTTGCAGAAAGTGCGGCGACCGGCGCGCCGCCGATCAGCAGCATGATCGCGGCAGCAGGGATCAGCACGAGAAAACCCAGAAAACTCAGCTGCAGGGTTGAGGTCTGTGGCGGCACTTTTCGTGTAACCAGATCGCGGATTGCAAGGCCCAGTACGCCCTGCAGCGCAAAGAGCGACAGCCAGCTGAACCCTTCGGTGCCAGGCCGGATGATCAGGAGCACGCCGAAGAAACCAACGAGGATCGCAGACCACCGCCGCCAGCCCACGGTCTCTTTGAGAAAGACTGCCGCGCCCAGCGTGACCACCAGAGGTGTGGCCTGAAGAATGGCCGAAGCCGACGACAGGGGCGTCAGGACAATGGCTGTCACAAACCCCAGTGTGCCGATCAGCTCGCCGATGGCTCGTATGGCGATCACCGGTGTCATCATGCTGCGGTCGAAAAGCGCTTCGCCGCGCCGGATCAGGATCACACCGATCAGCAGCGCGCTGCCCAGTCCCAGCATGCCCACGATCTGACCGATGGGCAGCGAGACCGCGAGAAACTTGATCAGCATATCCTCGAGGGCGAAACCGGCCATTGCCAGCACCATCAGGGCTGCGCCGCGCAGATTATCCATGTGGGTGTTATCCTGTAAAACGCCTGTACCGGCGTTTCAGAATGTCAGGCCCGGGTCAATAGCCCGGACAGGCATCCGTGCCCCGGCAGAACCGGGACACGGGGGGCTGAGCCTGTCAGAGATTGCCTTTCGACATCTCGCTTGCCAGGTGATCGGCCTGGCGGATAGCCAGGGCAACGATGGTCAGTGTCGGATTCTCGGCAGCACCGGTGGTGAACTGTGAGCCATCCGAGATGAACAGGTTCGGGATGTCATGCGTCTGACCCCATCTGTTTACCACGCCGTCGCGCGCATTCTCTGACATCCGGTTGGTGCCGAGGTTATGCGTGGACGGGTAGGGCGGTGTCGGGAACGTCCGGGTGGCGCCCACAGCCTCATAGACCGCCTGGCCCTGCTGGTAGGCATGGTTGCGCATGGCGATGTCATTGGGGTGATCATCGAAATGCACGTTCGCCACCGGCAGGCCGTACTGGTCCTTCAGGTCGTGGTTCAGCGTCACACGGTTGGTTTCCTGGGGCATATCCTCGCCCACGATCCACATGCCGGCCATGTTTTCATAGCTGTCGAGCGCGGAGGTGAACTCGCGGCCCCAGGCACCCGGATCGAGGAAGGCCGCCATAAACGGCAGACCGAGGGCCAGGGTTTCCAGTTCGTATCCGCCCACGAAACCACGGCTCGGGTCATGACGGGATTCATCCTGGATGATCCCGGCCATGGTCGTGCCGCGCCACATCTTCACCGGCTGGTCGAAGACCGCGTAAACCGATCCTGTCATGTGCCGCATGTAGTTGCGCCCGACCTGGCCAGAGGAATTCGCCAGACCATCAGGGAACATCGAAGAGGCCGAATTCAGCAACAGGCGCGGGCTCTCAAAGGAGTTGCCGGCCAGTGCCACGACGCGTGCTTTCTGCATCTGCAGATTGCCGTCAGCATCATAGTATTCGACACCTGTGACCTTGCCTGTCTCGTCGTGCAGAATGCGGGCCACATGGGATTGCGGACGCACCTCAAGGTTGCCGGTTGCCTCGCCCTGCGGGATGTCGACATAGCCTGCCGACCATTTGGCGCCCCATTTGCAGCCCTGGAAACAGAACCCGGTCTGCTGGCACATCTGACGGTCGCGGTTCTCGTCGGAATTGATCGCCATGCGGCCCGTGTGGACCTGCTCGTACCCCAGCGCTTTTGCGCCTTTTTCAAACACTTTGTAGTTGTTATTGCCGGGCAGGCCGGGCCGGTCGCCGGTGCGGGTCACGCCCAGCTTGTCCTCGGCTTTCGTGTACCAGGGGTCCATTTCCGCCGCGTCGATGGGCCAGTCCAGAAGCGATGCACCCTGTACGTTGCCGTATGTTGTGGCCGCCTTCCATTCGTGGTCCTGGAAGCGCAGGCTGGCGCCCGCCCAGTGCTGTGTAGTGCCGCCTACGGACTTCACAATCCAGGCGGGCAGGCCGGAAAAGTCGCGTGATACGCGCCAGTCACCGGATGTGGAGCGCGGGTCGAGCCAGGCCAGCTGTCCGAAGCTGTCCCATTCATCGTTGATGAAATCCTCGGGCAGATGCCGTCCCCCGGCCTCGAGTGCAACAACACTCACGCCTTTCTGGGCCAGTTCATTTGCCAGCACGCCGCCGCCTGCGCCCGTGCCGATGACAACAACAACGCTGTCGTCTGTGAGATCAAATGGTGCCGTCATGGTGCCAGTCTCCCCTTAAAGCCAGTTGATGTCGTCGAAACCGCGGTCGATGTAGCCGCCGAATTCGAATGAGGAGCCTTCGTAGCCAAAGATCGGCCAGACGGCTTTCTGGTTATAGAGCCCGGTCACCAGGCCACCGCGGATCTGCTGAAAGAATGCGCTGTCCTCCATGGCGCGCAGCAGGTCCACCCTGTCGCGCTCCCAGCCCATACCCAGATATCCTGCGTGACCCTTTCCGCGGGCGGCGGCGTCAAGTCCTGCGATGCCGACCTCAATCCCTTCGGCGGCCTCTGCGGTGTCATAGCCTTTCACGGCGACCACATAGTATTCGTCACCGACCTGATCGTGCGGGTAGATATCCCGTGCCATCTGAACCAGCGCGGCAAAGGTTTCGGGCCGCAGATGCTCTGTCGTTGCCGCCCAGGCGGCGTTGGGTGCCGCGATAAAGCCGCTGCCGACGACGAATGAGGCACCGGCTGCGGTCGCGCGCGACAACAGCTGGCGCCGGGTAAGCCCCTTCGGGCTGTCTGGTTGTGTCATTGTCATTTCCTCCCTTGAAAATTCACTGAAAGCGCCCGCTGCGTTCGAGCACTTCGATCTGGTAGCCGTCCGGATCGGCCACAAAGAAAAAGCGCCCGACGAGTTTTCCGTCCGGCGCAAATGTCACGAGTTTGCGGGGCTCCAGCCCTTCAGCCTCAAAGCGCGCGTGTTCGGCGTCCAGATCCACGACCGAGACGGCAAGATGGCCATATCCATCGCCCAGGTCGTAGGGGTCTCTGCGGTCTTTGTTGACCGTCAGCTCCAGCTCGAAACCGCTTTCTTCGTTGCTGAGATAGACCAGCGTGAAATCGGTGAAATCCAGCCGGTCCGCGATCTTCAGACCAAAGGCCTTTTCATAGAACGCAACCGACCGGGCCTCATCGAGAACCCGGATCATGGAATGAATGTTTTTGGCCAAGGCGCCTCTCCTCTGTGACGGTTCACAGATCAGAGTAGGCGCGCGTCAATGATGGCTGGTAGTATGGGAGTACTACCCAGGGGCGCAAAGATCGGTCTAAAGGGTCAGCTTACTCGGCGGCGATCGGCAGATCTTCTGCGCCGGGGCTCAGTTCCATGAACTTCAGACAGGCGCAGCGCAACAGGGATGTGAAATTCTCCGGCTCTCCGCGCAGTTCCAGGACTTCGGCATGCAGTGTCGAAACAAAGGCAGGCGCTGTGGTCCCCTCATTTTCGGCAATGGTATCAATGACCTGCCAGAAAGCATTTTCCAGTCTGATGCTCGTGCTCTGGCCGTTCAGACGCAGCCTTCTGGTCGTCGAAGCGTAACGTTCCGGATCCTGTCCGGCAAATACCTGGCACATAGTTTTCCTCCCTGGGCTGCGCTTTTGGGCAAGCGCATGTTGTTTTCAGCGGCCCATGAAAAAAGCGTATACGACTTGCCAGATCCTGTCTACGCGGGCAGGGGTCAGGATTTTCTGAGCGGGACTCCGTAGAGCTCCAGCCGGTGACCGCGCAGTTCATACCCGAGCTTGCGCGCAATCTTTTCCTGGAGCGCCTCAATCTCGGCATCAACAAATTCGATGACTTCGCCTGAGTTCATGTCGATCAGATGGTCGTGGTGGTCCCGTTCTGCGTCCTCGTACCGCGCGCGCCCGTCTCCGAACTCCAGCTTGTCGAGAATGCCGGCTTCTTCGAACAGCTTTACCGTCCGGTACACCGTTGCGATGGAAATCGCGTCATCGACGGCTGAGGCGCGTGCATACAGCTCCTCGACATCCGGATGATCGTCACTGTCCTCAAGAACCTGTGCCACGACACGCCGCTGACCGGTCATCCGCAGCCCGCGGGCTTCACAGCGTTTGATGATAGAGTTGCCCATAGACCTTCCTGCCCGAACGGACCTCTTTTTAGCGGTCTTTGCCAGGCTGTGCCACCCGGTATCGGGGCGCGCTGTTGACTTGTGGATAAAAAACCCCCATGTGCTGCTCAAGCGATGCCTTCTGCCGCGTGAGCAGTCCGGATGCCCGGGTCAGACGACCTGAAGTGAGCACCCGTTTGAAAGGCCCGCCGTTGTTCCCAAAATCACGCGTGGGGCCAGACGCGACGGACAGGTTCCGGCACGATGCCGGCACCTGCGATCCGGTTTTGCGTGTCCCGACGTACGTGCCCTCAGAATGGGGCGCGACCGAGAATTTGTGAGGCCTGCCCCTGTGCAGGCCGGAAAGACGATATGAGTGACTTTGATATGATGGATCTGCCGCCTGCGCTTGTGGCCCGTCTGAAAAAAATGGGTCTCAAGGACCCGACCCCGATCCAGAAACAGGCTATTCCGCATGCGCTGAACGGGCGCGACGTGATGGGGCTGGCACAAACCGGCACCGGGAAAACCGCAGCCTTCGGTGTGCCGCTGATTGCACGGATGCTGGAGATCGGCAAACGCCCGGCACCGCGTTCGGTACATGGGCTGATCCTGGCACCGACCCGTGAGCTGGCAACCCAGATCAGCGTGAACCTGCGCGGTTTCGCCGAAAACACACCGATCAAGGTGGCGATGGTTGTGGGTGGGCAGTCGATCAATAATCAGATCAAACGCCTCGAACGGGGGGTCGATCTGCTGGTCGCGACGCCCGGGCGTCTTCTGGACCTGATGGACCGGCGCGCCGTGCGTCTGGATGCGGCTGATTTCCTCGTGCTGGACGAGGCGGATCAGATGCTGGACATGGGCTTTATCCATGATCTGCGCAAAATCGCGGCCGTCATCCCCGCCGAGCGGCAGACGATGCTCTTTTCGGCCACCATGCCGAAGCTGATGAACGAGATTGCGAACAGCTACCTGAACCGTCCGGTGCGGGTTGAGGTGTCGCCTCCGGGTAAGGCCGCGGACAAGGTCACACAGGAGGTTCATTTCATCGCGAAGGCTGAAAAGGCGAACCTGCTGATCGAACTGCTGGCAAAACACCAGGGCGAGCGTGCACTGGTTTTCGGCCGCACGAAACACGGCTCCGAAAAGCTGATGAAGACGCTGGTCAAGGCTGGCTTTGACGCCGCATCCATCCACGGCAACAAATCGCAAGGCCAGCGCGACCGCGCGATTGCAGCCTTCAAGTCCGGTGAGATCACCGTGCTGGTGGCCACGGATGTCGCCGCGCGCGGGCTCGATATCCCGGATGTAAAGCACGTCTATAATTTCGATCTGCCCAACGTGCCTGACAACTACGTGCACCGTATCGGTCGCACGGCACGGGCGGGCAAAGACGGGGCAGCCGTCGCGTTCTGCGCACCTGATGAGATGGGCGAACTGAAGGCCATCCAGAAGACCATGGGGATCACGATCCCGGTGGGGTCCGGACGCCCGTGGGAAGCCGTTGACATCCCCGAAGGCACCAAACCCAAAGGTGGCCGTGGGCGGCGTCGGGGCGGCGGGCGGCCGCAATCGGGCGGAGGTCGTCCCGGAGGCGATCAGCCGCAGGGCAAAAAACCCGGTGGTGGTCGTCGCAGACGCCGTGGTGGCAACCGTGGTGGCGGTGGCCAGCGCGCCGCGTAACCGGCAATTGACATTCATGCCGCCGCAACGCCTTGTGGCGGCATGGAACGCAAATCACATATGGACGCTTTCGGTGCGGTTGCACTGATCGTTTTTGCGCTGCACCTGGCGTTCAATCAGGTGGTTATCAAAGTGACCAACGACGGCTTCGCGCCGGTCTTTTCAGCAGGCGTCCGGTCAGCGGGTGCGGTTGTTGTGCTGCTGATCTGGATGAAACTGCGCGGTATTCCGATGAGTGTTCCGCGGGCCGCTGTGCCCGCCGGTGTATTGTCGGGCCTGCTCTTTGGCCTTGAATTCATGGTGCTGTTTTCGGCTCTCGATTTCACAACTGTCAGCCGGGCGTCGGTGATTTTCTATTCCATGCCCGTCTGGCTGGCGATTGCGAGCCATTTTCTGATGCCTTCTGACCGTCTCACCGGCCTTCGCGTTGTTGGCCTGGTGCTGGCGATGTCGGGCGTCGCGCTGGCGCTGCTGGACCGCAGCGATGCCAGTGCCAGTCTTATCGGTGATCTGATGGCGCTCACTTCGGCGCTCTGCTGGGCAGGGATTGCGCTTTGCGTCAAAATCACCCCGCTCAGTACTGTACCGCCCGCCCAGCAACTGCTGTTTCAGGTGGTGATTTCTGCGCCGGTGATGCTGGTTGCGGCGCTGTTTATCGGTGAGTTTCTGCGTGACCCGGAGCCGATCCACTATGCCGGACTGCTTTTTCAGATCGTGGCAGTGGCAAGCCTTGGCTTCCTCGCCTGGTTCTGGCTGATGTCCATTTACCCGGCTTCATCTGTAGCTTCCTTCAGCTTTCTGTCGCCGGTCTTTGCCGTGATCCTGGGCTGGCTGTTACTGGACGAACATGTCGGCCCGCAGGTCTGGGTGGCGCTGGTTCTGGTGGCGGCCGGCATCTGGCTGATCAACCGCCGTCCCCGCGCGGCTTAAGTCCCGCAGAAGGTTGCCGGTACGCGCTGAGCCGTTGTGGGTGGGCGCATCAGATCGGTGTCATCAGTGCTGAACGGATCGCGTAGCGCTTTCATAAGACGTTGAAACGGCCCTAAATCGCCCACCACAGCGGCGGTGATCATTTCTTCAATGCGGTGGTTGCGCGGGATGATCCGGGGCGAGGCAGCCTGCATAACACTCTCCGGTGTTTTTTCGCGTGCGAGCCGCTCCTGCCAGCGCCTGTGCCAGGCGTCAAATGCCTCGCGGTTCAGGAACTGGTCGCGGGCATCGCCCCGTGCGAGCGCATCGAACGTATTCGTGAAATCGGCCTGCTGATCCTGCATCAGAGCCAGCAGGTCGTCGATCAGCGCAGTATCCGCAAGCTCAGGCGCAGAAATACCGATTTTGGAGCCAAAAGCCTTCAGACGTGCGGCCTCCACCTGATCCGGCATTGCGTGTACGATTTCAGTGGCCTCTGCGACGCCTTCCGCCGGATCGTCCAGCTGCTGCAGCAGTGCAGTCGCAAACTGCGCCATGTTCCAGACGATGATACCCGGCTGGTTTGACCAGGCGTACCGCCCGTGTCTGTCGATGGATGAAAATACCGTATCGGCGTTGAACTCATCCATGAAGGCGCAGGGCCCATAGTCAATCGTCTCGCCGGAGATTGTACAGTTGTCGGTATTCATCACACCATGGATGAACCCAAGGGACATCCATTTCGCTACAAGATCAGCCTGTGCCGCACATACCGCGCGCAACAGCCCCATGGGGCCATCCGCCTCCGGCCAGTGCCGTGCGACAGCGTATTGTGTGAGTTCGCGCAGCGCATCCTTTTGTCCGCGGGAGGCAAAAATCTGAAAGGTGCCCACCCGCAGATGGCTGGCCGCCACACGGGTCAGTATGGCGCCGGGCAGCACGGATTCGCGCAGCACATCCTCGCCGGTCAGGGTCGCTGCCAGCGCGCGCGTTGTGGGCACTCCAAGCGCATGCATCGCCTCGGATACGACATATTCACGCAGCACCGGCCCAAGCCAGGCGCGGCCATCCCCCATGCGGGAATAAGGCGTTGGCCCCGAGCCTTTGAGCTGGATATCGCGCCGCACACCATCGGTGCCCACGACCTCGCCCAGCAGAATGGCGCGACCGTCCCCCAGTTGCGGGTTGAAGTTGCCGAACTGATGCCCGGCATAAAGCTGCGCCAGCGGATCCGCACCGTCAGGCACGCGCACGCCGGAAAAAACCGCGGCACGGTCCTGCTCATCGGCGTCCGCCAGACTGAGAAGCTGCCCCAGTTCCTCATTGTACACGATGAGGCGGGGTGCGCGCACCGGCGTCGGCGCCTGACGGGTGTAGAACAGCTCCGGGAGCCGCGCATAGGAATTGTCGAATGGAACGGTAACCTGCATGCCCCTGATATAGGCCCAGGCCGCGCGCAGCACCAGCCGGATCAGAAAGAACGTGTCATCAGCATATAGCGGTCACGCTCGCGGAAACCCGCGCGGGCGTAAAGGCGGTGTTTGGCGGTGTCATCACGGTCAACTTCAAGGTGCAGCGCCTTCAGCCCGGCACCGGCAAGCGCACGGGGCAGGCTTTGCAGCGTTTCCGAGGCGACCCCGCGCCCTCTGACACCGGGGCGCACGTAGATTTCGTCAATGAACCCGTCGAGGCCGCCGAATTCGACGGACCAGCCAAAGGTGACAATGACATAGCCGATTGGGGCCCGTGGCGGACCGATCAGGTAAGCAGCTCCGTGCGGTATACCCTCGAGCAGAGGCAGAATGCCGTTCTGCCGGGCCTCAGCGGACAGAGTGATGCCCTGTTCCGTGTGAAAAGCTGCTACAAGGGCGTCGAGCCGTTCGAAATGCTCTGGTGTTGCGAGGGTCAGAGAGGCGCTCACAGGCGGCCCAGCCGTTCCGTCAGGAGCCCGAAGAACGCGTCTGCATCCAGATCGCCGATAAAGAGTGCATTGGCAGGCCGGTCCGTAACACCCCACCAGTCTGCAACAGTCATGCCCATCGTCAGCTCAGAATCCGTCTCGATTTCCACGTTGATCTGACGGCCGGTAAAGATGTCCGGGCGGATCAGATACGCGGTCACACAGGGGTCATGCAGAGGCGCGCCGGCGGATCCGTATTTTTCCTTGTCAAAGCGCTCAAAGAACTCTGTCATCTGCGCCACGGCGATCCCTACGGGCGTGCCGAGCGCGCGGAAGGCTTCGTTGCGTGGTTGCGTAACAAGTGCCTTGTGTGTCACATCCAGCGGCATAACCACGATCGGAATACCGGATTTGAAAACAATATCAGCTGCTTGCGGGTCGACATAAATGTTGAATTCCGCGGCCGGTGTGATGTTACCTACCTCGAAATACGCGCCCCCCATCAGCACGATTTCCCGGATCCTGTCAGCGATATCCGGTGCGCGTTTCAGCGCCTTGGCGATATTTGTCAGCGGTCCCAGCGGGCACAGGGTGACGCTGCCTTCCGGTTCCGACCGCAGTGTTTCGATAATGTAGTCAACGGCATGCTGCGCCTGTAGCGGCATCTCAGGGTCGGGCAGTTCCGGGCCATCAAGGCCTGTTTTGCCGTGTACATGCTCTGCAGTGACCAGATCTCGTCCCAGCGGACGGTCGCAGCCTGCATAGACGGGAACATCAGGGCGCTCCGCCAGTTCGCAGATCATCCGCGCGTTACGCGAAGTGAGTTCCAGCGGCACATTGCCGGCCACACAGGTAATGCCCAGCACGTCAATCTCTTCGGGGCTTCCAAGTGCGAGCAGAATGGCAACCGCGTCGTCCTGACCCGGATCCGTGTCGATGATAATTCTGTGCTTTCCCATGCGCGCTTTCTGAAGCGCTGGACAGCGAGAGTCCAGTACACATTGTCGTCAAAACGGTGCCGTATTTTTTCGGGATACAGGCACCATGGAAGATGTTTATGCATACAGGCTCCAGGGCCGGCGCGCGGTCGTCTGGATCGCGAGTATCCTGATGGTCCTGGTGCTGACCATGGCTGCCACGCAGAGCGCGCCATGGTATATCTGGGTCGTCTGGGTTCCGGTTGCCGCGTTTTTGCTGAATGAACTGATAAAAAACCCTGTTCGGGGCCTGCGCCTGACGCGGGATACCCTGATCCTGTCGCCGTGGCAGCGTCCGCGTGCGGTCGCGTTGCGGGACATTGAAAAAGTCGAATTCATCGAATGGAGCGACAGCACGGACATGGAAGTTCACACGGTTTCCGGCGATGTCATCCGTGTGTTCAGCGGCGATATTCCGCCGCGCGGGCCCTTCATTGGGCAGCTTGTCGCTCTTGGGGTTCGCGTCACGGAACGCTAGCTGCGGCGTTCGTCAGCCTTTACCGCATCCCAGAGCGCATCCATCTCCGCCAGATCGCTGTCGGCCGGTGTTTTCCCCATCTCAGCCAGGCGCGTCTCGACGCCTTCGAAACGGCGGGTGAATTTGGCGTTGGCGGCTCTGAGCGCCGCCTCCGGATCCAAACCGAGGTGCCGGCCAAGGTTTGCCATCACAAACAGCAGGTCACCGAACTCCTCTTCGATCTCCGCATGGCTCAGCGTGTCGCGTGCCTCAGCAAGTTCCGCGGCTTCTTCGGTGATCTTGTCCATCACCTCATCCGTTGAGGGCCAGTCAAAACCCACCCGGGCCGCGCGTTTCTGCAGCTTCAGCGCGCGCAGCAGGGCGGGCAGACCGATGGCAACGCCGTCCAGCGTGCCTTTCTGTTCTTTTCCCGCACGCTCCGCTGCCTTGATCTTTTCCCAGTCCGCCGTCTGCTGATCCGCGCTTTTGTCCCGGCTCTCGTCGCCGAAAACATGCGGGTGACGGGCGACCATCTTGTCGGAGATGGCCCTGACCACGGTTTGGAAAGTGAAATGCCCGGCTTCCTCGCCCATTGCGGTGTGATAGACCGTCTGCAGCAGCAGATCGCCAAGCTCGCCCTCCAGCTCGGCCCAGTCGCGGCGCTGAATAGCATCGGCGACCTCATAGGCTTCTTCGATTGTGTAGGGCGCGATACTGTCGAAATCCTGCTCAATATCCCATGGGCAGCCGGTCTGCGGGTCGCGCAGACGCCTCATAATTTCCAGAAGGCGTTCAATTCCCGCATTGGTATTGTGGATCAGGTCTTCTGCCATTGCAGCGCGCGCCTCTTCGGTGTCTGATGCACCTGAATGGTTTTTCCCCAAGGAGTCTACCCCATGCCCGTCGTAAACCGTATTGCCGCCATGAAGGAAGAGATCACGGCCTGGCGTCAGCACCTGCACACAATCCCGGAACTGGGACGCGAATGCCACAAAACGGCGGCTTTCGTGGCGGAACGGCTGCGGGAATTCGGGGTGGATGAGGTGCACGAGGGGTTTGCGACGACGGGCATTGTTGCGATCATCAACGGGCAGGGGGACGGGCCGACAATTGGTCTGCGTGCGGACATGGACGCCCTGCCGATGGAGGAAACTGCGCCGCTGGAATACGCGTCGACGCATCCGGGGAAAATGCACGCCTGTGGTCATGACGGACACACGGCCATGTTGCTTGGGGCCGCCAAGTACCTTGCAGAGACAAGGAAATTTTCAGGCCGCGTGGCGCTGATCTTTCAGCCGGACGAGGAAAACACCGGCGGGGGAGAGGCGATGGTCCAGGAGGGGATCATGGACCAGTTCGATATCGGGCAGGTCTATGCCATCCACAACAACCCGACCCGTGAGGCTGGCACCTTCGGTGTAAACCCGGGGCCGATTATGGCTGCGGCAGATGAATTCACCATCCGGATTTCCGGTGTTGGCGGTCACGCCGCGCGCCCGCACGCCTGTGTGGATCCGGTGGTAGCAGGGTGCGCTATGGTGCAGGCGCTGCAGAGCATCGTCAGCCGCAACAGCGACCCGATGGAGCAGCTGGTCATTTCCGTCACCCAGATCCATTCGGGCACTGCGCATAACGTCATTCCGGAAACCTGCGAGATCAATGGCACAGTGCGCACCTTCAGCAAGGATGTGCAGGGAATGGCGGTCAGTCGCATCGAAGAGATCATGGCCGGGCAGGCGGCATCTTACGGTGTGACCGCCGATCTTGATTACACCTACGGATACCCACCCACGATCAACAGGGCGGACAATGCGGCTTTTGCGGCTGAGGTCGCCAGTGAGATTTCCGGCGAGGATGCTGTGGATGCCAATGTTACGCCGGTCATGGGGGCAGAAGACTTTGCATACATGCTCGAAGCGCGGCCCGGCGCCTATCTCTTCCTCGGTCAGGGTGAGGGGCCGATGTGCCACCATCCGCAGTACAACTTCAATGATGAGATCGGGCCGGTTGGTGCTTCGTTCTTTGCGCGGATCGTTGAGCGCGCACAGCCGGTGGCCGGATCCTGACGCAATGGCACTGGAAGACGCAAAGAACCAGATTGATCATGCCTTCACGCGCGACGATCTGAAGGGCAACAGTTTTGAGCTGACCTTTGCCGGTGCGACCTCGTTTCTGCGCCGGAGGTACACCAAAGACCTGAGTATCGCAGATATTGCTGTGACCGGCGTGCCGTTTGATCAGGCGGTGACCAACCGCACCGGCACCCGGCTCGGGCCACGCGCCATCCGCGAGGCCTCGACCCTTCAGGCCCCTGATGCGCCCTATGGCTGGCCCTTTGATGTGATGCAGGAATTCGCCATCGTGGACTACGGTGATCTGGCCTTTGATTATGCCAATGTGCCCGCGTTCCCCGGCGCGCTGACCGACCACATCCGGGGTATTCTTGCCCATGATGTGCCCAGCGTCGTTCTGGGCGGTGATCACTATATCACCTTTCCCATCCTCAAAGCCTACGCCGAGAAATACGGGCCCATCAGCCTGCTCCAGTTTGATGCGCACACGGATACCTGGCCCGACGATGACATGGACCGCGTGGATCATGGCACCATGTTTTATAAGGCGGTGAAGTCCGGCATCGTGGACCCGGCAACCTCGGTGCAGGTCGGCATCCGGACCACCAACGAGGACACGCTGGGCGTCAATGTCATTGACGCACGTGAGGTGCACGAGCAGGGCCCGGTCGCAACAGTGACGCGGATACGTGACATTCTGGGCGAGCGTCCCACCTATCTGACTTTTGACATTGATGCACTGGATCCGGCCTACGCGCCTGGAACGGGCACACCTGTCTGGGGTGGTCTGACGTCGGCACAGGCTGCGTCTATGCTGCGGGATCTGGCTGGTATCAACATCGTTGGCGGCGATGTGGTTGAGGTGTCACCGCCCTTTGATACGACCGGCGCCACAGCCATTGCCGGTGCACATGTGGCGACAGAACTGTTGTGCCTGATTGGCTGGAAGCTGCGGGGAGGCGCGTAATGGCTGAAAAAAATCAACCGATCAGTGGTAATGATCTCGCGCGGTTTTCGGGTCCGAACAGTTTCATGCGCCTGCCGATGGTCAATGATCTCAAGGGGCTTGATGTGGCGGTGCTGGGCATTCCTCTGGACATTGGCACCTCGTGGCGGTCCGGCACGCGGTTCGGGCCAAAACAGGTCCGCGCGGAAAGTGCTATGATCCGGCCATACAACATGGGTACCGGGGCCGCCCCCTTTGACAGCCTGCAGGTTGCCGACATCGGCGATCTGGCGATCAACACATTTTCCCTCAAGGAAAGCCTGCAGATCATTCAGTCGAGCTATGATGCGATCCTGAACTACGACGCGATGCCCATGGCGATCGGCGGGGATCATTCCATCACGCTGCCGATCCTGCGGGCGATGCACAAACGTTACGGTCCGCTGGCTCTGGTGCATGTGGATGCCCATGCGGATGTAAACGAGGATATGTTCGGCGAACGCGAGACACACGGCACCGTTTTCCGCCGGGCGTATGAAGAGGGGCTGATCGACCCGCAAAAAACCTATCAGGTCGGGCTCAGGGGGTCGGGTTATACCGCGGATGATTTCAAAGAGGCACAGCGCTGGGGGTTCCAGCAGTTTCCGGCGCGCGAACTCTGGCACCGCAGTCTGACCACGCTGGGCGGCGAGATCAGGCGTGATATAGGACCCGATGCGCCGGTCTATGTCACCTATGACATCGACAGCCTCGATCCCGCCTATGCGCCCGGCACAGGGACACCCGAGATCGGTGGTCTGACCACACCGCAGGCCATGGAACTGATCGCCGCACTGAAGGGTCTGAACATCGTGGGCTGCGACCTTGTTGAGGTGTCCCCGCCCTATGACACTTCGGGCAACACAGCACTGACTGGCGCGAATATACTGTTCGAGCTGCTCTGTGTGCTGCCCGGTGTCAAGTTCCGTTGATCCGGACAGGGAAGGGGCCGGTATGCGTTTGATCCTCGGTGGAACGGTTCTGCTGGTGCTGGCGGTCATGGTGGCCGCCCGGATGGCACCGCATGATCCTGACCGATGGCACCGTCCTGTCACCGCGGACAGCGATCAGGATATGGCCGGCGGGGCAATCCGTGTCATACCGGCGGGGCCGGACGCGCTGAAACGTGCAGATGCTGTGATGCAGGCGCTGCCCCGCACGACCCTGCTGGCCGGTTCCGTCGACAAGGGGCTGATCACCTATGTCACGCGGTCCCGCGTGTTCGGGTTTCCGGACTACACAACGCTGCAGCAGGCCGACGGTACACTCCGGGCGCACGCCAGGCTGCGGTTCGGATACTCAGATCTGGGGGTAAACCGCCGGAGACTGGAGCAGGTTCTGACCACCTTCGAGTGAGGAGGACAGACAACCGGGTTCCACTTCCCGCCACATCGGCACGTTCAGAGACATCTGGCACTGGGCCATGAACATACGCCCGTCCACCTGCATACAGATGGTCTGACCCAGTTCAATGCGGGAGCCGGTGCGGTCCGTGCAGTAGCAGTCTACCGTTTTCCCACTGGGTGAAGTCACATCTGCAGAGGCTGGCAGGCCCGCAAGGATCAGAATGCAAATAAACCGTTTCATTCGCGTATCCTATCACGTCAGCACGCCTTGACCAATGCCTTTCAATGTCGGATTGCAGAGGCATGATCCCGATGGACCGCCTTGAACAGATCACCGCCCGCTTTCAGTATCTGGAGGCGGCGATGGCCGATGGGGCCTCGGGAGCTGACATTGCGGAACTCGGGCGGGAGTATTCCGAGCTGCGGCCCGTGGTGGAACAGATTGCGTCCTATCGCCAGCTTCTGAGTGATCTTGCGGATGCCGAAGAGATGCTTGCCGATCCTGATATGGCGGAACTGGCCCGGGATGAAATTCCTCAGCTCAAAGCCGCCATTCCCGAGGCTGAAGCCGCCCTGCAGCTGGCGCTGCTGCCACGTGACAAGGCCGATGCCAAACCGGCAATGCTTGAAATACGCCCGGGCACGGGCGGTGACGAGGCGGCACTTTTTGCGGGCGATCTGATGCGTATGTACCAGCGCTATGCCGAAGCGCAGGGCTGGGCCTTTGACGTGGTCGAACTGCAGGAAACGGAACTGGGTGGCGTAAAGGAAATGACGGCCCATGTCCGCGGGCAGAACGTGTTTGCCCGTCTGAAGTTCGAGAGCGGCGTGCACAGGGTCCAGCGTGTGCCCAGCACCGAAAGCGGTGGCCGGATTCATACGTCCGCTGCGACGGTCGCCGTGTTGCCGGAAGCTGAAGACGTGGATATCCGCATAGAGCCGGGTGACCTGCGCATCGATACGATGCGGGCGTCCGGCGCGGGCGGGCAGCACGTAAATACAACCGATTCCGCGGTGCGCATCACGCATCTGCCGACGGGGCTGGTCGTGACCAGTTCCGAGAAATCGCAGCATCGTAACCGCGAGATCGCCATGCAGGTGCTGCGTGCGCGGCTCTACGATCTGGAACGCAGCCGGGCAGACAGCGAACGGTCTGCCGACCGCGCCGCACAGGTCGGCTCCGGTGACCGGTCAGAACGGATCCGGACGTATAATTTCCCGCAGGGGCGGATGACGGATCACCGGATCAATCTGACGCTCTACCGGCTGGATGCTGTGATGCAGGGTGATCTCGATGAAATCGTTGACGCGCTGACGGCAGATGCGCAGGCGCGGATGCTGGCCGAGATGGGCGCATGACCACGGCCGCCGAAGCGATGGTCACGGCCGTTGCCCGTCTGCGGGCCGCTGGTGTGCCGGACCCGGCGCGCGATGCCCGGCTGCTGCTGGCGCACGCAGCACAGGTGGACGCGGCGCGCGTGACTCTGATTGCGCCGGAGGATATCGCCCCGGAAGTAGCCGAACGTTATGATCAGCTGATCGCACTCCGGGCGGTACGTGTTCCGGTGTCACAGCTGATCGGCGCACGTGCTTTCTATGGGCGCGACTTTGCCATCAGCCGCGACGTGCTGGACCCGCGCCCGGAGACCGAAAGCCTGATTGAGGCAGCACTGGCGGCACCTTTCGCGCGCGTTCTGGATCTTGGCACCGGGTCCGGTTGCATCCTGGGAACGCTGCTGGCGGAACGCATCGGTGCCACGGGTATGGCGGTGGATCTGAGTGAGGCGGCCTGTCTGCAGGCCAGCGCCAATCTGGTCCGCCTCGGTGTTCAGGAACGCGCCGAAGTGCTGCAGTCTGACTGGTTTGACAAGGTCGAAGGCCGTTTTGATCTGATCGTTTCCAATCCGCCTTATCTGGCGGCGGGTGAAATGGCCGATGTGCAGCCTGAACTCAGCCGGTACGAGCCGCGTATGGCCCTGACAGACGAGGGGGACGGGCTGAGCGTTTACCGCCTGATCGCGGCAGAGGCCCAGCAGTATCTCAGCGCCGAGGGTCGCGTTCTGGTTGAAACCGGATGGCAGCAGGGCAGCGCCGTTAGGGATATCTTTCGCGACCAGGGGTGGGGTGAGGTGGCGATTCTCCCGGATCTGGAAGGCCGTGACAGGGTGGTTTCAGCGGCTAAACCGGGGTGAATTGGTCTGAAAAGACACGAAAAACTGCGTAATATGACCCAAAAACCGGAATACCCCTTGCGGCAACCCATGAGCCGTGCTTATTCCTAGGGCGTTGCAGCGGTGGATATGCCAAAGGCATGGTCCCGCGCGGCGTTAAGCCCAACATATCGCATTCCGGTCCAACAAGGCGCGCAGCGCGCAACCGGCCCTACGATCAACAGCACGAAGGCTGAGACAGCTTCATGAAATCATCGAGATCCCGGTCCCGCTCGAAGAGCAACCGTAACCGGTCGAATAACAATCAGGGCGGCAACGTCGTCAACCGTGTGTTCGACAGTTCGGGCCCGGAAGGGAAGGTCCGCGGCACGCCGCAGCAGATCATCGAGAAATACAACCAGCTTGCACGGGATGCGCAACTGAGCAATGACCGCGTCGCGGCTGAGAACTTTCAGCAGCACGCGGAGCATTACACCCGCATGCTGAGCGAGGCGCAGCGTGAGATTGAAGCGCGCCGCGAAGAGCAGGAACGCCAGAACCGCGAACGCCAGGCGGAACGTGACCGCGAACGTGCAGAACGCCAGGAACGCGAAGCGCAACAGCAGCAGAACCAGCCCGATCAGCAGCCGCAGGGCGGTGACAGCAGTGAAGACGGCGACAGCAATCTGGTTGAGACACCGGAGAGCAAACCCCGTCAGCGTCGTGCCCCGCGCCGCAAACCGCGCCAGCGGGCGGATAATGATGCCCCTGAGAAACCCTCAGGTGGTGGCGATGATGCGCCGGAGGCGGCTGAATAAGCCACCCGGCGGTTTCGCTTCTTACCGTCAGTTCAGCCCGGCGCGTTCAGGTCCGGGCGACCGCGCGGGCCAGCGCGCAAAAACCTTCCAGAGGGATCTGTTCCGCGCGATCTGTGGGGCGGATGCCCGCCGCGATCAGGCGATCTTCGATATCGGGTGCGATCCCCTTCAGCGAGGCCCGCAGCATTTTCCGACGCTGGTTGAAGGCCGCGGCCACCACGCGGCTCAGGATGGCCGCATCGGCTTCAAAGCGCGGGCGCTCCAGCGCATCCAGATGCACAACGCTGCTCGATACTTTCGGCGGGGGCGTGAAGGCCTCAGGCGGCAGCTGCATCACAATCCGGGCATCCGCCCGCCATTGTGATAGTATTGCCAGTCTGCCATAGGCTTTGCTGCCGGGCTGCGCCACGATCCGTTCTGCCACTTCACGCTGAAACATCAGGGTCAGGCTCTGCCAGAAAGGCGGCCACTCAGCAGGCGTCAGCCAGCGTACCAGCAGTTCCGTGCCGACGTTGTAGGGCAGGTTGGCCGCAACCCGTATGGGCGGCGTCAGGCTGTCCAGCGGATCGATGTCCAGCGCGTCACCGTTTATGATATCGAGCCGGCCCGGACTTGCATCCGCGATCTCCCGCAGGGCGGGCAGGCAGCGTGCGTCCTTTTCAATGGCAAGCACCCTGCGCGCGCCCTCGGCCAGCAGACCGCGTGTCAGGCCTCCGGGGCCGGGGCCGATTTCCAGAACATCGCAGGCGGACAGGTCGCCGGCCTGGCGGGCTATCTTGGCCGTGAGATTCAGGTCGAGCAGAAAGTTCTGTCCCATCGATTTGCGGGCCTGCAGGTCGTGGCTGCGGATGACCTCGCGCAGGGGGGGCAGATTGTCGATTGTGGCCATCTCAGAGGGCTCCGGCCATGCGTGCTGCGAGACGGACGGCTTCTGCCATGCTCAAAGGGTTGGCAATGCCTTTCCCGGCGATATCAAATGCGGTGCCATGATCCGGCGACGTGCGGATAAACGGCAGTCCGAGGGTGACGTTCACGCCCCGGTCAAAGTCCAGCGTCTTAATCGGGATCAGCGCCTGATCGTGATACATACAGATCGCAGCGTCGTAGCCCGCGCGGGCTGCTGCATGAAACATCGTATCTGCGGGCAGCGGGCCCGTGATCTGCATGCCCTCAGCGGCCATGTCCCGGATCAGAGGTGCGATCCAGTCGAGTTCTTCCTGTCCCATCGCACCGCCTTCGCCTGCGTGTGGATTGAGGCCGGCCACGGTAAGGCGCGGATCCGCAATACCGAACCTGTCGCGCAGATCCCGGTGGGTGATTTCCACTGTTTCGCGCAGCAACTCCGGCGTCAGTTCCCGTGGCACGTCCTGCAGGGCAATGTGGATCGTCACCGGAACAACGCGCAGCGCATCGGAGGCCAGCATCATCACCGCCCGTGTGTCCTGTCCGGCCAGCGCACCGAGGTATTCCGTGTGCCCGGGGTACTGAAAATCAGCCCCGTCAATCAGTGCTTTCTTGTGGATGGGGGCAGTGCAGAGTGCCGCGGCTTGTCCCGTTTTCACGAGATCAACGGCGCGCGCAATCACATCAATCACACCCTGTGCGTTCCGTGGGTCGGCCTCACCTTTGTCCGCAGTTCCGGCAAACCTGTGCGGCAGGACAGGCAGTGCTTCTGCACAAACCGCCCCGGCATGATCCGGCGTACTGATCTCCTGCCAATGTGTCCCGCCGGGCAGATGGCGGGGATCACCGATCCAGGCCATGGAAACAGTTTTCCGAAGCGCGGCCCAGGCGCCCACCGCAATTTCCGGGCCGATTCCTGCGGGCTCGCCGCAGGTGATCAGCACCGGCAATGGCCCGTCGGTCATGGTGTTTCGATACGGGCGTCAGCGCGCAGCTGTGCGAGGTAGCCCTCGGAGTAGTTGTTGAGTGTCCGCGACCGGATCGCTGCGGCGGCATCCTCACGTTCGACTTCCTCGTTCACGGCCGCTGTACGACCGCAGAGCATAAGGAAAACCAGCGTCTGGCCGTTATTGCGCGTCAGGGCCGTCGAAATCTCGCCCGGATCAAGTTTACTGAGCTCAATGGCGATGTCCTGCGGGATTTCTGCAGGCGGCAGGGCTTCGCGGACCAGAACTTCTTCGGGCTGCCCCTGGGCTGTTGCGAAAAGGTCGTCACAGCTGTCGGTTTCGGCACGCAGATCACTGGCAGCAGCCAGGCCGGCAGGTGAGAGACCGCCGGGGATATAGTAGGCGGCGTATTCAACGGACGCATAGGCGCGTTCTGCAGCTGATGTTTCCTGAATGTCGCGAAGCTGGAAGAGGGCCACGGCATCCGGAAGCGGCAGCGGATCAGTCACATCGCCGGGAGCGAGTGACAACAGAAGAGGCCGCAGTACAGGCGCGAGCTGCGCCAGAGGTTGCCAGGGCAGCTGGCCGCCTGACGTACGCGATGCCGTTGCAGAAAACCGGCGGGCATAGTCGGAGAACTCGGCCTCGGACTGGGACAGTGCAATCTCGCGGGCCAGTTCCTCAACCTCGGCGCGCCGGTCTGCGGGCGCGGGGATAATGATCTCCGAAACCAGCACACGGATACCGCCGGAGCTGGTGGAGGACGCGAGCGCGCGGTCGATCTCTTCTTCTGAAATCTGCAGACGGCGCCCAAAGCGCCCGGCGATCAGATCGCGCCACGTCAGACCGACGCTCAGGAACGACACCAGCGTCGCGCGGTCCACGCCGTTCTGTTCAAGCTGCGCTATGAACTCATCCGGTTCCAGGTTTGTACGCGCGGCAAACTCCGCAATTCCGGCTTCCAGACCTTCCGGGGTAAGGGTCAGTCCGGCGTCATCTGCGGCCTGCGCCCGCAGACGTTCGTCGATCAGCGTTTCGATTACCGCTTCACGGGAACTGCCGGGTGCGTTCAGCAGCGTCAGAAAGCGCTGCCGCTGTTCCACCTCGTATTCCGTCACAACGTCGTCATTGACGAAAACCACCGGGTCAAACAGGCCCTGTGCGGCCACCGGCGCGGCGCTGAAGGTGGCTACGGCCAGTGCCGCAGCGGTTCCCAGACGTTTTATGATGCTCATTTTGCCTAGCTTTTGCATGTTCTTGCGTATGTATCTGTGCCTTTGCGTGCCGAGAAGCCACGCAGGCCGATGTTAAACCCCAGACTGGTCGAAGGCTCAAGGCTTGTCGAGGTTGTAAAGCGGCGCGCGGCCGAGACATCCACCGTCACGCATTCATTGCTGTAGTTGAACCCGATTCCGACAGTGGTCGCCCGGTTGTCAGTCAGGTCATACCGCCAGTCCGCATTTGCCGTCCAGTGCCGGTCCACCCTGTAAGAGCCGTCGAGCGAGATCTCAGATACGTCGTCTGCGGAGGAAATATCCGCATCTTCCACAAGCCACAGGTACATTCCGGTGACGCTCGTGCGTGCGTTGCTGTACTGTCCGCGGATCTCGGCCTTTGTGAAGTCGAAACTGTCGCTGAAGAGGGTTCGGGCTGTGATGGCCCAACCGGTACGCGTTTTCATTTGTCCTGCCAGCAGGAAATCAGATGTCCCGCCCGTCAGACCGGAAGATTCTGAAAAGCTGTCATCTGCCATGTTCCGGAAAACCTGCCCCAGTGTCAGCGATGTCTCCAGCCCCTCCGGATCAGACCGCGCCCAGTTGATCCCGTAGGCGCCGACCGTGCCCCTTTCGCGCCGGTCGGGTGCCGGAAACCGCGAAAGTGACAGCAGGTTACCTGCGTCAAACTCAACCCGTGTGCTTTCTTCGTTGGGGATGTCCAGCCGGTCGCCACCTGTCCAGCCGATCTGGGCGACCGGCTCCAGAAAGTGCGTGACGCCTTCCGCGGATTGACGCGCCATCGGATAGCGGAATGCGATGGCGCCACCCGGGGTCAGCTGGGTCTGGTTCTGGTTCGTGGTGCTGTCCTGGGTGATGTTGAAGATGTCTCCGGCGAGGGTCAGCGTCGTTTCAGTGCGCAGGCCACCAGGCAGTGTCCAGCCCCGCAGCCAAGAGGCATCGACATTAAAGCGGGAAACATCGCGCCCGACAATATCGTCGTCAGAATAGCGGTAATGGCTGTGTGCTTTGGCATTCAGCCGGAATTCGCCCCCCGTGAGCGAAGGAAAGAAACGCTTTTCATAAACCCCGTCCGCCACAATGGTCGGCAGTGTCGAGTTATCATCCTCGTCCCGCAGTGACCTGAAGGCAATGAGGCTGCCTGAGATGAATTCATCCCGACGCGCCCGCTGCACATTGAGCTCGCTGTCGAGCCGGTCTTTGTCCGAGAAATCGTAGTCTTTGAGATACGCGTCATCACTGGTCGTTTCGATGTCAAAGGTCAGCCGGAAATCGTTCTGGAGTTCAAAGGCACCGAATCCGAAGACATACCCACGCGTGTCGCCGGGGCGTTCGTCATCGCGGCTGATCGCCGTGTTGAACTCGATACGTCCGTTCACAAAAGCCTGACGGTACCGCAGCTCGAGGGTGCGTGTCCGGGATGAGATGTAGGGCGTTACAGTGACGTCGCGATGGTCGTCAATGACGATAAAATAGGGAACCTTGATGCCTGTCGCGAGTTCCGACGTCGTGCGCAGGGACGGGATCAGAAAACCGGTTGCACGCTCAAGTGTGGGATCCGGCAGGCGCAGGCGCGGAAGATAGGCAATCGTCGTATTGCGGATCATGAACTGTGCCTGATCGAAATAAAGCTGCCGTTCTTCGCGGTCATGGATGACGCGTTTGGCGCGGATCTGCCAGAGAGGAGGCTTGCCGTCTTCGCAGACCTGACACGAGGTCACCGCTGTTTTGTAAAGCTGGTCATAACGGGGACTGACCCGCTGCAATTGAACGGCTGCGAGCTGAAGCTGCTGGCTCAGCACCAGACGTGCGCCCTTCAGAAGACCGGCCTGCAGCCTGCTGTCCAGTTCGGCGGCTGATGCCAGAATGGTGCTCTGACCTCCGTCTGTCAGAACAATGGGGCCCTGCACCGTCAGAGCACCGGTGCTGCGGTCATAGCGGATTTCCTGGGCGGTCATGCGCGACGTGCCCTGAAACGCTTCTACGTTTCCCCGCGCGACCAGCACGCGGTCCTGACTGATAAAAAGTTCATCCGCGATCAGAACCGCAGGTTTCTGTCCGTCACCGGCATCCTGCGCGGCGAGTATCGCCGGCGCCAGAACCAAAAGCAGTAGAGTCAGAATCAGTCGCATCAGATCAGCCGTCCTCCGCATGAAGCAGGAGGCCAAGCGCCAGCAGAACAGAGGCAGCAGGTGGGGCCCAGGCCGCAAGATATACCGGTATCTGACCGTTTTCCCCGAGGATCTGCGCAAAACTGCGGATGAAATACAAACTGAACCCCAACAATACAGCAGCCAGCACCGCCATACCGGTGCCCCCGAAACGGGTATGGCGCATGGTAAACGCGCTCGCAACAAGAACCATCGACATCAGGAACAGCGGGCGTGCGAGTTCGGACTGAAACCAGACCCTGTGCTGACGCGACGAAAAACCCGCCTGATCCAGCTGGTCTATGAAATCAGGCAGTTCCCAGATCGAAATCGAGCCCGGCCTGCCAAAGCTCTCGCGGATGCGTTCAAGGGTCAGCGTGGATGGTACCTCAAGCCGTTCGTGGACCTGCGCGTTTGCTTCGGGATTCTGGCCCTCCTGCAGTGGCCATTCCTTGGCATTCTTCAGCACCCACCCCCCGGGCTCCAGCGCGGCGCTTTCGGCTCCGATCCGCCGGACCGGGTTACCGCCCGGCGCGTATTCCATGAACATCACATCATAAAGAACTGACGCATCTTTGTTTGAGCGCCACGCGCGGATGACTGTCTGCCCCGTTTCGCTGCCCTGTCGCAGCCACAGGCCTTCGCGCGAGATGGACAGGGTTGAAGCGCCTCCCGAGCGGTAACTTTCCGTGAGCTGGCTGTATCTGGCCGAAGTGCCAGCCACAATCGGGTTCAGCATGGTCACAGCAAGTCCGCCAATGATGACTGCCACAACAACAGGTGCGATCAGCGTCCGCAGCGCAGATCGCCCGGCAGCCCGGGCGGCGACAAGTTCAGACGTCCGTGCGAGACCAACAAACAGGACGACGGTCGCCAGAATCATAATGAGCGGCAGGATCTGATTGATGGTTTCAGGCACATTCAGAAGCGTCAGCCCCAGGATCTGAGCAAAACTGATTCCGAAATCGCCAAATTTGCGGGTCTGGTCCACAAGGTCGACAAGCGCCACGAGCGCAAAAAGAACCACCGTGATCACAAGGATGCTCATGGCAAACCGGCGTGCAAAGTAAAAGTGCAGAATCACGCCACGGCCTCCTTTGCAGTACGCCGGCGCCGTTTGGGGCGGGCGGCAATCCAGAGCATGCTCAGAGCTACCAGTGCACCGGTTAGCACGGGAAGGTAGAGTATCGGCCAGAGCCGCGCGTCGTCCCGGACGGGGTCTACGAGTGTACTGCGCACGCCATCAATCAGGACCAGCAGGCCAAAGGCGAGACAAGCCTCGCGCCAGACGCCGAACCGTGAATACCCGCCAATGAGCAGGGTCGTGAACCCGATCAGTGCTGCGACGATGCAGAACAATGGTTCAGCAAACCGTGCATGGAATTCTTCTGCGAGAGTGCCTTCCGGCTGGCCTGTTCTTTCTGAAAGCTCCTCACGCGGTGTCAGAAGCTGTGGTGTTGTCATAGTACGCGCACGCACCGTGACACGCGTGTCGTTCCGTACCAGCGATGAGATGTCAAAAGAGAAATCCCGGAAATTCGCGATAGACAGCCGGTTGCGGAACGTCCCCAGACGCTGGGCCATGCCATCCACCATAATCAGCGTTGTACCGGTCCCGTTTCTGATCAGATAGGCTTCGGTGGCCGTGTAAATGACGCCTTCGGTGGGATCACGCCGGTCCGACAGGAACACGTCGCGCAGTACACCATCGGCATCAATCTCGCGGGTGTAAAAGGTCACCCCTGCCGAAGGGTTCAGGAAGGTTCCTTCGGTCAGAAGACGGGCGGTCGCGTTTTGTGATATTTCTGCTTCGCGCTCGTCCAGCTGTTGCTGTGCCAGTGGCACCAGAAAATGCTGCAGAACGGATGCCATCATAAAGACAATCACACCAAAGACGAGGACCGGGCGGGCCAGCCGGAACGGCCCAGATCCTGTGGCCTGCATAACGGTCAGTTCGCTCTCGTTATTCAGACGGTTGGTCACGTACACAGCCGCACAGAAGGTCGCGATGGGCAGAACTGTTGTAATGAGTTTTGGCAGGCCGAGCGCGGTGAACTCAAGAAACACAAGGGCAGACTGTCCATCACTGATCAGGCGGTCAAACAGCACCACGGCGCGGTTGATCCAGAAAACAGCGACCAGCACCAGTGCGAAAAATCCAAACAGCAGCAGCAGTTGCGACAGCACATATCTGTCAATTCTGACCAAGCTGTCCCCCTTCAGTCACTTCGGCGCCGTCGCGGCCAGACTAGACCAATCAGACGGGGTATAAAACTGCTATCTGGTCAACCGAAGCGCAGCGCGCTAGGTCGAAGGCAGGACATCATGAAAGGACGCATCCATGACCCAGCCAACGCCCGTCAGTTTTTCCGCTCATGACATTGAGCGCTTCGCGGAACATGCAGGCCGGATCGCGGTCATTGTCGATGCCGAAGGGCGTCTGGACGTTGCGGGCCGCCGGGTTAACCGGCTGTGCAAAGGGGCGCTGAAACGGGCGCTGGAGGCGCAGTCTGAGGACGGGCTGAAAGAGGGCAGTGTTCTGACGCTGGCCTGGCCTGCGGGCATGGCGGCCCGGGCGGTCGACGTTGTGTGTCTGCCGCGGAATGCCTCGGAAACGCTGGCGCGCCGGGCAGGCGGTGCGCTTGGCAAACTGCGGGGCAGGGCGGATCTGCTTATCGCCTCCGGGCGGCTGCGCCGTGTTGGTCATCTGGTGTCCGGTGTTCTGCTGCGCGACTACAGCTTTGACGATCATAAAACCTCTGCCACGGCGCCGGCTGGCAGTGTTGAGGTGATGTGCAGCGATCCCGAAACGACGGCCGCCGCCGCGGCCCCGCATATCGCCGTTGCCGAAGGGTGCTTTTTCTCACGCGACCTGGTCAATGAGCCTGCGAATGTGCTGACGACGACGGAATTCGCGGACCGCCTCGAGCAGATGGAAAGTCTTGGTCTGCAGGTTGAAGTCCTGGACGAGGAACAACTCGAGGAACTGGGTATGCGTACGCTGCTGGCGGTCGGACAGGGCTCGGACAGCCCCTCCAAGGTGGTGGTGATGCAGTGGAATGGCGGCGCTGAAGGCGAGGCACCGCTGGCGCTTGTCGGCAAGGGCGTCGTTTTTGACACCGGTGGCATCAGCCTGAAACCGGCAGCTGGCATGGAAGACATGACCATGGACATGGGTGGGGCAGGCACTGTGGCCGGGGTCATGCGTGCCCTTGCCTTGCGCAAAGCCAAAGCGAATGTCGTGGGCCTGGTGGGGCTGGTCGAGAATATGCCGTCAGGCTCTGCGATCCGTCCGGGAGATGTCGTCAAATCGATGAAGGGCGATACCGTGGAAATCCTCAATACGGATGCTGAGGGGCGCCTCGTTCTGTGTGACGTTATGTGGTACGCGCAGGAACGGTTTGAACCTGCGGGTATGATTGATCTGGCAACGCTCACCGGCGCGATCATTATTGGTCTTGGGCACGAGAATGCGGGTGTCTTTTCCAACCACGATGATTTCTGCAAATCCTTCCTGCGCGCGGCCGATGATGAAAACGAAGGGGCATGGCGCATGCCGTTGGGGCAGGCCTATGATGACATGCTGAAATCGCCGGTGGCTGATATGAAAAACATCGGTGGCCGTCCGGGCGGCTCGATCACCGCTGCCCAGTATCTGCAGCGGTTTGTGCGTGATGACATGCCCTGGATTCATCTGGACATTGCCGGGGTCGCCTCGCTGAAATCAGAGACGCCCCTCGCGCCCAAAGGGGCAACGGGCTGGGGGGTGCGCGCGCTCGACCGGCTGATTGCGGATAACTACGAAACGGAGTGATCCTTTGGGCACGGCGATGTTCTACCATCTGACCCGGCATCCGCTGGAACAGACGCTGGCCATGCTGCTCGACAAGGCGGGGCAGGCAGGATGGCGCGTTTTGGTGCGGGGAACCGAATTTTCGCGGATGGACTGGCTTGATCAGCAGCTGTGGCTGACCCCGGCGGATGGGTTCCTGCCGCATGGGCTGGCGGGGGGAGCGCATGACGCTCAGCAGCCCGTCCTGCTGTCGGCCGGAACAGAGCCCGCAGCAAACGGTGCGGATTGCGTGATGATCGTCGATGGTGCGCCGGTCACACCGGACGAAGTGAATGCTCTTGCCCGGGTCTGCGTCCTGTTTGACGGCAACGATCCTGCTGCTGTGGATACAGCGCGCGGCCAGTGGAAGGCGCTGAAGGATGCCGGTGTGACGGCACAATACTGGTCCGAGGAATCAGGGCGATGGGAGAAGAAGGCGGAGACCTGAGCGTCATCGCGTCAGCGTCAGTTCCCCACCGGAGATTTCGATGCTGCCCCAGCGCTGGAGGTAGTTCATACCCAGCAGGGATTGTGACATTTCTCCGCCGTTCACGACAGCTGGTAGATTTGTGTCGGTGACCGAGCCCAGCGTGACGCTGTCCAGCCGGACCGCCGCTGTTTCCACCATACCATTGGCGGTCATCGCCCGACCGGAATAGATCAGGGTCTCCGGATCAAGACCAATGGCTTCAGCATCACGCCGTGTCAGCACCATATCCGTGGCGCCGGTGTCGATCACAAAATCGACCGGCGTGTCATTCACAACCGCGCGCAGGTAATAATGCCCGTCGGCGTGGCGTGGCACGACGGTCTGTCCTGTGTCGGCATAGCTGGTCTGGCGTGGCATGACCGTATTGCTGATGTCGTCCCAGAGGCCGTAAGCCGCGATGGCGCCAAGAAAGATCAGCGCCCAGACGGCCGCTGCCTGGAACGTTTTGTTCATGGAGGCCCGGTTCTGTGCGACAAACCAGCTGATGACCATCAGACCAAGGATGATCAGGTAAATCAGGCTGCCGACGTCGTTTCCGGTCACGGATGCTCTCCTGTGCTGTGTCTGACCTTTATATAGGCGCGCGCTGGCAGGATTTCAGCCTGTGCCCGGGCCAAACCCGAAGGCGGCGAGGCCATCAAGCACGAACTGCACGGAGAGGGCGGCCAGCAGCATGCCCAGCAGACGTGTCACCACAGTGATCCCGGTGCGCCCGAGCGCCCGTTCGATGATGCCGCTGGCAAAAAAGAACCCCAGCACGATCAGCAGCACGGCTCCGGTTACTCCGAGCACCATGATCGTGCCCTCAATCCCCGGACGCTGGCCCATGAGCAGGATCACAGAAGCAATGGCGCCGGGCCCCGCAATCAGAGGGATCGCCAGCGGAAAGACGGAGGGGTCATCGTGGTCATCTTCTTCGGACTGGTCTTCGCGGCGTTTTGTGCGCCGCTCAAACAACATGTCGAGCGCCGTCAGAAACAGCAGGACACCACCCGCGACCCGGAAGGCGGGCATGGAGATGCCGATAAAGCTCAGGAGTGCTTCCCCGAAGGCCGCGAAGGCCAGCAGAATGAGAACGCCGGTCAGCGTGGCCCGTACCGCAATCCGGCGCCGGGCCTGATCGGACATTCCTTGCGTCAGGGCGACGAACAGCGGTGCCAGACCGATGGGATCAATCACCACAAACATGGTGACAAAGGCTGTGATCAAAAATGCACTGTCGATGATCATGTCAGCCCGCCGGGGCGCTGCCCCGGACCCCGGGATATTTTCCGCCAGAAGAAGTTCATTGCGTCTGCGCCTTTTCAAGGCGGTCCAGCGCCGTCATCCAGAGAGTTTCGGCGCGTTCCAGTGCCTGCATGACTTCCGCGTATTTTTTGTTCCAGACTTCCAGCTCGCCGCCCTTGGCGTCCTCATAGAGTGCCGGGTCCGCGAGTTTTGTGGCCAGGCGGTCGCGCATATCGTTGAGCTTTTCGACGCGTTCCTCGGATTTCCGCACGTCAGATTTCATGGCGAGGATTTCGTCCCGGCTGGCGCGTTTTGCTTTCGGCTGTGGTTTGGGGGCGCTGGATTTGCTGACCGGTCTGGCGGGTGTCAGCAGCATCTGCCGGTAGGCTTCGAGGTCGTCCTCGTAGGGTTTGACAGTGCCGTCAGAGACCAGCCACAGGCGGTCTGCAACCATGCTCAGCAAATGCATGTCGTGGCTGACAAGGATCACCGCGCCGGAATAGCCAGTGAGCGCCTCGACCAGGGCCTCGCGGCTTTCGATGTCCAGGTGGTTGGTTGGTTCGTCAAGGATCAGCAGGTGTGGCGCGTCCAGCGTGGCCAGCAACAGCGACAGGCGCGCTTTCTGCCCACCTGAGAGCCGACCGACTTCGGTATCCGCCTGATCCGCTCCCAGCCCGAAACCTGCAAGCTGGGCGCGCAGTTTTGAATGCAGCACGCCCGGACGGGCGGAGATTATATGCTGCAAAGGCGTCTCATTGGCGTTCAGCTCGTCCACCTGATGCTGTGCAAAGAAACCGATACGCAGTTTGCCCGAGCGCACTTCCTTGCCGCCCATCAGTTTCAGCCGGTTGCTGAGCAGTTTGGACAGGGTGGATTTGCCCTGACCATTCTTGCCCAGCAGCGCGATGCGGTCATCCTGGTCGATGCGCAGGTTCAGGCGACTGAGAACGGGTGTGTCGGTATATCCCACAGCACCCCCTTCGATGGAGATGATCGGTGGCGAGAGCTCTTCGGGTTCCGGGAAGGTGAAAACACGTTTTGCCGCCTGTTCAGGCGAAGCGATCATGTCCATTTTTTCGATCATTTTCAGGCGGGACTGGGCCTGTTTGGCCTTGGATGCCTTTGCCTTGAAGCGGTCCACAAACGCCTGCATGTGGTCGCGCCGGGCCTGTTGTTTCTTGGCTATGGCGGCCTGAACGGCGCGCTGCTCCGCGCGCTGGCGGGCGAACTGGTCATAAGGGCCCTGGTAGTAGGTGAGTTTGCGGTCTTCGAGATGCAGAATGGCCCCGACCGCACGGTTCAGCAGGCCACGGTCGTGGCTGATAATGATCACTGTGTGCGGGTATTTCGCCAGATAGGCTTCAAGCCAGAGCGCGCCTTCCAGATCCAGGTAGTTGGTCGGTTCGTCCAGTAAGAGAAGGTCGGGCTGGGCAAAAAGCACAGCAGCCAGGGCCACCCGCATGCGCCAGCCGCCCGAAAAATCGGAGCAGGGCATCTGCTGTTCGGCGTCATCAAAGCCGAGGCCTTTGAGAATAGCCGCGGCGCGACCCTCAGCGGACCAGGCATCGATGTCAGCAAGCCGTGTCTGAACTTCGGAGATCCGCGCGGGGTCAGTGGTGGTCTCCGCTTCCCGCAGCAGTTCGGTACGTTCGGTGTCTGCCTGCAGAACGGTGTCAATCAGCGAGGTGGACGAGGATGGAACCTCCTGTGCCACACCACCGATTTTAGCGCGTGACGGCAGAGAGATGGCGCCACCGTCCAAAGCCAGTTCGCCCCGGATCAGGCGGAACAGGGTGGTCTTGCCGGCACCATTGCGGCCGACCAGCCCGACCTTGTGACCATCAGGGATCACACAGCCTGCTTCCTCAAAAAGCGGGCGGCCGGCAACCGAATAGCTTATGTCCGAAATACGTAGCATGGGCGCGGTGTGACGCATCCACCGGGCGGCGTCAATCTCGGCTTTTCTTACAGCAGGACCCGTGTTAGGTGAGCCGCGAAATTCACATCGCCGGGGCGCGTTGCCGCGGCTGAACAACCCGGAGAACCCCAATGGCTCTTGAGCGCACATTCTCGATCATCAAACCCGATGCAACCCGCCGCAACCTGACAGGCAAGATCAATGCCAAGTTCGAGGACGCAGGCCTGCGCATCGTCGCGCAAAAGCGCATTCACATGACTAAGGAACAGGCAGGTGTATTTTACGCCGTACACGCCGAACGCCCGTTCTATGACGAACTGTGCGAATTCATGGCATCGGCACCGGTTGTGGTGCAGGTTCTCGAAGGCGAAGGGGCTATTGCAAAGAACCGCGAAGTCATGGGCGCAACCAATCCTGCGGATGCGGCGCCGGGCACAATCCGCGCTGAGTTTGCTGAAAGCGTTGGCGAGAATTCCGTACACGGTTCCGACGCGCCGGAAACAGCCGCTGTCGAAATCGCATACTTCTTTTCCGGTATGGAACTCGTCGGCTGATAAGCCAGACATCACAGAATTGGGAAGGGGCCGGTCAGACCGGCCCTTTTTTGTTTCAGGTCTGGCCCGCTTTACGGATGCCGATCTGGTTCATCATCTGCTCAAATGCATCGAGATCCTGATCAAAGGCTTTTGCCTTGATTGCATCAAAGCGTTTGCGCAGCGCTTTCTTTTCTTCGCCACGGCAATCGTTCCAGGGTCTGTTCTGAAGCCCCATGACCAGTACATAATATCCGATAAAATGCGGTCGTGTGCCGTTCTGCAGCAACCGGGTGTAGGTCTCGTCGGGGCCCAGGGCGCGCAGTTCATCCGCAGAATGTATGCCCGCAGCGGCGCAGGCAGTCTCCATGGCGGGGCCCAGATTCCGGATGGCGGATACAGGTTCGGTCATACCTCGCAGGATACGACTTGTGCGCGGGTACTGCCAGTGGATTCAGGCCTCAGAGGCTGGCGTAATCGGTAATCACCGGCTGTGGTGCTGCAGGTGCGGATTGTTTGGCGCCTGCACCGGATGGTGCGGGAGAGGGGGCTGGAGCTTTCACAGGTTGCTCTGACATGACCGGTTCCTTTGCGGGTAAAAAATTACTCGTTACGCCACACAACATGCAGGATATTTCTGCCGGTCGCAGGGCGTCTGGATGACCGGAACATGACATTTTCAGACAATCAGACCGAAAACCGGTACCGGGTGATTTGGCGGTATTGCTGCCCGCGGCGCAGCACTATGCTTGGGAAATCAGGATGGTTCGGGGCATCCGGCCATCCCTGTGGTTCCAGCGCCACGCCCGCAAAAGGGGCAAGAGTGCGGCCATCATGCAGTGTCAGTGAGGACAGTGGCAAACCGCTGCCATTATAAATCTGCAGGCCCGGCTCGGTGGTGTCGATTGTCATACTGACCCCCGTCGACCCGGTCAGAACTGCCGCCGTTACAGGCGAGTCGCGGCGGTTTTCTGAGAGACAGATACTGGCGTCCAGAGACTGACTGACAGGAATGGGGCGGGGTTTCCGGAAATCGTATGGGCTGCCTGCGACAGGGACCCGAACCCCGTTCGGCAGTGTGTCCGCATCTGTCGGGAGGTACTCTGTCGCGTGAACTTTCAGAGTATGGCCGGACACATCTTCTGAATCGTCGAGGTTCCAGTAGGGGTGGTGCGCCAGATTGATCAGTGTGTCTGCATCCGTTGTGGCGGAGAGGATCACATTCAGGCACATGGGGTCATTCAGTGCATACTGTACCTGAAACGTCCGGTTTCCGGGCAGGCCGCCTTCGCCCTGTGCGCGTTTTGTGTGCAGCGTAACGGTGTCTGTGGTCTGGTCGCTCACTTCCCACATATCCCTGTGCAGGCCGTCCGGGCCGCCGTGCAGGGTGTGGTTGCCATCATTGGCGGGCAGGGTCAGAATCTGCCTGTCGAGCTTTGCCCGTGCATTCCTGAGACGGTTGGCAACCGGGCCGACCACCGCGCCTGCATAGGTCAGTTCATTGTCATACCCAGCGCCATTTTCCGTTCCCAGTACAAGGGAATGGGCTGCAGTCCCCCTCAGCCAGAGGCCGGCCAGCGTTGCGCCCACCGGAAATACCTGAACGCGCAGTGAGTCGTTGTGAAGAAAGATCATGGGCGGCTCCGGTCTCGGTCTCCGACATCTTCTGCCACGGGACCGGAGCCGCGCCAAGGGTGACCGCTACCGTTGCCCGGGCAGCAGTCTGACAGAGGCGGGAACCTCTGAGCTCAGGTGCGCAAGCGTCGGGTCTGACATGCCGCGCCCCGCGTTAAAGATGAACCGTTTGAGAAGTTCGGTCTGAAATTCGAATTCGCGGGCCCTGGCGACAATCTCGGGTGCCGGTTCGGCCAGACCATCGGCCAGTGCGAACTCCATTTCACGGCACAGATTGAGCATCGGCATACAGATGTCGGACAGAACACTTGTGGCCAGCCGCTCTGCGTGACTGGCGTATTCTTCCTGAAAGCCGATATCGCGCAGAAAGGCGTTTCCGAGCGACCCCATGAACTCCTTGAACCGCAGGATAGCACTGCGGAGCCCGTCACGTGTCTCCATGATCATCAGATGAACGCCCGACAGCGCGAGGCCCGGAAGCTCGACCAGAAATTCCGGCAGCGACACAACGTGCGCTCCTTCATCGGGGACTTTTTCAAGGCTGTCACGGACCGCCCGGTCCAGCACGGAAACAAGCACACCGCTGATGTCCTGTTCGCCGCTGAAAGAGATCCGGTTCCGGAAACCGCGGGCCACGACTTCGCAGGAGCGGATAACAATGCCCGCCTGTTCGCTCAAAACAAGGTTCAGCGTCATTGTACGCTCTGAAAGCACGGAGGGCATTGCGGCTGGCTGTGTCATATCGGTCATTGGAATTACACTATCTATAAAACTATTGTGATCAGATTGCCTGATGCGGCTGCGAATTTGGTAAACGCACCGTACGGTGCCTGTTGCGCGCCGCGTTCTGCCCGGATATCTCACGGAAAATCGTAATAAATCGGTAGATTTACCCGATCAGACGCAACTAAGGGTTGCCAAGTGCGGTCCCCGGGTGAGACATCTGGAGGAACGCCGGACGCAGGGTCGGACTAAACACATCAGGGGGGCTGAGTGTGAGCACATCAGAAACAAGTGATCTGACGATCATCGGGATCGGTTCTTCGGCAGGTGGTCTTGAGGCGATCCGGGAACTCGTCTCTACGCTGCCCACAGATATGAGCGTGGCCTATGTGGTCGTCCAGCACATGTCGCCACACCACAAAAGTCTGATGACCGAACTTGTCGCACGACAGACCGCGCTGAGCGTGGTTGATGTCACTGACGGTATGGTGCCCCAGCCAAACGTCATCTACGTGACGCCCCCCAAAACAGACGTGGTCTATGATGAAGGCAAGCTGTTTCTGGTGGAGCCCAGCACTGAAGTCGCCTCGCCGAAGCCGTCGGTCGACCGTTTCCTGCTGAGCCTCGCGGACGGGCATGGTGAGAAATCCATGGCGATCATCCTGTCCGGGACCGGCACGGATGGGGCGTATGGTGTGCAGGCGATCCGTGAGGCAGGTGGCATCACCATCGCGCAGGACACAGAAAGCGCGAAATACGATGGCATGCCCATGGCTGCGATGCAGACCGGCTGTGTGGACCTCGTGCTGCGTCCGTTTGAGATCGGCACCCATCTGCAGAAAATCCTGACATCGCCCCGCGATTTCGATGCCTTCCGCCAGGAGAAATCGGAAAAGAGCCCGTCCTCTGATCTGCTGCAGATTCTTCTGGCCCGCACGCGCGTGGACTTCCGCGAGTATAAACAGACGACGATCAACCGGCGGATTGAACGCCGTATGATTGCCCTCGGGATTGAAAGCCACGAGGAATACACGCAGTTCTGCCGGGTCAATCCGAATGCGGTGGATGCGCTGTTCAAGGACCTGCTGATTTCCGTAACGCGTTTTTTCCGGGACAAATCCGAATTCGAACAGCTGCGGGACATGCTGCCCGCACTTCTGAAAAAGAAAAGCCACGGGCCGCTGCGGGTCTGGATCGCCGGGTGTGCGACGGGTGAGGAAGCCTATTCCATTGCCATCCTGCTGTGCGAAGCGCTCGGTGGAGCCAAGGTCCCGCTGAAAGACCACGTCCAGATTTTTGCGACAGACATCGACAAAGATGCGCTGGATGTGGCCCGCAAGGGGATTTACGGCCTGGCCGCACTGAACGACATCCCCAAAACACTCGCCGACCGCTATTTCATTCAGCAGAACGACGGCATCCGGGTCATCGACACGCTCAGGTCGGCCATTCTGTTTTCCGATCACAACGTCTGTCAGGATCCGCCCTTCCAGAAGGTCGATCTGCTGTGCTGCCGCAATCTTCTGATCTATTTCGGCAATGCGCTCCAGCACAAGGTGATGTCACGTTTCCACTATGCCATGACAGAGAGCTCCCTGATGTTCCTCGGGACCGCGGAAAGCGTGGCAGGTTCCGACGAGATGTTTGTTCAGGATAGCAATTCGGCCCATATTTACCGCCGACGGTCTATCCGGCGGGCCGACACAACACCCTTTTCAACGAACAGAACCGTGCCGCAGTCCCGCGCGGTCAATCCGGTCCAGCCTTCGGTGCCGACAGGCGATTCCACTGACCGGCAGATGTTCGAGGCTCTTGCGCTGTCGCTCGGCAAAAATTCCATGCTGGTGACCGACGAATATTCGATTGTGCGTGTCTATGGAAACGTCAGCAACTTTATTGAGGTGAGTGAGGCATCGAACCTGAAGATGCACATCGACCTGCTCCGGCGACCTTTCCGCGAAGAGGCGCGCAGCCTTGTGACACTGGCGCTCAAAAACGGCGAGACACGTTCCGGTGTGCGGCACCTTCTGGCGGAGGATGACGAAGAGGAAGTCCGTCTGGATGTTTACCCGATCATCGCGCGGGACATCAACGAACGTGCGGCACTGGTGGTTTTCAACGAGGTGCAGGTTGACCGCGCCAAAGGGGCCACCAGCCAGCAGGCCGATCAGGGCGATGATTTTGAACACGACCGTATCCGGCTGCTTGAAGATGAAGTGGCCACGACACGCGAAGCGCTTCAGCAGACCATCGAAGAGCTTGAAACCTCGAACGAGGAACTGCAGTCGCTGAACGAAGAGCTTCAGTCCACCAACGAGGAGCTGCAGGCAACGAACGAAGAGCTTGAAACCTCAAATGAGGAGCTGCAGTCCACCAACGAGGAACTGATCACCGTCAACGAAGAATTGCAGGTGACAGCGGCTGAACTCAGTGGTCGTACCGGCGAGCTAATGTCCGTGCTGGAAACCGCCCCATTGTCGATCATGGTGCTCGATACAGCGCTGCAGATCAGCCAGGCCACGAATGCGGCAACCGATATGTTCGGTCTGACGCGCCCGGTGTCGAACCCGCATATCAGCCAGTGTGTGGTGCCGAACGGCTTCCCGACGCTTGCACCGATCTGCAACGAAACGCTCAAGCTGGGTGAACCGATCTCGCGTGAATTCACATCGCGCGGCTCCCGGTTCAAACTGACCTGTTCCCCATTCTTTGACATGCGCGGCCAGATGAAGGGTGTGACCATGGTTGTGTCCGAGTTCCCGGGCCTTGCACAGGAGCTTGACCTGATCCTTGATCACGCGGAAATTTATATGATGAACCGGTCGACAGACGGTACTGTACTGCGGATCAGCCAGAAATCGGCGGCCCTGCTAGGAACCACCCGCGCGGATGCTGAAGGTGCCGTGTTTAAGGAAATCGCACCCAAAGAGATCGCAGAAGCTGTTGCCGAACGTGACAATCTGCTGCTCGACAGCACCACAGGCCGGATTGAACACGTTGATCACCTGCCGGGACCGGATGGCGAGGGAGAGATCTGGATGAAGACGGAGAATTTTGTCTTCGCCGATCCGTCTGTTCCGAATTCCTCGATCTACTCTGTCGGAACGGACATTACGGATGTTGTGGGTTCTCGTATCGAGGCGGAAGACGCGGTTGCGCAGCTCCTTCTGCTGCAGGATCTTGCTGGCGTCGGGTACTGGTCCGTGAATTTGGTGGATAACACGTTGCACTGGTCTGACGAGGTCTACCGCATTCATGGCGAAGACCGGGAGAAGTTCACTCCGGATCTCGAAACGGGCATTAACTTCTATCATCCGGATGATCAGGAAAAGGTGCGCAGCGAGGTTGACCGGATCAGCAGGGATGGCGGAAATTTCCGTTTTCAGCTGCGTATCGTGACAAAGGACGGCAGAACGGTGCCGATCGAATCCTTTGGTCTCGCGCGGGCCGATGCCAGTGGTGAGGTTCACAAGCTCATTGGTGTGTTCCGTGCTCTGCCGGACAACGAGGCCAGTGAAGCGGCAGAATAAACCTGTGGCCTGTAACAGCTTTCATTCAGGTTTGCGGTTGACCGCGCCATTAATCCTGCGCACCCTTCCGCCAAATATAATAAGGGAGATCAGACATGTACCTGAGAACAACTGTATCAGCTCTGGCATTTGCCGCGATGGCATCAGCGGCTGCAGCTGAATGCACAGAAGTCACATTTTCGGATGTTGGCTGGACTGACATAACCGCAACGACGGCGGCGACCACCGTGGTGCTGCGCGCACTGGGATATGAGACGGACATCAAGGTTTTGTCGGTCCCGGTGACATACACATCGATGGCCGAGGGTGACATTGATATTTTCCTCGGCAACTGGATGCCGACGATGGAAGGGGACATCGCGCCATACCGCGAAGCCGGTACTGTCGATACTGTGCGTGAAAACCTTGAAGGCGCCAAGTATACGCTTGCTGTAAATAAGGCTGCTACGGATCTGGGAATTAAGGATTTTTCTGACATCGCCAAACACGCAGATGCGCTGGATGGTCAGATTTACGGTATCGAGCCGGGCAACGACGGAAACCGCCTGATCCAGTCAATGATTGATGCAGACGCCTTTGGCCTGAGCGGTTTTGAGGTCAAGGAAAGTTCCGAGCAGGGTATGCTTGCTCAGGTGGAGCGCGCCTCCAAGCGCGATGAACCGATCGTGTTCCTTGGCTGGGAGCCACATCCGATGAACGCAAATTTTGATATGGGGTATCTGACCGGCGGCGATGATTTCTTTGGTCCCGATCTTGGTGGCGCGACCGTCTTCACCAACACCCGTGCGGGCTATGTCGGTGAATGCCCGAACGTGGGTGCGCTGCTGGGCAACCTGAAGTTCACGCTGGCCATGGAAAACGAAATCATGGGCGCGATCCTGAACGATGGCGAAGATCCGGATGCAGCGGCGGAAGCATGGCTGAAGGCGAACCCGGATGCGTTTGTGGCCTGGCTCGATGGTGTGACAACCGTGGATGGTGGTGACGCTGTTGCGGCGGTGAACGCGGCCCTGGGCCTGTAATATCCGGCCCTGTCCGCAGGGGCGGGCAGGGCGTTTTCTGCCAGACAAGAGGTGACACGTGCTGGAATGGCTGACCGAAACCAAGATCCCGGTTGGCAAGACCGCCGCGGCGTTCTTTGACTGGCTCCAGGCGAATGGCGAATGGTTCTTCGACGGGCTCGCGATCGTCATGGAGTGGATGATTGATGGCATCCTCTGGGTGCTCCAGACACCACATCCTTTTGTTATCATTGCGGCTTTTGTAGCGGTCACATGGTTTCTGCAGCGCAGCTGGAAAGTCTGCCTGTTTGTGCTGCTCGGCTTCCTGTTTATCCTCAACCAGGACTACTGGGAAGAAATGACCGAGAGCATTACGCTCGTGATGTCAGCCTGCGTGGTCTGTATGGCCATCGGCGTGCCGATCGGTATCGCCGCAGCACACAGGCCGCGGCTGTATCAGGCAATGCGCCCCGTGCTGGACCTGATGCAGACACTCCCAACCTTTGTGTATCTCATTCCGGCTATTGTCTTTTTCGGGATCGGGATGGTTCCCGGCCTGATCGCGACGGTGATTTTTGTCGTGCCTGCGCCGATCCGCCTGACCCATCTCGGGATCAGCACCACGCCTAAACCGCTGCTGGAGGCGGCAGACGCCTTCGGCGCAACGCCGATGCAGAAACTCTGGAAGGTTGAGCTGCCTTTTGCCCTGCCGCAGATCATGGCCGGGCTGAACCAGACGATTATGCTTTCGCTGTCGATGGTGGTGATTGCGGCACTCGTCGGTGCGGACGGTCTGGGCGTGCCCGTCGTGCGCGCGCTCAATCAGGTGAACACGTCGCTTGGGTTTGAAAGTGGTTTCATTATCGTGGTTGTCGCGATCATGCTGGACCGCATGCTGAGGGTGGACCGCAAATGACCGCTGCTGTTGAATTCGACAACGTGTCCATTGTGTTCGGGGAGGCGCCGGAAAAAGCGCTGCCCGAAATGGACGAAGGCAAAAGCCGGGCAGATGTTGAGAAATCTACCGGCCAGATTCTGGGCGTACATAACTGTTCCCTGAGCATTGAGCAGGGTGAGATCCTTGTTCTGATGGGGCTTTCGGGTTCCGGGAAATCGACACTTCTGCGCGCGGTGAACGGTCTGAACCCTGTTGTGCGCGGGGCCGTGCGGGTGTTTGACGGTGACTGGTCGTGTGACGTCACGCACAGCTCTCCGGGGGACCTGCGGCGGGTCCGGCGCGAATGCGTGTCTATGGTTTTCCAGCAGTTCGGACTTCTGCCCTGGCGCACCGTGCGTGAAAACGTCGGCCTTGGGCTGGAGCTTGCGGATCTGCCCAAAAAACAGCGCACAGAACGCACCGACCGTCAGCTGGAGCTGGTCGGTCTTGCTGACTGGGCGGACCGTCGCGTTGGCGAGCTGTCAGGCGGCATGCAGCAGCGCGTTGGTCTTGCACGGGCCTTTGCCACGGACGCGCCGATCCTGCTGATGGACGAACCGTTTTCGGCGCTTGATCCGCTGATCCGGGCAAGACTGCAGGACGAATTGCTTGACCTGCAGCGGGATCTGAAGCGCACGATTATCTTTGTCAGCCATGATCTGGATGAAGCGTTCAAACTGGGTGACCGCATTGCGATCATGGAAGGCGGGCGCATCGTGCAGTGCGGCACGCCACAGGACATTTTCTCGCGCCCGGTGAACGACTACGTGGCTGATTTTGTGGCGCATATGAACCCGCTTGGTGTTCTCCGCGCGCAGGATGTCATGGAGCCCGCGAAGGGTGAGGCAGGCAAGACTGTACCCGCACGGATGCAGGTTGAGGAGGTGATGCGCCAGCTGATTGACGATGACCGTCCGATCGCCGTGGAAGATGCCGGTCAGGTTGTCGGACAAGTCACACGACGCGGGGTTTTGGCAGGTATTCTTGATCCAAGGGATACCGGTGCGGCGGGGGACAAAACTCAGTCCTGAACACTCGCGAGCCAGGCCACCAGATCAGCGATGGCCTCAGTTGTTTCCAGCGATGTGCCATCGTCTGACGTGAGTGTAACCGCGGGTCCCTCAAAGAACCATCCATAGACTGGCATCTCGGCGTGCGGACGGTTCCCGCCACTTCGGTTGGCGATGCGTTTGACAATCGTGCGCACGGGGAAGGCGCCTTCACCGCGCGCAGATAATCCGGTCAGATCAGGGGGTGTTATCTTCATGCTGTCAGCCAGTGGCCCAAGACCGCGCGCGTCCAATCCGTGACAGGCAGCGCAGTGCAGGCGAAAAAGCTGCGCTCCGCGGGTGGCGTCGCCTGCAGGCCCGGCCTCGGGTGCAACAGGTGCCAGACAGATCAGCAGAGCAGCAACACAGCGCATATGGGTTTTGTTCCTTTTCGCCCCAGTCACAATATCCCTGTCGCGTGCTGCGGGCTTTGATGCACATCAACCCGGATCCTGCGCTGAAATGGTCACAAATTTAACGCAATCCCGGGTCACCGCGTCTTATTCTTGTCGAAATCCATGGTTAACAGATGGTTTGCCATTACTTCTGAGGTTGTGTGAGATGAAACTCTTTTCTCTTTTAATGGGGGCTTTTCTGACTCTGGCGGTGCCCGGTGCGGCCAGCACCATCGGGTATACCGAAGGCAAAAGGGACCGTGTGGACGGCACCGAACGCCTGGCGGGACGCGATGCGTCGTCCCGTGGCTTTATCCTGGGAACCGTCGGCAACGGCGACAGCGATTTCAGCAAAATCGGGATATTCGGACGTATCGTGGGTCATGCCGACTACTTTACGTTCCGGGCGAACTCGAACTTCAACATCGCGTTTATCTATAGCGGGCTGACTTTCCGGAGCAGTCCCATCACCAGCGGATTTGTTCAGGAAGGCCAGTTTGCGAACGAAGCCGACTTTGTCCTGCGCGATGTAGACGACCCTTCCTCCGAACAGCGCCGGCGCCTGCGGACTGATCTTACGTCCACCACGGGGCCCGGTGCGGGACCGGTGATCTTCAGCGGTCAGGCCGGCAAAAACTACATCTTTGGAGTCGACAGCCGGGTTGCTGATGACACGGGGGCAGCGCGCTATGACGTGGTGATCACCGCAATTCCGCTGCCAGCCGGAATTCTTCTCCTGGCAGGCGGACTGGCCGGGTTGGGGTATTTTGGAAGGCGTAAAAGCTGACACGTTATCCTGGCAAAACACTCTTGCGCGTTTATGCCTGGAACAGGACGCGATGGCGGTGGTTCAGACCGGTCCCGTTGGAATGATAAAACAGCCCCGTGTGGGCGTGATCTGTGGTATTCTTCCCGGGTAAGTTTGGGGGTGCTGGGCTGTCATGCGGATCCTTGTTGCGGATTCGGAGATTGATTTCGACGCGCTGACGGTGCGTCGGGCAGGGAAGATGTACCCCTTGCCGGAAACCGCAGCACGCCTTCTGAGACTGTTGTTTGATGCCGAAGGCGGATGGGTAAACATCAACGCTTTGCTGAGCGTTTCAGGGCCGGACGGGTGCTCAGAAAAGATCGGGACCGAAATCCGCGACCTGTGCGCATTACTTGGCAGTGATGCTCAGTCGGACAGAATTGCCGTCAATGCGGCTGCGTCAGCCTATCGCCTGAAAGTACCGGCCCGTGTTTCTTCCTCGCGGCATCCGCCCGGCGACGACCGGGTTTGTGTTTTGCTGACCCCGTTTCATTTTATTGGCGGAAGGTTCTGTGGCAGATGTGACGCTGAATGGGTGAGCACGCTTCTGGAGGACAGTTTTGGGCAGCAGGCACATGTCCGTGTACTGACCGGGCAGGCCGCAGGGGATCAGCATCCCGACAGGCCGGAGGACACCGGTCACGGACAGAACGCGGAAGCGGCGTTCGTGATCGAAGGGAGCCTTTTGTGTCATGACGGCGGGTGTCGCGTGACCGGTCGGCTGGTCCGGGCTGAAAACAGTAACATCCTCAGAACGGTGCAGCAGGACTGTCCGGCAACCGCAGAAGGGCTTCAAGCTGCACTGGGAGATCTGGTCACGGAGATGCTCCGGGACGCTGTGTTTGAACACCATCGAATCGCTGTTCGGGTTTAGTGATCACTGTGTCCGGCGAGGAGGCCTCTGTGATTTTGCCAGCGCATGTTGCCCGCGGTGCTGACGGGTACAAAACGCGAAAAGTCAGCTGATTGCAGATCAGCCTGAACGGTCAGAGTGAAACAAACAACACCGCACCTGCCCGGACATAATCAACCTGCGACCCGATCATCCAATGCCACCAGATGGTTGTCCCACATCAGCCCGGCCGGGGCGCGTTTCCGGAACTGCCGCTTCTGAAGCAATGCCATGCTGCCTTCCCCAGACGTCAGGAGCAGTCCGTTTGATGTCTGTGCGACACCGCTGACTTCGTCATAGCTGACCGACTGAGACAACTGCATATCGTGCGTGCGGTATAGATGCGCCCGCCCGCCACGCGGCGATGTAACTGCAATTGTCCGGCCATCCTCTGAATAGGCGATGCTTCCGACGTATCCGTTAAGTTCCCTCAGTTTGTCTTCAGGTGCTGAGGTCAATAACAGCCTCGCTCCTTGTCTGTGAGTCCCGACAAGCGACACCGGCGTGCCTGCTCCCTGCCACTGCATGCCAAAGGCAACATCGCCTGCGGTGCTCACTGCAAGGTGCCGGATCGAATTCCGGTGCTGGTCCGGTGGCAACTCTGCGACTTCGGTCAGCCCACCGTTCTCAACATATGCAAGGTTAGGGCGCATCGTCGGGATGTTCAGTTTTGTGCGCCCTGAGTCCGGATGCGTGTCTATGCCGCCATTGGCAACGACGAGAAGGTCTGAATGGGGTAGGCGCCGGATATCATGTGGCCCGATGCCGCCGCTGCTCCATTCATCCGTCCGTTTGTAGTCCCGCAGAACGTCCCAGACACCAATGCGGCCCTGACCCGCTTCGTAGTCATTTTCCGTTGTGAACAGGAGACTGCCGTCAGATGAGTACGTGCCGTGGCCATAGAAATGACGTCCCGGCGGGGCGTCCAGTCTGGCACTTTGTCTCCTGGATGCACAGTCGATCACCACGGCGAATGTTCCGGGCCTTCTGGCGAAGGCGACAGCCTCCGGTTTTGTCGGATGGGCCGCGGCAGCGTGGCCGCGACCCGGCAACGGGATCTGAAACAGAACCTGCAGGTCGTCGCTGATACCACAGAGAACATAGCGGCCATCAGGTTTGGCAGCGGCCGACAGAAAGGCAGGAGAGCCGGCGTCAGCCCATGTTGGCCTCGGCAGGAGGCCGGCAGCGATTAGACCTGCCAGAAAGTGGCGTCGTCCCTTCATGTCAGTCGCCGTCCAGCGAATTGAAGCCTGCCGCAACACCGAGCGTCGGGCCAATGTCATTCCGAACGACGGCGCGGATAGCATCTACCGACTGTTGGATGACTTCGATCCTGATGCGGCCCTGCGGGTCTGTCACCGTCGCGAAAGCCGGGTCATTCAGGTTTTCCAGCTGTGTGAGCGCGCGATTAAAGCTCTGATCCACCTTGCCCGAAAGGGCGGCGTCCGGCGCGGAAAGATGATCAGCCAGTTCTCCCAGAGCACTCAGGCTCAGAACCATGTGTGATACCGAACGACCGGACCGCCGCACTTCCGCCCGCATCGGTCTTGGGCGTTCAAACGTACCCAGCGGACGGCCCAGCCTGGTTTCGGAAGTAAACTGCAGGCCCGCTGACAACGCTTTGAAGAATTCCTGCAGGACTTCTTCACGGCTCCGGTAGATGCCATCCGGCGATGGTGCCGCAATGATCCCGGCGTATGACGATTGCCAGTCATCGGAAATGCCCCGCGCGACAGCAGCGATGTCTTCGGTCATGGTCCGTATCAGCTTACAGCGATAGGCGGGGTCGCCCAACGATATAAATTCTTCATCAAAGAGCAGAAACTCCAGCGCGTAAAACCCACGTGCTGCGATGGAAACCTGCGCGAAGGACGTCGCCGATGACACAATCGGATCTTCGGCCAGTATCAAAGCTCTCAGACTTTTAGGCGTGGCGCCCCGACTGCCCGGCCAGAACGCGAGCGCAAAGGCGCGGTCATGAACTTCGGTTGGCCCAAATCTCAGGTGGCTCACAGAAATCCAGGCATCAAATGCGTGTCCGTAAGCGGATCGCAGAACCGGGGAGGTGGGTTCGCAGTCCCTGGCGGCAACCTGTGACAGACGATCTGCCCCGGCTGAGAGTTCCGAAAAGCCCGGCAGAATATGTTTTTCAACCACGGATCTGATAACGGATGTCTCTGACTGAGCGTGAACACCGGGAGGTGTCAGCACCAGAGCTGCCGCAAGAAGTACGCGTTTCATAAGCTCTCCAGAAACCTGATCAGGGCGTCGCGGTCCGTGGTTGTCATGTTCACAACCGCGTCGCGTTGGCTTTCCGCCTCGCCCCCGTGCCAAAGAACAGCCTCAAGCAGTGATCGTGCCCGTCCATCATGAAGGAAATAAGTGTGGCCGCTGACCTGTGCAGTCAGGCCGATGCCCCACAGCGGAGGAGTTCGCCACTCCTGTCCTGTGGCCTTTGCTTCGGGTCTGTTGTCCGCCAGCCCGGGCCCCATGTCGTGCAGCAGCATGTCCGTGTAGGGCCAGATCAGCTGGAAACTCTGTTCAGGGCGGTCTTTGAGGCGGTGCGTGACAAAGCTGGGGGTATGACACGCCGTGCATCCCGTTTCATAGAACACCTTCTTGCCAAGCATGACCTGCGGGTCATCAGGCGCGCGGCGCGCGGGAACGGCCAGGTTGCGGCTATAGAATGTCACAAGATCCAGCCCGGCATCGTCAATTTCCGTTATCCGGTCATCGCCGTCGCCGTGCCTCGCTGTCTGGCAGGCTGACTGCGCATCAGTGCATTCACCCGCACCCGATGGGAACAGCGGAGTGGAAATACCAATATCACCTCTGAACGCTTCCGCGGACTGCTGGCGGATCGTCGGGCTGCCAGCCTTCAGCCCGAACCGGCCCAGCATGGGCTGACCGAACTCATGCGACCAGACAATGTTCGGGCGGCCGGAAATGCCATCGCCATCAAGATCATCCGGATCCGCACCCGCGAGGATGTCAGTGGCAGGCACAGCTTCCAGCAGGCCAAGGCCGATCATCTGGGGCGCGACCCGGGGGCTGAGCATTGCCTCCGGGTGCAAAGGGCCGTAGCCGAGGTTGAGGGCCGTGTACGTTGGATGACGCAACGAGACCTCTGTTCCGTCTGCCAGGCGGATGATTTCTTCGGAATAAGTTACCCCGAGTTCATATTCGGCGGCGTGACCCTGTACGGCAAAGTCCTGCAGCTGCGTGCCGTAGGTCGGATCGGGGAGTGAGGCGATGTAGTCCTCGATTCCGGCGATGGCCGCTTCTTGCGGGCCAGGAACTGAAACTCTCAGAAACATCGAGACAGCGTTATCTTCGGCGTTTTCCGGTGGGTGCCCCCGCCCATCCTTGATGTGGCACCTTTGACAGGACCGCGCATTGTAAAGCGGCCCCAGACCGTCAGATGCCAGCGTCGACGACGGGGACGACACCCAGAGTTTGCGGAACAGGCCGTTCCCCACTTTGAAGTCCAGCTCACTTTCGAAAGAAATATTGGCAGAAGGCTGCGAGAACGCATCTGATGTCCCCGTGGCGCGGACGGTGGCGGCCCCGGCAGGTCTGTTTTCATAAAGCTGCGGGGCGGCAAAGTCCGTTGCCACCGCGGTCACAGCAGCGATGCGGGCTTTTTCGTCAGGCGTGCGAGGAACCACGTTCAGGTGTGGATCACCAGGGGACCAGTTTGAGCCCCCGGGTGGTGTTTCAGCCAGCGCAATGGAGCCCGTAACCAGTGCCGGCACCAGCAGATTACCCGGCTTCATCCATCCGGGAGGCGTTAAGTTGCGCATATTTCTCTTCACCGAGCTTGCCCACGAGGTCCAGTTGCGTTTCCAGAAAGTCGATGTGACCTTCTTCATCCGTGAGAAGTTCCTCAAAGATGTTTTTGGTGACGAAATCACCGACGGTCTCACAGTGCTGGCGTGCTTCCTGATAGAGGTCCCGGGCGCCGTGTTCTGCGGCCAGATCGCATTCCAGTGTTTCCTTCGGTGTCTGGCCGATCCGGAGCGGATCAAGCTTTTGCAGGTTCGGGTGACCACCGAGGAAAAGAATGCGGGCGATCAGCTTGTCCGCATGGTTCATTTCTTCGATGCTTTCTTCGCGGGATTTCCTGGCCATGTGACCAAGCCCCCAGTCCTCCTGCATCCGGTGGTGCAGCCAGTACTGGCTGACCGCAGTCAGTTCACTACGCAGGGCAGCGTTCAGATATTCAATGACTTTCGTGTCGCCGTTCATGATGGTTTTCCTGTGTGTCTGCGGATCTCAGGTGCCGCAGGTGCATGGGGACTTCGAGGTTGTTGTTCTGACGCATGACCGAGAGAAACAGTGGCATACATCCGCCGCAGTCTGCTGCCTTGCCAAGAGCCCGATAAACTTTGCCCGGGGTAATGATGGTCCTGTCGTCGGATGCCCGCATCCAGTCGATGGCCGCATTGATATCGGCGTCAGTGATGTTCTGGCAGTGACAGACAATCATGTCGGCAGGACCCGTGGCTGACTTACTGGAAGACGGCGTCCGGATCGTCGAGGCTGTCTGAACCTTCGATGCTGATCTGCTCAACACCAAGCGCCGTGACGATCCGTTCAATCGACCGTGTCTGATCAATCAATCCGTTGACGCCGCCCATAATCAGGGCTTCGCCGGCCTCATTGCCGCGCTCCAGCATCTGATCATAGGCAAAACCGGCTTCGGCTGCTGTCTTGATCCGTCCGAGTGCCAGAACAGCATAGTTCAGTCTGGCAGACATCTCTGCGTCCAGTGATGCATCTGTTCCGGCAACCAGATCTGACAGCGACGGACCGGACACAAGGGAGCCGTCCACACGGACGTATTCACCGTGATAGACGTTCCGGACGCCGACACCGTTGTAGAAATGATCGTTGTGTGTGTTGTCCGCAAAACAGGAATGCTCTTCTTCGGGATCATTCAGCATGACGCCCAGGCGCATGCGTTCCCCTGCTGTCTCACCATATGACAGGGAGCCCATCCCGGTCAGCATCGCGGCCAGACCTGTATCCGTTTCTGCAGACAGCGCTGCGCGTGCTGCGCCGTCTTCTGTCCATTGTGCCGCCATCCAGGCAAGGTCGGAGACCAGAAGATCAGTCGCAGCGACTAGGTATTCCGCGCGGCGGTCGCAGTTAGCGTTGGTGCAGTCCGCGCCGGTGGCGTAGTCGGTCCACGGTCGGTTTCCTGCTCCGCTGCCATGACCGTTCAGGTCCTGACCCCAAAGAAGGAATTCGATGGCGTGGTACCCGGTTGCGACGTTGGCCTCAATGCCATCAGCTTCGTGGAGCGTCTCTTCCAGCAACTCCGGGGTGATCGCGGTTGCGTCCACGTCTTTCCCTGACAACGTGAAAGCCGGGCTGGCGATCACATTCAGAACGGCAAAGCTGTTCTCGTCCGAGGGGCCACCATAGGACGCATCTACATAGTCAATCAGACCCTCATCCAGCGGCCAGGCGTTCACCTTGCCTTCCCAGTCGTCAACAATGGCATTTCCGAAGCGGAACACTTCGGTCTGCTGATAGGGAACGCGGGCCGCCAGCCACGCGCTTTTTGCTGTTTGCAGCGCTTCTGCAGAGGGGGCCGCGACCAGAGCGTTGACCGCCTCCTGCAGTGTCTGTGCGGTCGCCAGACTGTCCGCATAGTTCGCCGCGGCAATGTCGGCATAGGTATCAAGTACCTCTGCGGTGTCCACGGCAAGGACCGGCGTCGCGAATGTTGCGACAAATGCGGTGGATGAGAGGAATGCGTGTTTCATTGAACTGTCCCGTTCTAGTGTAGTGTTGTTTGCTTTGTTGGCTGGTCGTCTGCTGCACCGACGAACTGATGCGGTGCACATAATTTCATTTGTCTCAGTGCATGGCCGACATCAGCCGCAAGGGACGTGAGGATCGGGGCCACATCTGGGCGCACCAGAAGGGTTGCGATCAGCATCGCGTCCTCCCGTTCGCCGGTAGCTGCGGCCCCTATGAAGTTTGCAAAACAGGATTCGTCTGATCCCAGACACTTGCAGTTCAGGGAATGGCGCATCAGAGGTCTGCGTCCATATTGAGCGCAGAGACGGCAAAGGTCTTCGAAAGACTTCATTGCCTTCCGTCCACGATCGGGCCCCAGCATTGAGGCGAAATCGTTCCAGACATTAGCCTGTGATTCCGGTCCGTCACACCAAAGCCGCAGGTAGATGACGGACGCTGCTTCTACGGCTTCCAGCTCTGAGATAAAGCCTACAGGCGCACCGCCACGTTTTTCCTGAACACTGGTCATTTGGTCAGAATCAGTTTGCCAGCGCGCGTGATCCGCAAGACATACGTCTGGTCACCAAGAATGATCCGGGCCTGGTTTTCACCCTTCGTAAGGTCGTTAGCAAGGTATGTAGGCAAGGCTCTTGGTGCCGTTGCCGTTGTTTCCGGAGGGCTGTGAAATGACATCAGCGTTGCTTCCCTTTGAGGATTGTCTCGCGGTTGTTTTGGTCAAGCCACCACTCCAGAGAACAGGTGTTCGCTTCACCGGTCCCAAGACAGGTTTCAACGATCCCAATTCGATCGGTGGGGGCCGCAGGCTGCGTTTCCGAAGGCGTTTGTTCAGACGCTGGCATCCGGGGAATCCTTTCATCTCTCGACGGTCGGGCTTCCCCTTTTGAATGCGGAGTGGCTGGACGTGAGATTAATACTGAGTAAATCTGTCAGAAATGTCAACCTGAGTTTTTTACTCAGATTTAAAAAACTGATTGGTATGCCGTGCGACCTTGGCGTTTGGTCAGATCGGGCAGGGGGCAAGGTCGGGTTTTGGAGTTTGTTCAGTTGACCGGTGCCACGCTGGTCGATGGGCGCAAATAATGACCCTAACTGCGAAGCGCACTACGGTGCCTCCGGAGACGCTGTCAAAAAATCGTTTCAGATCATGACGCTACTGCCGTCGTGTTGGCAGGATGCTCAGCCCAGACGCCGGAAAACAGTGCAAGGAGGGCTGCGCTGACAGAGTTAGGTTGGATGGCGGAGACGAAGGGAGACTTTATCTCGCCTTGCGGGCACCAACTAAGCTACTGTTAGTCATATGAATTTATTCGATTGATGTGGGTAACATCTTGGTGGCGAACTGTTACCCACAATTGCTCAGCATGTCGAGTGACTATTGTGCCGCTGATCAAGGTCTCTGCATCGTCATCTACTTCTGTGCATCGATGAAGCCGCTCTGGGACTATAGCGCCGAGCAGTTCGAAGAGAGGTATAGGCCGTTGGCACGCGCCATTACCAACTCCTCGTTGGAAATCCATTGATCAATTGGCAATGGATATCCGTTGTCGTCCCGTCGAATGACACGGTCATCGGCATTGGTTGTTGCTGCCTCATAAACGCGTCCGATGATGAAATCATTGCTCGGACCACTAAGCCGCATTGAAAGGCCAATTGGGAACTCTTCGAGGGCTTCAGCTTTTGATATCGCCCCTGTTCTCAATTCGCTCAGAAGACGCTTTGCTGTCTCGTATCCTCGTTCGAAGTGATTGTTCTGTTCTGTCTCCCGACCGGCAAGTTCAGCGTAGTGCGAGCATTCGAACGATGCCCACGTTACAAATCCGTCTCTCACATCTGCATTGGCAGCGCTGGACAGAAGCATGGATACAAAGACCGCAGTTCGCTTCATGTTGGGTTCGCTCTTCTTCTGACCTCACGGAATACGTGCAATAACGGAAAAATTGATTGAAGGCAGCATAACCGAGCGTCAATCTTCGCTTCGATTAGGCTGACCCTCATTCTCCCTTTTCCCGGCACGAATTCGAGGCCCCGAAGACCCTGTATGTTGGTCGCATCGGTGCACCTTGTCGTTCGCAAAGCGTTTAGCCGCCAAAGTCCTCATGGTTGATGATGACTTCGAGACCCGTCGCCATGAGTGCGGCCAAAACCTCAGCACGTGAGATTTCCTTGCCGGTTGCTTTGAGATGTCGCCTTTGAAGCAGGCTTAGGGTGGCCATCTGCTCGATGCGAATGCGGGTTGTGGTCCAAGTCGGCCTGTCCCGCCAAGGGTAATTGCTTGGGGCCATGCGCTGATAGTTGATCTCGTTCAGCGCGTGGCTTTCTTCTACGGCCATAAAGTCTACTGGAGAAACCAGAGATGTGATGCGTTCGCGTAGGTGGCGTGACCAGCGGCGTCGGTTTCGGTCTCCGACTGCTGTGGCTTTTGACCCCGTGGGGCGTGTGTAGATGTCGGGCATGTTCTTCCTTTCGGTGCCCGCTAACGGGCGCTTGAGATATGCATTGAGAAGCCCCTGCCGGGTGGTCCAACAGGGGCGCGCATTGGTTGCAAGAACCGCGCAATTTGCGTGGTCTATGGTTGCGTGGTTGGGGTGCTCTTAGTTGACCCCCGAAGCTCTCTCTCGACTTCGCGTTGACTGGTCGCCCATGAGCTCATCTTTGAAGTCTATGAAGCCGCCTTCGTTGATGTCAGGTTCCATCCACAAGGTGCCCCCGTCTTCTTCATCACTGCCGCCAAGATAATCCGCGATGGTGGCGAACTGGCGCACGCCAAGGGCTTCCTGTAGCGCGTCCCCAATGATCTCAACGTCGCGGGTTCTGACCTCGCTCAGGGCCGCTTTGAGAGCTTGAGAGAGGCTTGCCACCATTGCCTGCCTTACAGCGTCCGAGGGTGGTTCGTAGTCGCTTTCGGTAGGAAACCTGCGGTCGATGAGCCAATTGCCATCAGGAACTTCGCCTGCCTCGGCAAACTTCTTCATCTGCTGACGCATGCTAAGGATAGTCCGTTCGGATACCCCTGAGGCTTTTGCCAAGCGTGGCTTCGAGATGCCATTTAGATAAGTCCGCACGAGCGTCCAAGCCGCGTTCAGACGCTCCTGCATGGTCAGCGGTAGCGTGTCCTTGGAGTTCGCCATAAGGGCCGCGAGGTGGGCCTCCATGCGTGTGCCTGCCAAAATCACCACCGGGATGTCTCGGCCTTCGATCTTCCCGGCGGTTTGCTCTGCTCGATAGGCGGCGAGACGGTAGTGACCGTCAAGCAAGACCAAGCGTCCCGTTGGGTTGCCCTTTCCGTCGGTCTCTCGCCATACAAGCACAGCGTCCAGCCTGCCGGTGTTCCTTAGGGTCTTCCTCAGAGCCGCCAAATGGGTGCCACTATCGGGGCCTGAGCGGTGCCTGAAAGAGGCGTCGGTGGTGATGTCGTTTCTGTTGATGTTCGTGGGGGTTCTGTTCTGCATGTCTTTAGTCCTTTTGCATGCTGGGATGGATGTGAGAAGTGATGTGACAACTTGCGAAAAACACTGGTCGCACCCCTTAAGACACAGACGCGTCCACACGTTTCCCTCCCGGCAACCGTTAAGGCCGCCGAGAAGGTCTCGTGAAAGAAGTCAACATCACTGGTGCCCCCAGAGAGGCCGTCCCGTCGTCGCTTAGCCACGGCGAAGGCCATTTCCTTACCCGCTTTTCAGCAACCGCTTCGATGTGACCGCTCGGGGTCGGTGCCTCTCTAGGGCTAGGTTGGGGGTTAGTTGCCAAGCTGGTTCGTCCAGCCTTCTTCGGCGGTCATCTACTCCCAGTATGTGTCAGAATTTAAACGCGCCCCTCTCGACACGAAATTCGGGCGACGCTCACTTACCTCTAGTTTCGGTGTTAATTGATTTTGGACACCTTCGCATCTTCAAGGATGCGGTAGACACTGGACTTACCGATGCCGAGGGTCTCGGCGATCTTGAGTGGCTTCATGCCTTCATCAGCCAGTTTGAGAATGTCGTTGGTCTTCGCCTTTGCCGTTGGCTTACGGCCCGTGTATTTGCCAGCCGCCTTAGCTTTCGCGATACCCTCACGCTGTCTCTCCAACATGATCTCTCGCTCGAACTCCGCGACGCTCCCCAGCACGGTCAACATGAGCTTGCCCGTAGCGGTGCCCGTGTCGATGCCCATAGAGAGGATGCGGAGGGATGCGCCCTTGGCCGTGACGGCCTCCAAGACCTCCAACAGATGCGCCACTGAGCGTGCCAGCCGGTCGAGCTTGGTCACCACCAGCGTGTCACCTTCGCGAATGTAGTCCAGCGCCTCGGCCAGCTTCTCGCGTGCCTTGGTATCCACTGACGACACTTGCTCGGTGAAGACCTTCTCGCAACCGGCGGCCTCAAGGTCTCTCTGCTGGGCCTCCAAGCCTGCCTTCTGGTCGAGGGTGGATGTGCGGGCGTATCCAATGATCATGGTCAATCCTTCCAACTGGTCTCTTAGACTATTTTGGAAATAATTCCCAAAACGTCAAGACCATTCTTTTGGGAAATCATTCGACACCCCCGCACAGTTCCCACGAGGCCTTGCTCTATTGGGAATGACTGACGGTGCGCCGATAGTCAGTTAGGACGATGGTGGCAGATGGCAGATCAACAGCGATCTCACCCGGTCCCTCTCGGGTGACCTTAAACGCGTGCCAGTTAGGTTCACGCTGGGCGAGGATTGAGAAGTGTCCGAGGCGGAAATCGAAGATGATCATGAAGGTGTCCTTTCGGGAATGATGATGGCAGCAAAGACTCGGTGCAGGGCTAACATGGCGATCCCCAGGAAAGACTTCAAGTCATTGCTTTTATTGCATTTATGGAGCTACTCCACAGGTGGAGCTAAGCGTATCGTGAGGGCGCCCCTACCGGGGGATGAGCCTAGCTTCTTCTATAAATCTCGGGCTCTCAAATCTTTGCGCTGAAACTGATTTGGGCTTCTTCGAACTAGTGATTCCCAAGGCTCTCCAACCGAGCAAAGAGTTGGTCCTTAGCTAGAGCGCAATCCAAAATGTGAGTTCTGAGTCTGCGGGATTCCAGAGTTTCATCCCGATTCTAATGGAATTTGTTCCCTATTTGTTCTAGTCATTTCACCGATGAGCCGCATTGACCTGCCTTCGCTCTAATCGGATAACAACGAGAAGTTTGTCCATGAGAATAGTGAGCCAGAATTTGACACTCGACATACGCGGTAGCCTTAAAAATACGCGCATCAGTAAGAACCCGCTGGTAGTTGTCGACGAGCTCCTTGCGAATTCCATTGACGCCCTTCTCATCCGACAGGCGGCGTCCACAGACAAGCCCCCCTTACAAATCACGCTGGCGGTTAAGGCCGAAACTTCGAACTTGCTCGGTGATGAATACGATCTCGAAGTCGTGTGCGCGGACAATGGTTGCGGCTTAGGGCCCGAGCAGCTTCAGGCGTTTCTTACTAAGGACACATCCTACAAGGACGACTTGGAAATCCCCGGCATCGGAGAATGCAAAGGAACGGGTCGTGTTCAGTTCTTTCACCACTTCACCACAATTTCAATTTCTTCGATCTATGCATCTCCTGACGGGCTCATGCACGTTGGATTGCCACCCTCAAAAGACCGGAAGGCAATAGAAGAGGACGACTTTCAAGTTGATGCTCGAGAAACTGGGCAGGTTGGAACGCAGATAAGGCTTTCCCAGCTCGCACCCAAAGTTAAAGAAACACTTTTCTCAGTTCAGGAAATCCACCGTCTTTTCTCAGCAAATCAGATCAAGCAGCATGTTCTGTTCAGTCTTTTGCAGAGGTTTGTAAGCCTGAAGCAGGAGCTAGGTGATTTCTCAATTGAATTCTCTAGCGACCTTGCCGGAAGTGAAGAAACCGCAGTGCTCAAACCGAGCGATATTCCTGACCACACTTCGGTTTCGACCGTTACTGTCGTGCACGCTGAAGAAGAAGAAACTATTTCAGCCGACCTCACTGTTACGCACTACAAATTGGACAAAAAGGATTATCCACTACCAACAAATATCATTGGACTTTGCGCCAAGTCATCAATCGTTAATGTGATTACCAAGAAGTATTTGAAGAACAAATCGGTAGCGAACAACGACATAAGAGGATTCTACCATATTGTTTTGGTGGAGGGCGCTCTGCTGGACGAAGGCGTAAATGAACAAAGGGACGGCTTTGACAAAATACCCGAGTCAGGCGGTTCTGGCGACCTTTTGGAGGGAAGCAAGATTACCTTTGAAGACATATATGCCGTGCTGGATGACAAGATCGCTGAGCTGATAACCCCTCCTGATTGGAGTCGAGAGGAGATAGTCGATGATGTCGCTCAAGAGTTTGGTGTTTCTGAAGCAATGCTTTCTCATTCGGGAACACGTGTGAACTTCGGCGACACTCCTCGAGAGGTTGCAAAACGCGCTTTGACCAATCTACAGGCTAAGGTTGTTGACGAAACTTCAAGCCTTATGGAGATGAAAGACGCCATTAAAGAGCTTGCTCCAGACAGTGAAGACTTCCGAAGGAAAATAAATGATCTTTCATGGGAATATGCTTCCTCATTGAAGACCGTCGATATGGCGAACTTATCGCAACTAGTAGTAAGGAGGGCCAACATAATCGAGGTTCTAGAGCTTGCGGTCAAAGAAGGTCTTCAAGTCCAGAAGGACCGTGAGGATGGAGAACGTAGAAAGAACGAAGCTCTTATTCATAACATCTTCTTTCCAATGCGAAAGGATACCGATGAAGTCGTTGATCATGACGTTTGGCTGCTAAGCGAAGAGTATCACTACTACAAATACATCGCTTCCGATGTCCCCCTGAAAAAGATCAAGTGGAAAGATGACCAGAATCTCTTTGATGCCGATGTTGACGAGCGGGTTGCAGAGATGTTGGCGAGAATTGATGACGAGAACAACAAGGGGCGTCCCGACATAGCTCTTTTCCATGAAGAAGGGTCTGTCGCAATTGTTGAGTTTAAGGCCCCCGGAGTCAGTCTGGATAATCACGTTGCGGACTTAACCGAATACGCGACCCTGCTGGCTGCCAAATCTGGTGGAAAACTGAGGAAATTCTATGGGTATCTAATTGGTGACACTGTGAATACTAACAGGCTTCCCGGGTTTGGAAAACTCCCGGGAGAGAACGGTTTTTTTCAAACGATTTCGCTTCGGGAGAACGTAACCGATGTTTCTTTAGGCCAATTGTATTCTGAGGTGCTGTTTTACGAGGACATTGTAAGCCGAGCACGAAAGCGTATTGGCGTATACCGTGAACGTTTAGGTCTTCGCTGACCTTAAATTCCAACCAAGAAGCAGATGATGTTTCGTGAGGATATTGCAGGCTAGCGTCCTCGGCATCACCTTTAACTCTACAACCTTTCAACTCGTTCTATTCGGTCAGAATGCCACCAGATAGCCGTCCTGCTTAAGCCGCTCAGCCACACGTTCCTGCCGCTCTGCGAGGTCTCTGAGCAGAAGGCCGTGGTCATAGGCGCTTGAGCTTGTCCGTTCCCCCGCCCAGCCGCCTAAATCATTCGCATCGCTTGCGGGAACGCCCGCCTGCCGTGCCTTGGTAAGCCATGTGTGGCGGAGGGAATGGAATACCAACCGGCCATCCGTTTTTGCACCAAGGACGTTCCTTCGCTCTCTGGTGAATAACTGCGAGAGAGACGACGCTTTACCCGTCGCAGGCCGCAATGGGAATTCATGAAAGAGCCGTTCAGCTTTCACTTCTTGTGCTACCCTCATACGGTCGAGAAGAAGATCGCGGGCAGCATCGGGCACCGGGATGGTCCGCCCAGCGTTCTCCGTCTTACCGCTTCTGATGGTGAACACAGAGCCGTCCTCGGCCACGTCCACTACCAGCACCTTTGCAAGTTCATCAGAGCGTGCCCCGGTTACCAGCGATAGCCTGAATATGTCGCCCAGACGATCACCGCGTGGGAATGCTCGCATCATCTTCGTGGCTTCGTCGGCCTCAAAGATACCTCTCTTCGACTTTTTGTCCCGCTTCAACCTTCGAACACCCTTCGGGTTCTCGAATGGGTTGCTCCCTACGTAGCCGGTCAGCTTGCGCTCAATGGCCCAATTCCAAAGGTTGCGGAGTAGGCCCACCAACTTGTCGATGGTTGCCAAGGAAAGCCCGTTTGGTGCCCTTGGTGATGTCTGATCGGGCAGGAAGTCGCCTCTGAATTCGGAGACCAATTCAGGCGTGATGTCCTCAAGGAAGACCGTGTTGTTGTCTCCCTCCATGAACTGGCAGAGGTATCTGACAGCAACTCCAAGATCATTCTCTGTGGTCTTGCGGAGCGGGGCATAGCCGTTGCCGTTGCCGGGTCTTCGGTCGTGCAGGTAGCGTTTGACCGCATCGGCAAGGCTTAGCGTGCCCGAGAGTGCCACCTTCTGAAAGGCTTTACGCCTTGCCTTCGGTGCCTTCCTGACTTCCTCTTCGATCAAGTCCTGCACATCAGGCTCATAGTCTTCGGGTCCGCCTTCCGCCCTTTGGACACGCAGCGCCTCGGCCCATGCTGACGCCTTTTCCAAACTGAAACGGTCGCCCAGTGCTGCACCCCTCATAGCGTCAGCCTCCATCGCCCGCACCTCAGCCAAGCGGATGTCACGCAGCTTCTTGGCGGTGGCGAGATGCCTTGTCCCGCCAAGGCTTCTTTTGATGTAGGTGCCGAACTTTTTTCCGGTGGATGGGTCGATCATTCCTTTCAGAGCGGCGGGAGTTCGTATGTTGAAACGATAGGCGGTGCCGTCGCCCCGTGGTTGAATGATATGTTTCATGCCTTCCTTCCCCGCTGCGGGTCTCGATTTGTGGGTAACAGTTACCCTCGTTTCGATGTTCCCACTGGAGAATTTCGACATAATATCAGATAGTTAGTGGCAGTGGCGGAGACGAAGGGATTCGAACCCTCGAGACGATTCCTCGCCTACTCCCTTAGCAGGGGAGCGCCTTCGACCACTCGGCCACGTCTCCGCCGACCGTCCTATCGGGCAGTCTTATGGAAAACAAGTGGAAAATCCGGCGACAGACTGAATTCCGGGCAAACGCTATCCCGCAGGGTTTCCAAGCACCTCACAGATCGCATCAAAGGTCACGGAAACAACCTTTTCAACTTCGCCGGGGGTAATACAGAGCGGCGGCGCAAAACCGATAGTATCGCTTTGGGGCATTGCGCGGGCGATCACGCCCCGCTGTGCCATTGCAGCGACAATGGACGGCACAACAGCGCGGGATGGTTCAAAAGCTGTCAGCTGATCCGGGTTGTCGGCCAGTTCGACGGCGCACAGCAAACCTTCGCCGCGAATATTGGAGACATGCGGGTGTTCTGCCAGCGCGTCCCGCAGTGCGGACAGCATGAATTGCCCCGTGCTGCGCGCATTACCAACCAGATCAAGGTCATCAATGAGTTTCAGGTTGGCGATGCCGGCCGCCGCACCGATCGGGTGCGCCGAATAGGTCCAGCCATGACCGATCGCGCCATTCTCGTCTGTGCCGCGTGCCAGCACTTCCCAGACGCGGTCCGAAACGATGCTGCCGGACAAAGGCGCATAGGCAGACGTAAGACCCTTGGCGATGGTCATCAGATCGGCCTCAATTCCGTAGTGTTCTGCGCCGAACATCGTGCCGAGACGTCCAAATCCGGTGATAACCTCGTCACAGATCAGCAGGATGTCATGGCGCCGCAAAACCTCCTGTATCGCGGGCCAGTACCCTTCCGGCGGCGGTACGATACCGCCCGTGCCCAGCATTGGCTCGGCGATAAAGGCGGCGATGGTGTCGGGTCCTTGAGCCAGGATCATGTCTTCCAGCTGCTTCGCGCACCATTGACTGAATGCCGTTTCTGACATGCCCCGATCCGGGCGATGCAGATAGTAGGGGGCTTCGGTGTGCAGGACCTGCTCCAGCGGCAGATCGAATTTCTTATGAAACAGCGAAAGGCCGGTCAGAGACCCGGTCATCAGGCCGGACCCGTGATACCCCCGCCAGCGGGAAATGATCTTCTTCTTTTGGGGTAAGCCCCGGATGTTGTTGTAGTACCAGACCAGCTTGATGTTGGTTTCATTGGCATCAGATCCACCAAGGCCGAAATAGACCTTCGACATATTTGCAGGTGCGCGATCAAGGATCATCCGGGCCAGTGTGACAGATGCTTCGGTGCCGTGCCCCATATATGCGTGGTAATAGGACAGCTGGTGGGCCTGTTCCGCGATGGCGTCGGTGATCTCGCGCCGGCCATAGCCCACATTCACGCAATATAGTCCCGCAAAAGCATCCAGCATCCGGCGGCCATCCCGGTCCTCGATCCAGACACCTTCGCCGCCAGTGATAATCCGGGTCGGTGTGTCACCACGGGCATGTGCCGCAAGATGCGTGGACGGGTGAAAGAACGTGTCTCTGTCCCATTCGGCCAGCGTGTCATTGGTCAGCATCAGTTACTCCTTTGTGGGGCCGGTTTCAGAGGCCAGAACAGCCAGGCAGTCGCCCTGACGGATCAGTCCGGGATGATGTCGTACCATCACCAGTCCGTCGGTCCGGGCTGTTATGACATTCGGCTCAATGCCGGTGTGGTACAGTGGCCAGATCCGGGCGAGTGTTTCACCGCAGGTTACAGCATCACCAAGCATCACAGTGAACTCAACCATTCCTGCGTCAGGAGCGAAATGAAAGCACGCCGCGTCATCCTGTGTCAGGTGACAGGTCGGGGCGGCATCAATATCTCCAGCGAGAATTCCGGCGTGGATCAACAGGTTCCGCAGGCCACGCCGCGCGATGGCGACGGTTTCCGGCGTCGCCGTACCGCGGCCGCCCAGTTCGGTTGTAACAAATGTCTTTCCCTGACTTTCTGCTGCATGATCGTACATTGCAGAGGGGTCAATCTCGAGCATCTGAAGACTGAAAGGCGCGCAGAAAGCATCGCGCGCGGCCCGGCATCGTGCTTCCTGCGCCTTGTCCTCAAGCGTGTGGCAGGCTGCAAAGGGCAGGAAGTCGAGCGATTTGCCGCCTGAATGAAAGTCGAGCACGATATCGGCCATCGGCAACAGGTACCGTGTGAAGTAGTCAGCGATCTTTTCCGTGATCGTGCCGTCCGGCCTGCCGGGGAATGCGCGGTTCATATTGCCGCCGTCGATGGGCGACGTGCGCGTTGCGGCGTGTACTGCTGGCGCGTTCATGAACGGGATCAGAATGATCCGGCCGCTCACGGCCGCCGGATCGAGGCTGGTTGCCGCGTCCAGGATGGCAAGCGGTCCTTCGTATTCATCGCCATGATTTCCACCGGTGATCAGCGCTGTCGGTCCGGAGCCGTTCCGGATAACTGTCACCGGGATCATCACAGAACCCCAGGCGCTCTCATCGCGGCTCCACGGCAATTGCAGGTGACCGTGCTGTACACCGTCCGCGCCGAAATCGACGGTGGCGGTGACGGGAGAGGGGGTGTCTGTCATGTCTTGACCATCAGTTCCCGGGGCGTGTTGCACAGACACTCGGCGCCGTCCTCAGTAATCAGCACGGGTTCGGTGATCTCGATGCCGCCATCATCCAGCCAGAGCGCGGGCATGAAGTGAAATGTCATGCCGGGTTCAAGTACAGTCGTGTCGCCGGCGCGCAGCGAGAACGTGCGCTCACCCCAGTCCGGTGGGTAAGACAGCCCGATGGAATAGCCACACCGGTTATCCTTTTCAAAGCCCAGCCTGTTCAGAGTGCCATTGAACGCCAGCGCAATGTCGCCGGTCGTGTTGCCCGGCCGTGCCGCGGCCAGGCCTGCTTCAACAGCTTCGAGAACGGCGGCTTCGGCACGCCGGTAGCGGTCAGGTGGCGCGCCCAGAAACAGGGTGCGGGACTGCGGTGCGTGGTACCGGCGGTAAACGCCCGCAATCTCAAAAAACGTGGCTTCGCCCGTCTTCATCGGTTCCGCGTTCCAGGTCAGGTGCGGGGCCGTCGCGTCAGCGCCGGAAGGCGCCAGCGGTACGATGGACGGGTAATCTCCCCAGTGGCCGTCTGCACCTGTGATCCCGGCGTGGCTGATCTCCGCCACAAGGGCATTCTTGGCCAACCCCGGTTCAGCGTGTTCCAGAATGGTCCGGTGCATTTTTTCGACAATACGGGCCGCCCGGCGCATGCAGGTGATTTCTGCGGGGCTTTTGACGCAGCGCTGCCAGTTTATCAAACCGTTCACATCTTTGAATTCGGCCTGCGGCAAGCCGGACAAAAGCGACGTGTAAGATGCTGCTGTGAAATAATAATTGTCCATCTCAAGGCCGATCTTTGCGGACGACCATCCATGTTTCCCCAGAAGATTGCACAGGTCTTCCATCGGGTGTTTTTCCGGGTTCTGCACATAGGTGTCGTCATACCCGTGAATACAGGTATCCGGCATCATTACCGTGCGCTTTGCCCCCAGCGCGTCAATGCCGCGCCCCCACCAGAGCGGCGGCCCGTCCGGGCCGAGCACAACCGCCTGGTGCACGTAAAAGGACCAGCCGTCGTACCCGGTCAGCCAGGCCATATTCGCGGGATCGCTCACAACAATAACCTCGACGCCTGCGGCCATCATGGCGTCGCGGGTGCGCTTTATCCGCCCGTCATATTCACTGATGCTGAACGGCAGGTCAGATGCTGGCATGGTACTCTCCGCTTGTCGCGCCTTTGGGGCGTGGAGGAAGGTTAGCGGATCGTTTTGCGCCGGTCCATCGACGGGTTTCCGGGGTGGGAGGCTGTCGGCCCGGCCGGCGGCTTTGACAGCCAGTCTGCAGTTTTGCAGTATGCTGAATATGTGCAACGAAGGCGGCAGATGAAATCCACATTTCTGAATTCAACGGGTTCTGTTTTCCGTGCGGCCTGCGCCCTGCTGATCCTCGGAACGCACAGCCTGCAGGCACAGGAGGCCTTCCGTCTGGAGGGCCATGGGGGGCCGGTAAAAGGGATCAGCACGACAGCCGACGGGACAATCCTGACCGCCAGTTTCGACAATGCAGTCGGCCTCTGGACGCCTGACGGTCCCCGCTGGTTCGATGGTCATGAGGCTGCGGTCAACGCAGTTGTTCCGGTGGGTGATGGACTTATGGTTTCAGGGGGCGATGATTTCTCTCTGCGCCTCTGGGATCCGGCGACAGGGCAGGGCAGGGTGCTGGGGCGTCACAGTGCCAAGATCATCCGGCTTGCGGTGTCGCCTGACGGCGCGCGTGTGGCATCGGCCAGCTGGGACAGAACCGTGCGTATCTGGCCGCTGGACGGCGCAGAACCGATCGAGCTGCGCGGACATGCCAACACCGTCAGCGATGTGGCGTTTTCGCCGGACGGCGCCCGGGTTTATACGACCTCGGCGGATGGTACTGTGCGTCTTTGGGATGCGCAGACTGGCGAATTTCGCAGGCGTCTTGTGCAGCACGGGTTCGGGATCAATACGCTGCTGGTCGGACCGGATGAAAGCTGGCTGGCCTATGGCGCGGTTGACGGGGGCACGCGGGTCATAATGTTGCCCGAAGGGGGCGAAAGTGGTGATTTCACTGCGGACAGACGTCCGATCCTCGCCATGGCCTACAGTGCCGCGGCTGATCTGATTGCCGTGGGCGATGCCCAGGGGTACATCATGATGATCGACACCGCAGAGTGGCGCATTTCGGATGATTTCCGGGCGACCGCTGCAGGACCGGTCTGGGCGCTGGCGTTTTCCCCCGACGGTCAGAACATCCATGCCGGCGGCATCTCGGACGCGCTGCACAGCTGGCCGGTAGCGGGGCTCGGGAACGCAGAGCAGATGGCCGGGACGGAACGGTCCTTTCTGAAACAGCCGGAACTCATGTCGAATGGTGAGCGACAGTTCCAGCGCAAATGTTCCATCTGCCATACCCTTGAGCCCGACAGTAAACGGCGTGCGGGTCCAACGCTCTATGGTCTGTTTGGCAGGCCGGCCGGCACCGTATCGGACTATCTCTATTCTGACACGCTGGTCAAAGCGGATCTTGTCTGGTCCGAAGAGACCATAGACCTGCTGTTTGATCTGGGTCCGGATCATTACATTCCGGGGTCGAAAATGCCGATGCAGCGGATCACGGGTGCGCAGGACCGTGCCGATCTGATCGCATTTCTGCGGGATGCGACAACTGAAAACTGACAGCGGGTCGCTGTTGCGTTTCTGCAATCCCGACGCGGTTTGCCGAAATGTGTCGTCTCGCGATTATGGTGCCCGATTGTACGAACCCCGCAAGCCGCACCATAAAGGGATGTCGGCCAATCGGTATATCAGTCGGGGTGAATTGGCTCCGGCGGTAGGGATCGAACCTACGACCAATTGATTAACAGTTATAGATTCCGGGTTTCACCGGCTTTCACGCAGTTTCATATTCTTTCAATAACTTGCTGTTTTTGCTTTCATATTTGCATTTTCTACCGGATTGGTTATCTATCTCTTTCAAGTGGTGGTGGCGACTCGGTGGCGATTCCTCTGTGAGATCGCCACGTCACGATGGAGAGTGGAATGCCCGTTATCTAGATCGCCCGTCGCTCTATTGCGGCAATCGAACCCACCGAAAAGCCGTTAGTCTACTATGACGACACATTGAAAGGTTTCGGAATCCTGATGCGGCCTTCGGGTTCCTGCTCTTGGATTTTAGAGTATCGGCCAGGGGCCGGTGGACGAGGTGTAGCCAAGAAACGCATCGTGCTTGGCAGCCCCGATGCGGTGACACCTGAGCAGGCACGCGCAATGGCCAAAGACATGTTGGCCAAGGTTCGCCTTGGCTCAGACCCGGCAGCCGAAAGAGCGGACGCGAGATCCGCCGATACCGTTGCCGAGATCGCAGAGGAATGGTTTACCCGGCACGTCGAACCCAAACGAAAACTCGCCACAGCGAGGCTATATCGTGCCGTGCTGGACACTCATATCCTACCTGCTATTGGCTCTCGAAAAGCCGCCACGCTGACAAGGCGCGAGGTTGCAAAGCTGCATAGCTCAATTGCCCGTAAGACTACATCGGCCAAAAAGGCTGGAGCAAGGCGAACTCCTTCGCAAAAGACAAGAGGTGGCCCCATAATCGCTAATCGTGCATTGGCGGTTTTGAAGGCGATGTTCTTTTGGGCGATTGATCTGGGCTTGTTGCCAGAAGGGACCTCGAACCCCGCCATTGGTGTTGAAGCCTTCAAGGAGAAGGGTCGCGAGCGGTTCTTATCCACGGAAGAAATGCAAAGACTAGGCGATGCTCTTAGTCGTGCGGAAACGGGGGGCTTGCCGTGGCAGATCAAGGCAAAGGGGTCAGCTTCAAAGCATCTGCCTGCACCAGAAAAGCGCGTTGCGCAGTTTGATACTCACTCAGTTGCGGCAATTAGACTGCTCTTGCTGACTGGTGCCCGTGTGCGTGAAATTCTTGATTTGGAATGGCAGCACGTCGATTTTGATCGCGGAATGTTGCGCTTGCCAGACTCCAAAACGGGCGCAAAGGTTATTGTTCTGGGTGCTGCGGCCTTGTCAGTTTTGGATGCGATCCCACGGATCGGTCGCTTCGTGATCGCATCTACTTCGGCAGGAACTGCATGTGAAAAGCCAAGAGCAGATGTGAATCGTCTTTGGCGTGCAGTATGTCGTGAAGCCGGTATTGAAGGCACTGGCTTGCACGATCTACGCCATTCCAATGCCGCTGTTGGTGCAGGTGCCGGATTGTCACTACACCAAATCGGCGGTCTCCTCGGGCACTCGCAGACAAGCACGACAAAACGCTACGCTCACCTTGCCGCTGATCCGCAGCGCCGTGCGGCAGACATGATTGGGGCCACGATAGGTTCGGCGCTTGGTCTCAATGAAAATGTTGTGGAGATTGGTTTAGCACGAGAGGGCAGGGGAACATGAACAGCGCAGAGGATATTTGGAAGCCGTTGCCAAAGCCACATCCGGAAAAGTTGAGGTTGCAGATGGCGCTCTTGGAAAGTTGGTTGCAGCGCCCGATAATTACGGTCCAGCAAGCTGCTTGCCTTCTCGCTGGTGTATGTCCGCCAGAGCGAGACAACGATGATCGATTATTCGGCGCATATCTGCCCGGTCGGCAAGAATGGGAGATTGAACCGGATATCGGTAGAAACCTGCTGGTGAATGAGATTGATGAACTGAAGACCAAACTCTCGGAGGCAAAGACACCACAAGTGCGAAGCTTGGCTGACTTCCTACGATTGGCATCAGAATTGCGGGAGCGGCCTTCTTGGTTGGATTTTGCAGTGAATGATCCGGAGTGCAAAAAGCTGCTTCCAGTTGAGTTTACAAACATTCCGCCCGATGAACGACCGATACAAATAGCCAACCGGAAGAAAGCTTTGAAAAAGCGCGATGAGGACGACAAATACAAACTGATCGTCGGAGCCGGGCGCGCTGAATTTGATAGGCTTCAGAACATTGGATTCGAAGGTCACAAGCGCAAGAATGGTGCGCTGAACAAAGCAACTGTCGCGCGCTCCATCTTAGACGCAATTCGTGCAGCTGCGACTGGTGAACCCAGTTCACTCATTCCCGCCCCCCGAACGGTTGAGCGACATCTAACGTCCTGGCTAGGCAAGGACGGTTCCGACAGTGCCCCGGCACTGTCGGATGGTGCCGGGGCAGACGTGGCGAAATAAGGGTTCATTTGGGCCACCTTCAACGTATCCGAAACGTTGGAGGTAAATATGAAAGACGACGATCTTCCACTCTACATCGATACGACGCAGGCAGCAAAACTCCTCGGTTTGTCGACTTCGTCCCTAGAAAAATACCGGTTCTATCGTGATCCGGATGGTCCTCCGTTTGTGAGGTTCGGACGTGGTTCTATACGGTACCATGTTCCTAGCCTGCTGGATTGGGCAAAGGGTCGCATTGTCGATTTGGCGAGGAACGGAGAATGAGCGTGTCTGCCGGAGATTTTTTGGGCCGCCTTTGGGCTCAACATGGACAGGCTCGGCGCCTTCTCGACAAACTGGACATGCTTCCAGGGGTGGCTGAGTACGAGTTGATTGCAGAGGGAGACCGCATTGCCTTGGAGCAGCTAGCCAGCTCATGCAAAGTCGCTGGCCTGCCGGAGGGTTTGTGATGTCAGACGCACTCAATCTGACCCGCGCCCTGGGTGGGCGCCCTTACGGCCGCCAAGGTCGCGCTGCATGCCCTGTCTGTCAAGCTGGCCGACGGTGCTCAAACCCGTCTCTTTCAATAGCGGATGGCGCTGACGGCACCTTGATGCTGCATTGCTTTAAGGGTTGCTCGTTTAGTCATGTTTCCGACGCTCTGCGCGCTCTAGGCGCTTTGCCTGGCGACGGCACCTATCGTCAGTCTACGCGCTCAGATCTCGCAAAGCTGCGTGAGGCCGAGGAGGCTGAAGCCTTAAAAAAGGCTACGCTGGCCAAGCGGTGCTGGCAGGAGGCGCAGCCCGTTATAGGCACGCTCGCGGAGCACTACCTGCGCAAGCGCGGGATCGCGGACGACTTGCCCGAGACGCTCCGCTTCCATCCGTCGTGCTGGCATGTGTCGGCCAAGGAGTTTCCAGCTCTGGTGGCCCGCGTGGAGGGTGCAGACCGTTTTGCGATACACCGCACCTATCTGCTGGCGGACGGCAGTGGAAAAGCCGCAGTTGAGCCTAGCAAGATGATGCTAGGCAGCACGCGCGGCGGTGCGGTGCGCCTATCCGCTGACACTGCGCCGCTCGTAGTCGCCGAGGGGATCGAGACCGCGCTCAGTTTGCCGTGCCTGTTGCACGACGCGGGGCCGGTCTGGGCGGCACTCAGCACAAGCGGCATGGCGGCGCTGCGCCTGCCTCCAACGCCTGCAGAGTTGATTGTAGCCGTCGATGGTGAGCAGGCAGGCCGCGAAGCCGGCCGGGTGCTTGCGCAGCGTGCGACGGCGAACGGCTGGCGGGTCAAGATAGCGGACCCCGGCGACGGGCTCGACTTCAACGATCTTCTTAAACGCGAGGTGTCGGCATGAGAACCACCGACTTCAACATGTCGCAGGCAGACGCGCGGGTTGCCGAACTGGCGAAGCTCAGCCTGCTCGATTACGAGCAAGTGCGCGTCAACGAAGCCGAAGCACTGGGCATCCGCGTCATTGCGCTCGACGGGGCTGTTGAGGCCGCGCGACCCAAGAACGAGCCCAAGAAGGAAGCGGGCTCCTCCATTGTCGAGGAGGTTGAGACCTGGGCGCATCCGGTGGACGGCGCCGCTCTGGCCGACGATATCAGCGCCGACCTTGCCCGACACGTCGTATTCAAGACACCTGAGCAGGCAGACGCAGTGGCGCTCTGGATCATGGGCACCTACCAGATGGATGTTTGGTCCCTTTGGCCCAAGGTGCTTATCTCGTCACCTGAGAAGCGGTGCGGCAAGACCGTGCTGATCGAGACGATCGAGGCGCACGTCCATCGCGGCTTTCTTGTCTCGAACATCTCGGCGGCCGGTCTGTTTCGCGTGATCGAGGACTGGAGTCCGACCCTGCTGATCGATGAGGCTGACCGCTTCCTGCGCCGCAACGAAGAGGCCAACGGCATCATCAACGCGGGCCACCGCCGCCGCACCGCCAATGTCGTGCGGGTGGAGGAGCGCAATGGCGAACATGTGGTACGCCGCTTCTCTGTTTGGGGCGCTCAGGTCATCGCCGGGATCGGATCACAAGAGGAAACCCTCGTTGATCGCTCTATTCGGGTGGCTTTGCGGCGGCGTCTGCAGTCGGAGTCCGTAGAAAAGCTCCCGGCTCGCTATTTCGAGGATCGCTATCCAGCACGCTGTCAATTGGTGCGGTGGGCTGATGACAATCGCATTTCAATCGAGACGAATGAAACCGAGGCGCCGCCTTGCGGCAATGACCGCGCTCAGGACAACTGGACGCCTTTGTTTCGCATTGCTGCCGTTCTCGGTGGTGCGTGGCCCAATCGCTGTTTGCAGGCCTACAGCGCCATTGAGACTGCAGACTTGGAGCAGGATCGGGAAACCACCGGCGTGCGCCTCCTGCGCGATATGGCGATGCTCATGGAGCGCCAGACAGGAAGAATGGGCTCGCAATCATTGCGTGACGGCCTTCATGGCATCGACGATGCTCCATGGGCTGAGTTCCCGCCCCGCGGCCAGCCGATCTCGACCAACCGCATAGCCGCCATCCTGCGCGACTACGAAGTGCGTCCGCGTCAGGACAAGCACGGTAGTTACTACGACCCGCAGGACGTCCAGCGCGCCCTGGATCGGTACGGCCCTCAGGAGGCGTCCGAACAGGCTACCACCAACTACCATACTGCCACCGGTACCAATGCCACCACTTAAAAACCGAATAAAAACAATGTCCGGTGGCAGGGTGGCAAGGTGGCAGATACTGGTGGTAGTCCGGTCAAACCGATGCCCGGTGGCAGCAGCAACGAGGTGCTCAACGAGGAGAACTTGGCATGAACAGCGACATCAACGTGGCCGATCTGACTATGTACCGAGCGGGTTCCCTTAGCGATGCCAACAAAACAAGGCCGAGGCTCTCAGGTCGCTCGGGTCCTTCCGCAGAGTAACCTTCATCCAGGGGGTACGCTGAGCCTCGGTTCCACAGAGTTTTTTGGGTAAACCGGGGTCACACACATAAATCTCGATTCGACGGCAAATCACCGTAAATTCGTTTTGTATATGACCGCTTTCTCATTTTATCCTGCAAAAAATGCAAGAACCGGTAACCCCAAGCTGCAGGTGGCCTCTCGTGCGGAGCTGTCGGATGTTCGCATCGGAAACGGGAGAAAAACATACAATTCAGTCTGCATCAGCTTGTGTGATCCGCTTTGCGAGACTGGAGACTGATATCTCACATCGCGAAGGGACCCATTGGCGGATCAGGCCCATCGCCTTGAGGTCCGGTACCAGTGTCACCAGGTCTTTTCCGGTCTCCTCGACGAGCATTTCGTTCAGGAAGTCGTAATTCTCCTGACTGGCTTGGCGGTTGTCGTATCCGGCAATAAGGTCCAACGCTGCAATCATACGAGGGGCGTTGGTCTGGAAGTCCCGCGCGTTGATTTCAAAGGATAGATCCTCCAGAACTGCACGGCGATCATCCGCACTGCGCAATCTTTCCACGGATGTGAGCACGTGCTCCGGAATACCTCCCGTTGCTGTAAGAATGGCTTCTCGTATTTCCTTTTTGTCCAGTTCTGTCGCCTCAACATGCCGCAAGTGTACGCGCAGTGCATCCGGGCCCCATGGGGCCAGTGTCTCGGTTGCATAGAGATTTCGGGTGGCGAGATCTCTGCATTCCGGATCTTCGGCATTAAGCAACAAGATAGGACGCACTAGGCCATTTGTAACCAGCGGCCGCCGCGACGACATATCAAGGATGCGCTGCGCGTCGTGCGCGGAACCGCTGTGATGCAAGAGCACGACCTTCATCTCGTCCTGCTTGCCGGGCTTCTGGTCCAAGTGTGCGCGGAAAATCCGCTGGTCTTCGGCACAGAATACACTGACAGGCTTATCCGGGCTGACGCCAGGAAGACTGGTATCCTGCGCAATGCGTTGCAGATGGCGCGGGATGCGCTCCAGGCCAAGCATTTTCAAACCGCATACGATACGCGGTTCATTAACACCGCGGTCCAGCAATCGCTCAACCTGGAGATCCGTGAGCGGCAGGTATTGGCGCCGGCTGCTGTCCTTGTTGTCAGAAGGCACCAGGCGCCGGTTTGTCGCCCGATCATAGCGTGGTTTGGGTTCGCGCTCCTGTATGCGCAAGAGCTCTTCTGCGATTTCGGAAGGAGAGCCCAACATAGGAATGACTTCAGGGGAGCGCAGACAATAGGGCTGGTTGGTCGTGGTCCCAACATCGACCTTGCCGAGAACGCCGAGATCACACATTTCATCGAGAATGACTTCGAACTCCTCCGCTTCAAGCCGATCCACGGAGGTCGGCCAATAGTCAGAAGCTTCTTCGAGAATTTCGCGGGCTCGCATTCCATCCAGAAGGGCTCGTGTGCGATCGTATTCTGCGATATATGCCATTGTGTAGGCAACTAGAGCATATCGAACGTCTAGGTTGAGTGTGAGGTGGAACTTTTTGCGGATCTGACGTTCGATGTCCTCGAAACCTTCATGATCGAATAACTCGGCATCCGGAATAATCCATGATGGGCCGTCCTCGGACAGGGCGTAGTTGCGCCCCAGCATACGATGACGTTGCGCGATGAGCCCGCTCATAAACTCTTGAACTAGGGAAGGGTATTCGTTGGTATAGGACAATATCCGGTCGGCCGCCTGCGGTGTTTCAAAACGGAAGCCAGCAGCGCGCAACGGCTCAGTAACGAGATCATATGCGGCTTGCCGGTCTTCGCGCGTTCGGTTGAGAGGACCAATCACCGTAGGCGTGCGCAAATGAGGAAGAGGGGAGTTCCCCGTGCTGTGCATACTCTGCACGTTGTGCAGGCCGGCAAAGACGATCTTGAACCGGCGGCTCGTCGTTTCCATCAAGTCCTTGAGTTTGGTAATTTCTGGAAAACCTGACATGGCTTCTGCTGTGATGAATTCATCGGTTTCATCCAGCAAAACAATGACGCGTCTAGGGTCCGCGGACTGCGTCACCCACATCTTGATGTCATGTCGAATGGCGTCCGGGTTATCCTTGCTGTCTTCGCGAACGATATATCCAAACTCGGAGTGTGAAAGCAGTGTATGGATTTTGCTCCAGACGCGGACAGCGGGCTCATCCTGCAAGCCAAGGTTGGTGACCTGGTCTCGCACGACAATCTGTCCATTGGCCGGGTCATGATACAGCTTTTCAACATGGGCAAGTAAGGCGGACTTACCTAGTTGCCGACCACCGTAGACGAGACAACCTTCATAGTCGAACGACATTATGCGTTCGATCTCATCTTCTCGCCCGAAGAACATTTCTTCTGGAAGCGCGCCAGCGTTTGTTTCATAAGGCTCGATGCGACCATAAGGCATGCCGCAGGTGAAAATTGTACGAAGTCGGGTGTCCTGCCGAATGGCCGCATAGGCTATTAGTGTTTCATCGATCAGGACTGCCGGGATGCGGTCTTGCCTTAGACGCTTTGCAAACTCATGACGGCGTGAGCGCTCGAGACACCCGGACACTAGGATGATGGAAGGTGTCTGCGGGTCAAGGGACTTCGACAGCACTTCCGGTAATGTTTTTGCCTCGCAGAGGATCATTCGGTAAAGGCCGTTGGCGCGTTTGCCGAAAACGGGCGGTAAAAACCACCCCTGGTGCGCGACGCTGGCGCGGAGCTGATACCGCCATGCCCTAGCGCCTTCAATCGCTTTGCCGCTGTCGAGATTGACTTTTTCAAACCCAAGTCCTTGGAGCAGGTTGACGATTGGCTTGCCTTTAGGCGTTTGCTTGGCGGTTTGTTCTCTCATCAAAAAGAACAGGCTCATAAGCTCAGCGGCATTCTCGGCTCGGTCTCCAGACGTTGCTAGAAGCGTGTCTGATTTGCTGAAGGCCCGAACGTAGTCGCTGGCCGAAGAGGGCCATGCAGGGTCTGCGCTGGCTTCGACAAATTCCGGTGTGAAACGTTCGAGAATGTCATTTTCCGCTTGGTCTTCGACGTCTGCAATTGATCGTCCGTCTCGCAGGCGGGCAATTCGATTTTCAACTGCCTCAAACCCGAGGTTGTCCGCAATCTGACGTAAGACGAGATCTGCATCCTCCTCATTTGAAGGGGTGCGCAAATCCTCGACACGGGCACGTTGGTCGTCGCGGATCGAGGACTCAGCGTTAGTGAGCGTGTCGGATATGTCCTCCGAGCGTGCCCGATATTCATCAAAGTCTTGGAGTAGAGCGTCCTTTTCGCCCTGTTCCCGCAAATGCTCAAGGGCTTCATCACACCAGTCGGTAAGTGCGGGGTATCTATCCTGATTTTTGAAGTCGAGACGAGCAGCAGTCGCGATCCGACGAGACAGCCTCCTGAGATCCGAAGACATGGACTCAACGAATTGTACCTGCGCCGTATGTAGAGCGGCTATGCGCACCGCTATGTCTCCTGCCGTGCGTTTTGCAATCCGACGTGCAGTGGCGAAGGCGCCTGCCTTTATATTGAGCGCATAGGCCACATCCGGATCGGGAATACCGGCTTCGTAAAGCCCCGCCAATGCAGCATCGAGATCACCGGAAAGATAGGCGCGCCGGATGGCCGGAGGCAAAAGATCGACGTCTTGTAGAAAAGCATCTTCTTCTGAAGCGGCCTGGTTCGCGTCCGAAGTCTCTTGGCCCGCAAGCCCCGTTAGCACGTCGACGATCGTCTTCTGTATCATGCGGGCAACGGCAATTCGGAGTTTTCCCTCGGCGCTGTCGTCTTCGAGCTGGATGCGCTCGCTGATACTGTCTCTAGATTTCGCCAGCGCCGCCTTAAGCACCATCAGGGCACGTTGTGCGCTTGCATCCGCTGCTCGAACTTGCTTTTCTTCGGCCTTTGCCCAGTTGCGGAGCAACTCGACGGCTTCGGATGTGTGCCGCGCCATATGATCCATCGCTTTGGGGCTGAGCCGTGTTGTGCTCCGTGGTCCTGTAGGCGTGCTGATAGCACGATACCCGGCTTCAATGGCGTCATGACCGTCAATTTTGTCAGCGGCCTCAAGCGCCAGACTAGCTGCATTTTTTGCGTTGCCTTTCATTGCAATAACCGCTGATCCGACAATGCCACCCGGTTTCACGATCGTGTGTAGGAACCGGGTCGATGGCTGACAGACACCAGAACGCTGAGAGGTTTCTTCCATCCACGCTTCAAGTCGCCTCATCAGCCGTGCACGTCGGGTGTCGGTCGGCGCCCCGGAGATATGCGCCAATTGCTCGAAACTGGGCGGGAAGGCGTAGGGAAGGTCCGCGATGGCGGATTGAAGGTCTGACAGATGCGGACCAAAACTTCCAAGGTTCAATTCCGCGATTGTAGGCCGCATTTGCGCATCCGGCGCAAAGATAGAAGGTTTGAGGGCTGCGGCAAAAAGAAGGGTGGCCTCAATTTCGTTCGGCTCTTGGACCTGACTGATGTGCTCGGTGAGCGCGCCAATCACGGGCGTATATTCAAAGCCAACCGCGCGCGCCGATGAGGCTGCGAGAAACGCTTGCGGACGCAAATAAGGTGTTTTGGACTGGGCAATCAAGGCTTGCGAAATAATGCTGCCGATACCCGGTGCTTCCGCGGCCAGCGACGCCGTATAGAGGCTCAGATCAGCTTCATCTGCAAGGTCGCCATCATTGAGATCTTCGGGCGCCTCTAGCTTTGTTAGGTCTGGTTCTGGCAGGTCAGTCTTGTTTTCAGTAACTGGAGCCTTGCTGCTAACAATTAGAGCGGGCGATTCAGTTGCTGCGTCCTTCGGTGGGAGGTTGACCTCGTGGCCTGGGGACGGGCTATCCACAGGCTTGACGGTTACAGTGTTTTCAGTTTCGGGCACGGCCGCTGTGTCATCTAAGGAAGCGGGCGCCGGGGCTGGACGTTTTTCTTCGGGGTTTGCCGCGAGATCAGGGGTTGGCTCTTCCTCATCCTGTATGTGATCGCCTGGCGTGCGATCCTCCTCGAGCACACTAACCGTCGTATCGTCATCACCAACGACCGATGCGTCGTCAGACGTGCTTCTAGCATGGGCAGAGACAAATCCTCCCGGAACAGCGGCAGGATACTCGTCAACCAAGTCGCGGACTTCCTGCGGCAAACTCAGTTCCTGCAGGTTTGCCCTATGTTGCGTGAGTATCTCAGAAAGCCCCGGAGCATTGATTGACGCTTCGTCCAGTAAGAATGCCAGCGCGTTCTTAAGATCATCGCGTGCCCCTTCTAGGCTCTGGCTGGCGGCTTGGGCAGATTGAGTATGTCCGGCTGCCTCTTGGACAGCCTGCATGTTTCCGCTCGCCAATTGCAGTCCGGTCTCGGCTGTCCAATGAGCCTGTAGGCTCTGGCATTTTTCAATGCTGGCCGCTAAGGCGCGATAAAGAGCGCAGAGCTGTTCCACCAATTCCGGGATTTCTTCGCCAGCCTGCTTGCCTAGCCAAGAGTTGGCGGTTGCCCAATCACAAAGACCTGCCTCTTCCAATTCTTGTGCTACGGCCGCCGCATCAAAGGTATGTAGTTGAAAATCCTCCGCTTTGAGTGCCTCGACCAAGTCAATGATTTGGTCATAGTGCTCAATTGGGGTGGTTTCATCCGCGACAGCGAGCATGTATTGCGCCAGAGCTTTACGGACATTGAAGATCCTACGGTCGCCGATCTCTGCGGCTTCATGGTCATGGAGAATGGTGGCGCCGAAGGCCAGCGTGATGTCGGGATCGACTCCGTCCTTATACTCCTCTCCCAACTCTATCAGTTCGTCGAGCGTTTCGGTGAGTACCTTCAGTTCCTGTAGCGCCGGATCGTTTTCAGGATTTACAGCTGGAAACCATTGCTCAAAGATATCCTTTGGACGACTGTAAACTTCTGGAAGGTGCTCGTAGTGCGCCAAAACGCACTCGAAAAACAGACCCATAATCAGATCGCGCGGCGGATCCGGGAGCAACGCTTGGTCGAGAAGTTCCTTTTTGTCCATTCGTCGTGCCAGACGAAGGGCGAAAGCTGGCTTGTTGTTGATTTTGTGCTTTTTAGTTTTGGTTGCGCCCATAGCAACCAGCTCCAGGATGTGTCCTGCGGCGGGACGCTGTTCCACGAAGTCGAGAAAGGTGTTGTAAAATGCTTCCGCATCTTTCGCGTCAACATCTTGTCCCACCCATTCAAGAATGTTGCGCCGCTGTGCGACGGTTAGCCGGTTTTCCCGAACGAGAAAACCTACAGCGTCCGGATAGATGTCACGCAGTGGAAAAGGGCATCCAATGAGGCTCTCTGGTACGACAATGCCACCATCTTCGTCGATCCCAAAGCGAGCAAAATCGACTTTTGACACAGCGTGTTCTGCGATGAAATCTTTCTCTACAACGGCTTGCTCTTGCACGGTGGGCCTCCTTGTTATTGACTTTGCGGCGTTATATGGACACCGGCATCAAGAAGCATTTTTTCAATCCAGGCTAGGGCAGGATGCCTGTTTAGCGCATGCCATATCTTTTGGTTGCTGTAGTCGTTCAGACAGCTGGGACAGGACGTAAGACAATGAGGATCCTTGCAGTCCAGTACGCTCCGCGCCGATAACAAAAGATCGGCCATGGAAAAGCCGGCGTCACGCGTAAGACGTGCTGCGTAGCCCGCACCTCCAGATACCGCGTCATAAAGTACGACCGCAGGCTGAAAATCAAGCGTCTGCAGGATCGCCTTTATGTCTCTCGCATCCGTCTCCAATAGGCGCACTGCACCGAGACGTAAGGCCTCCTGTAGCGTTAGGCTGAGTGTGGAATCAAGTTGAATAGGTACCCCCGTTGGACTGATGGGTGGAGCGGTGAATAAGAACGACCGTACGTCAGTTTCAAAGACGTGTGCGAGATCTACGGGCGCCACCATGGTGTTAGGATCTGCGCGACATGTCTGGCCGGTACGGGGGTTTTGATGCTCGCCAACTCGCGACAGCTGCTGCCAGCGGTTCTCGGGCCCATCTGCAGGCACAGGGTGGGCATGCTCACAAACGCGGCACCATGCAAACCCACCCCGTTCGCGACCGCGATTGACGGTAATAATTCGGCCTAGTTCTGGTGTCGGTTGATTGGACCCGGGCGCATGGAATGTCAGGATGTCCGGCACGTCTGTGGCTTGATATCGCGAACGCGGCGCTTCGGTGAGAAGCCGTGCGTCATCCGTGGGTGCAGGACGAATACGCCCAGCTCCGGGGTCGCGCCCCTGAGAATCGGCAAAGGACGTCAGGAAACCCCTGGGCTGGATAAATCGACGTGGTTGGTTGACGGCTTCAAAGGTAGCGCCGCACTGGTTGCACTCACTGTCCGGCGTTTGTCCCTCCGGAGTGATCTGCGGGCACCCGCAGACTGAACACGCGCGTACGAAGGAGACGTCGATGAATTCGTCGTCTCCGGTGAACTTGGAGCGTTTCGTGATTCCAACGGACTCCCAAACGCGCCCACCCGCCACGACCTGAGCACTTGGAGCATATTCCGTGATCCCGATCGCACCGTCACGGTCTAGCTGAAGAGGTGCGTCGACCGCCGAGCCACTTTGCCCAGAGGTCACGATTTCGAGGGACACGCTGTGGACGGGAAAGGCATAGGTGGGGATGACTGCGCGCCGTGAAAGCTCCTCAACGAGGAATTGGCGCAAATACCGATCACCCTGTGCGCGTAGCCCTGCAATGGCGCGCTCTGCGCGCCGCACAGTTGCACGATCGTTTCTTGCATCAGCCTGATCTCGCTCGACTTTAAGATCCTCAATACTATCGTCGATGATGCGCCAACGCCCGAAAACGCCTGCAGCAAAATCACGGATCCGAGTGCGAAATACCTGGGTCAGCTCGGGAGTATCAAGGGCGATGCCTTGGTATTGATCGGCGAGACGTAGTTTTAGCGCCGCGCCGGCTGCAATGGCGGCCTGTCCCTCAGGTTGGGCAATCCACCCGTCTAGATCAGCACGAAAAAGAGATTCTTCATTCTGATCCAGCTGCTCTCCAAAAAGGCCAATGAGACGTGGCGCACCGCGTCGGGAGAGATCAAGTTTGTAGGACAGGAACCGCGCTAGAACGACGGAGATCTGGTGGCGTTGAAAGAACCCTGCGTTGTCAAGTGACAGGTAAGGAACAGGCGGGTGTTCAACGAGATAGCTGCCGAAGCGGTCATACACCGACTTGTCGAACCGACTGGTCCGGGCTGTGGTCAGCACAATGGGGGCCACTTGGGCACGCCGCCCGGCGCGTCCGGCCCGTTGTTGGTAATTTGCAATGGATGGAGGTGCGTTCTTACACAAAACTGCTTCAAGATCGCCCAGGTCGACCCCCATTTCCATGGTCGTCGTGCAGGATAGAAGATTGACCTCGCCTTTTTTAAAGTTTTCCTCCATCCGGGTTCGAACCCGTGTTGAAATCGCAGCTGTGTGTTCGCGCGCAATAGAAATCATCGGGCGGGATCGATACCTAGAGATATAGTGGTTTGACCGCGCCATTCCATCTCTGTCAGCTTCACTCATTTGTACCAGTTTTCCAATACAGCCAAGCGATTGACAGGCGCTGGCGGTGTTGAACTGAGTGCGAATTCCACAGCTGTCGCACCGGTAAAGAGGTCGGTCGCGACCTGGATGGATTGTCAGCGTTGTGGCATCAAGCCTGAACCCAAGACCTTTCCCATGCGGCTCCATTGGAGATCGAGCCCCGTCCAGCGCCTTCCAAAAGGCGGCGAGGGTGTCGCGGGTTTGCAGGTCGGTGATTGCAGAATTTGTGGCATGCGCCATTTTCTTCAGGAGTTTTGTGAAGCGGTTGTCATGATTGGCAGCCGGCATGAAATGCATTGGTAAAGTGGTGTGTGGGTTATTGTTGAGCGCGACACAGCGGTTCCGCTGAGCATTAAAGGCGTTCCAGATCGATTCATCCTCGAGATCAATGCCGCCAGATCCATCGTAGGCGACAGCGCGAAATTCCCGCGCGGCCTTCAAAAGCCATCGTGTGTAGTCCTCTGAGTAAGGCTTGAGAGTCTCGGGCAACACACCGCTTACCCTGCGAATTATTCGATCGATGTGCTCATAATCGACAGAAATGAGGCCAAACCCCTCCAGTGATAGACGCCCTTTTCCAAAGACCGTCAATTCTGCGACTATCAGCGATTTGAGCCGCAGCTCTTCGGCTGGTCCGGTGCGCAACTCGGGATCAACACTGGAAGAGTAAAGGCGCAAACCGTGTTCCGCCATTGTATGCCGCACGGTTGCGACCAGATTTCCAAGGTCAAGTGGCCCCTGACGCAAGGCATGCAGGATCGCGCCACGGACGGACATATCGCGCGCAGTACGCTCGAAGAATGGGGCAAAAAATGCCGCGTCCTGGCGGTTATCTGAAAAAACCAGAAGATTGCGACCTTGCATGGGCGGCGTTTCTCCCCGGGCGCGTGCGGGTAGAGCCTCAAGCAGGGTCTGCGCGGAAACAGCAGCGAAGGCTTCGTCACCGGGATGGATTGTGGTGATTGGTTCGCGGTGGCGCGACGAGCGATGCCCGCAGGCCACACAGCGCCCCAGATGAACACCTTCGTCGTCGAGGTCCATGGGGACGACCTCAAGCGGTACGCCGCCGATTTCATCATCATGCATTCGTTCACCGGTATCAGGATTGATCGTCCATATTTCTGGCGCATCTGCAGGCTCTGTGTCCTCGTCTTCACTTGTGCGGAGCCCAGGCTTGAGTCGCAGATATCGGCGCGATCCCGGATCCCCGAGATCGGCAGAAAAGCCGGATGCCGTGCCCCAAGCTTCGATGTAAGGCTCGCCACAATTTCGACAGACGTTGAGGTGAAAGGCAGGCCGGTGCTGGTCGTCCTCAGTGCTTCCGAAAATGATGTTACCGACATGATCCGGCGCTTCTGGGTCGAGGACGATGCCAACCCGATCAACGGACGCCGCAATGAGATGATAGCGGGCTGGCAAAAGGGGAAAGACGGCGGCGTCTTCGCTGATGGCAAGCACCCCAACTGAAATCAGACCGACGAGGGCGGCGCGGGCGGTCTCGGGATCCGCATCTGGGAAGACATCCTTGGCGAGCGCTGTCAATGGTTGCGGGCCCCGGTCAAGATGATGGGCCAGTGCCTGGATTTCTGTCATTTCGCCCAACGCCTGTATCAGACCGTCCCCAAGCGGAAGGTCTGGGTCCACCTTAAGGCCGGAGAGTCCTTCATCCTTGCACTCGTCGTTCCAATCCTCAGCACTGAAGTGACGGCCCCTTGCCAGAGTTTGGCGCATGATTTCGGAAATCTGTGCTGCCCGAGACCAGTCCTCAGGAGACAGTTCGGAGGGAACATTGGGTCGACGAAGACTCGGATGCTTGCGCCGGTCGGAAGTGATGATAGACCCCGCGCCAGCAAAGGGTTCGCCAAATAAGTCTGCTGCGAAATTGGCCAGCTCGTCCTTACGGTTAGGATCAAGCGATGCCGAGGTGCCAACGCAATGCAGTTGTCCTGGAGCTACGGTTAGGTGATCCTTGAGGCGCCGCAACAAGAACGCCACTTCAATCGCCTGGGCTCCGGTATAGCTGTGAATTTCATCAAGAACGAGCGTGCTCAGCTGGGCGTTGTGCAGCAGTGCGCGGTTGGTCGGTAGGAGCAAGATATGCTCAAGCATGGCGTAGTTTGTAATGAGAATGTGAGGCGGATTTGCCCGCATTTCTTCGCGGGAAAGAAGCCACTCTGAAGGTACCTCTGCATCTTCGCCAAATGTTTCGATAAAGGTGGGTGTCTTTTTGAGTGTGGAGGCTTCGTCTGCGCGGGTGGCATTGGACCGCACTTGTCCGGTGTAACGCCCCAGGGTGATCCCGGGATTGTCTAGGTCTTTAAAAAGCAGCTCTGCTATCCTGTTGAGCTGGTCATTGGCCAAGGAGTTCAATGGATAGACCAAGATCGCGCGCACGCCGGAACGTGCGAGGTCGCCCTCCTTTAGAACCTTGTCGACCAGTGGGAAGAGAAAACTCTCAGTTTTCCCCGAACCAGTACCGGTTGCGACGAGATGGTTGTCGGCTCGCAATAGGGCTGCCTCTTGGTGCTTGTGCATGTTTCGGACCCAAACAGCGGGTTTTGTCTGAGACATCGCGCTCCACTCAGGATTGATAAGGCCTGCCCTGTGCAGAGCCTGTAGAGAGCGAGCTTTTTCGAAGTCTGGGAGGGTTTCCACATACGGACCGCGGACAAGGTTTAGACTATCGAGGGCGGTTTGCAATTTCCGTGCGAGATCCGGCGCGCGGACCGTGTTGACCGGCGAGGCAGTTGCGACGAACCTTGTAACCGTTTCGTTTAGGGTTTGCCGGAACGAATTTGGATCAAGTTCGGTCATAGAGTGTTCTCCTTATCTGGAGCCTGGGCCCAAAGGGTTAGAAAATAGGCAAAAACCTCTGGGGCGGTCTTGATTAGCATGGTGAAGATCTCGCCGACCTGCGCAATCGGTAATCCCGTTCGGCGCACAACATCCTGCAGACAGTCTTCGGCGGCATCTTGCCGCGACGCGCGGGCAAACCGTTCGAGCAAAGAGACAAGGCGTGAGGCAAAATCTGTTTGGCCTGTCATCCTGTCAAAATCACGCAACATCTCTACATGGGCACCATAGGCATTGAGCATGAGACGTAGTGCGCTGCCGAGAGCCCCACGTGTCAGCTGGGCGCGGAGACCTTGGGTATCGAGCCGCCCTCCAAGCGCGACGAAGGCGCGGTCGAGCGCAGACGCATCGAGAGCAGGGGGAATACCCGTGCCCTCCGGTAGGCGGAGCAACCACGCTTTCAGTGGGTCCGGATTATCTAGAGGCGGAATACAACTTGTCTGCGGCACCTCTACCATTCGGCCAAGTGCTCCAATCGTGGCGTGTGTAGATAAGGTTGAGTAGGCTACCAATGGTTGTGCGAAGACAAATGGAGCGGCAGAAACGAGGTCTCCGCGTGGGGTGCCGCCGCCCTTACGCATGATTGTCCAGACATTGGCCAATGGCGAGAACATTTTGCCCGCGGCGGCCTTTTGAATCGATCGCTCAAGACAAGGTTGCAAAATGCGCTGAACATGGTCTTGGAGGGCGGCTGTAGTTGGCTCCGCGATGATCTCTGCGACGCGCTCTGGTCGAGCATCCTCACTGTTTTCTGATACCATTCCAACTGACAGCGGCAGGCCATCATCTCCAGTTTCCGGAACAAAGTACTCACTGTCTCGAGGGCGCACAGTGACATCAAGGCGACCGGCCTCGGGCCATGTTGCCGGCAGGTGCAGGATGATTTCATTCTCCTCGCAAGTGACTTGCACACTTTTAGGCAGTGGATGGTCGACGGGGCGGTTTGCAAGGGCAGCTGCGGCTTCCCAGGTCTCTCCTGCGACATTGTGCGCGATCAGTCCCACAGCGTCGATCTCCCGCGATGGTGAAAAACAGACATCGAGACCTTTGGCATGCTCCAAGAGGTGTATCGTTGCAGCCGGCGTCTGGCAGATACGGGCGAGAAGGGTTGTGCGCCCCTCGCGATCGATAAGCGCAATGCGATCGTCTGTCGGCGGTGTGTCAGGGGTAATGACCGATGCCGGGATTTCAATACGAGTTCGGGCGTAAAACGGCCATTTCTTTCTGATCCCCATCGCAATAAGGTCATCCTTGCACCCTGGGGCCTCGATCATGAAACTATCCTGGCGGTCGTCGGGAAAAAAGGGCACCACTGACCCAAGTGGCACACGTTCTTTGTCGCCTGTTGTAACCTTGTGACGCCAAAGCCGGACCGTCTTGAAAGGGACATCGTAAGAAACGGGACCGTTTACTTCTTCGATGCATAAAGTGGCATTCTCATGTGCCGTGGAGACATCCATCGTGAGGCGCCCGTCGGTCAGGTGAAACCCTGCGCTTCGCGCTGCGAGGTAGCCGGATGGTAGGGGTACATTTTCGAGAATGCCTTGCTCGGTGAGTGCCGCACCAGGCCATATATGGTGGGATGCTTTCATCTCCGCTCGCGCCTCGCGGTTTTGAGAGGCGCCGGGAATAAGCAATTCGAAAAGATACGGGGTAGGGTCGCCGGGCTGGTCCAGCTGAAGGTCGGAAAAAGAAAGGGTTGCTATGCCATCTACGCCCGGCTGGATGACCCGGTGCAGCACGCGGTCTCGCGCAGTGATCCGCAAAACTCGGTCGCCCAGCATATCAGGATGCACCCGGATTTCGACATGTCCATCCGGCGAGCCGGCCCGCAGAACAGTGGAGCCTGCATGTCCGAGGACCGGCGCGCGCAGCGAGATCGCGGGGTCAGCTTTTGGCACAATTCTGATCTCTTGGCCCGCCACTTCAAGGGTGTCACCCGTTGAGACCCAGGCAAAGAAATAGCTAGGGTCTTTCGCGGGTAGTGCCGGACCGAAACGCCCGGCTGAAAAAGACGTCCGGGACAGAGCCACAATGCGCGGAACGCTGCTGTCAAACTCCTGGCTTGCGTCGGTCTTCAGGCGCGCGAGAAAATTCCCTGTGTCTACGTCGAAAAACAGCATTTCGCCTGAGCTAGGCGCGCAGGGAATGAGCTGAGCCTGCCGGGCTGTCCAAGTCACGGTTTCAGGCCAGGGTACTGCAAGAGAAAGAGACTTACCCGGAGTGATACGTTCCGGAAACTTATCCCGGGTAATGGTTTGCGCCAGTGCGGATGGCTCCGCCATCAGCGACAGTCCTTCACGATACCACTTGAGAGATGGCGGGCCGACGATTTTGTCTCTGGTGACACCATAGGCACGCATAGACTGATCAAGACGGGAGAAAAGCGCCTCTTCCCGCTGGCCGTCAGGCGCGTGACCCTGCCGCCAGTGTGTAATCCGGTCGGCGTACCAGGCGGTGTGGTCGAAAAGTACCGCGCTACGCGGGCGTGTCAGAGCCTCCGGCATCCATGCGAGTGCCCGGCGCTGCCATGCGAGCGCACTGGATGTATCTTCGATGGCTGGCGGGCCATATCGCAAAAGTGCCGCCACCATGGAGTTGCTCCAGTCGGGCAGTTTTGAGTCCGCTACGCCGAGCGGCGGAAAAAACAGATCACTGGGTGTATTCCCGGAGACAAGGATGCCTTTCTTTCGACAGGCGCTACGGTAGTATCCCTTAAACCGAGCGCGGTTGTCGTTGTCATGAAGGGGCAGATCCAGCGCGTCGCTTAGACAGTCATAAATGGTGTTGCTGGCCATACCGTAGCGCTCGGCAAGCGGCGTGAGAGTGGCCCAGAGCGCAAGCAAGGGATAGTCCCGAAAAAGAGCGAAGGCGTTGCCCAGTTGCCTTGCCAAAACCTGTCGAACCAGTATGCGCGCCGCCTCCGGATCTGAAATCGGGAGCTGACCGGGATATGGAGAGGCGTTTTTGCGCTGCCACGCAATATTCAGTTCGGCCTCGAATCGTGCACACCGCTTAACCTCCACGCCCAAAGCCCTACGTCTTCTTGTATACGGGGCAGGTGGCCTCTATGACCGTTGAGGTAGTAAGAGAATAAACCATCATTTTGAAATAAATACCCATTCCTGCCATTTGAATAGGGTACACAGAAGTATTCACCACCGAAACGGGAAAAGCTTTACAGTCGGAAATACCTATCAGAGTAATGAAGGCAGATTGCGTACGATGAAGAAACTTTGTTATGTTTCTCATTGGTTCGCGGACCATGCAGAAAACATGGATTTCAAATCGCTTACAAACCTCACTTTTGATTGAGTTGGTTTTCCATAATAAATCCTTGAATTTGGTTGGCCGTGGCGACTCCGTGGCGATTCAAGGTGCGTTTGAACAAAGCGCTAAAATAAAAAACCCTCTAAGGTGATGCTCTTAAAGGGCTTTTCATGGCTCCGGCGGTAGGGATCGAACCTACGACCAATTGATTAACAGTCAACTGCTCTACCGCTGAGCTACGCCGGAACGGTCTGGGCGATATAGCAGCGCTCAAAACCCGCGTCCAGAGGGTTTCCGCGAAAAAATTAAAATCAGCCACCAGCCTTTTCACGCAGCAAAAAAGACGCTGTTTCGCTCAGGTCTCCGACGCTGCGAACCACCTTTTTTTCATGCAGATCAATAAGGTGGGCGAGGACGTTTCGTGTTGCAGCACCAAGGAGTTCAGCAGTTACATCTGTGTAGATCCGTCGCGCGATGTGGGCGGCCGTCGCGGGGCCTGCGTCCAGTGCGTCCAGAATAGCTGACTCGCGGGCCTGACGATGCGAGATCAGCCATTTCAGACGTTCCTGTGGGCTGGTTACCGGCTTTCCGTGCCCGGGATAAAAAATGCGCCATTTTTCCTTCTGAAGGGTCGCACAACTGATCATGAAATCGGTCAGATCACCATCCGGTGGCGAGACAAGCGAGCTGGCCCATCCCATGACGTGATCTCCGGTGAAACAGACATCGTCCCATGCGAGGCAGATGTGGTTTCCGATATGTCCCGGCGTATGCAGCGCCCTCAGCGTCCAGCCGTCACCATCGACCGTTGCGCCATGTGTCAGACGAGTGTCGGGCTGAAAGCCGGTGTCGATCCCTTCGCCACCACCTGCAAGGCCTGACGCGGCAAGGCGGGTCATGACCGCCGATCTGCCGGCCTCGGCCGGGCCAAATGCCAGGACCGGCGCCCTGGTGAGCTTTGACAGTTGTCGCGCCAGTGGAGAGTGATCAAGATGTGCGTGTGTAACCAATATGTGGCTGATGCTGTGTCCGCCATCCGTTGCGGCCAGGATGGCCTGCAGATGGGCGTCATTGTCTGGCCCCGGATCAATCACAGCCACGTGTGACGCACCAACCAGGTAGGTGTTAGTGCCGCGCCATGTCATCGGGGACGGGTTGGGCGCCACGATACGGCGCAGCATCGGGCCCAGAGAGACAACTTCACCATGAACCGGGTCAAAATCCTCTGGCATCTTCATCTGTTTGGCTCTTTCTAATCGCCCGGGGCGCGGATAGATTCAGGTCTATGTTTTTTGGCTGGCTCAAACAATACATGCCGCGTTCGCTTTATGCCCGCGCTGTGCTGATCCTGCTGCTGCCTGTCGTGGTGCTGCAGATCGTTGTCACGATTCTGTTTCTGACGCGGCACTTTGAAGATGTGACCCGGCAGATGGCGGCAACTGTGTCGCGTGAACTGCGTCTGGTGCTGAATGTCGCAAATCAGGCGCCTGATCGCGCAGCCATACCCGCACGCGTCAGTGCACAGGTGGGGCAACTGGACATGGCCGCTGTGGCGGTCGATCAGGTTGAGGTGCCCGAGGCAGATATGCGGGACTGGTATGATTTTTCGGGGCGCGTGATCGTGTCACGGCTGCCTGCTGAAGTGCCGGCGGTGATGGTCACGGATCTGACAGAAGACCGGCGCGTGCATGTCTACGCCGGGAGCGATCACGGGCCGGTGCGTCTCAGCTTTGACAGGCGTCGTATTTCGGCGTCAAACCCCCATCAGCTGTTTGTTAACATGCTGTTTTTTGGTGGGATTGTGACGGTAATCGCGATCCTTTATCTGCGCAATCAGCTCAGGCCCATCAAGCGTCTGGCACATGCAGCCGAAGCATTCGGGCGGGGCCGACATGAACCCTACACACCTGCCGGTGCTCTGGAAGTGCGGTCTGCCGGGAATGCTTTTCTTGATATGCGGGCCCGGATCGAACGTCAGATCGAGCAGCGGACACTGATGCTGTCCGGCGTCAGTCATGATCTGCGCACACCACTGACGAGAATGCGTCTCAGCCTGTCGATGCTGGATGACGCAGAGCGTGAGTTGCTGGAGCAGGATGTCGACGACATGCAGCAGATGCTGGATGCCTTCCTCAACTTTGTAAAAGGCGCGGGCGAGGGTGAACCGGTCCCGGTAGATCCGCATCTGTTGGTCAGTGAGGCTGTCGAAGACGCAAAGCGTGCCGGGCGGGATGTTTCTGTTGCGCAGGCGGAGGGCGATGGAACCGGCGAGGTCAAACTGAACGCACTGACCATGCGCCGGGCGCTTGATAACCTGATTTCCAACGCCGTGCGGTATGGAGCCCGTGCAGAGGTTTCCGTGATGCTCAGTGACAAGGCGCTGCGCATCCGGGTGGAGGATGATGGTCCGGGTATCCCGGCCGATCGGCGGGAAGAGGCGACCCGGCCGTTTACAAGGTTGGATCCTGCCCGAAACCAGGATCAGGGGGGTGGGGTCGGGCTCGGGCTGGCCATCGCCACCGACATCGCGCGCGCGCATGGTGGTGTATTGCGGCTTGGCAGTTCGCAGCGGATGGGCGGGCTTCAGGCGGATATCGTCATCGCGCGATAGTGCCCAAAGGTTTTCTTTCCGCACCCTGCGCGGAAACAGGCGGGATGCACTTCCGTTGGCCTGACCGTTCCGGCGGCCGCACGGGCGCCGACCATGTCATACGGACAGTGCCACCGACCCGGCTTAGCGCACAGAGCCGGGGCTCGCAACTCTGCGGTTAGATGTTTGGGATCTGGTGCATCCGGCTGAGTTTTGAGAGTGTCACTACAATAGTCAGAAGGTCCCGCCCCGTATGATCCGTCATCTTTCCCTGCCCGCTGTTTCGATGGGGCTGCTCGCGGCTTTTGTCGGTTATGCAGCTTCGTTTGCGATTGTGCTTGCTGGGATGACAGCCATGGGTGCTACCAGCGATCAGGCTGCGACCGGCCTTTTCTTTGCAACAATCGGTATGGGTATCTGCAGTATCTGGCTGCCCATAAAAACGCGTATTCCCGCGGCAGTTGCATGGTCGACTCCGGGTGCTGCTTTTCTGGCCGCGACGGCGGCTTTGCCCGGTGGATTCGGAGAGGCCGCAGGGGCATTGATTTTCTGCAGTTGCCTCATCATCCTGACCGGGTTCGTTCCTGCGCTCGGCAGGCTTGTTGCCGCCATCCCAAAACCGATTGCCAATGGTTTGCTGGCGGGCGTCCTGCTGAAGCTCTGTTTTGCGCCGGCTATGGCGTTTGCTGAAATTCCAATGCTGATGCTGCCGGTGTTTGGCGCGTGGTTGATCGGGCTGTGCTGGAACCGGTTGGCAGCCATGCCGTTTGCCGTGATCACTTTTGTCTGTGTTCTGGCGCTGGCTGTGGACACGTCCGCGACACCGGCTTTGTCTGATGGCCAGTGGCTGCCTGATTTCGTGCCGGTTGCCCCGGTCTTTACGGTTCAGTCGTTTTTTTCCATCGCACTGCCGCTCTATCTCGTCACGATGGCGGGGCAGAACATTCCTGGGTTCGCAGTCCTTGAGCTCAATGGATACAGCGTCCGGCGGCAGGCCCTGATCCGGGACACCGGTCTTGTCAGCATGGTGATTGCGCCCTTCGGTGCGATTCCCGTTAATATGTCCGCGATAACGGCTGCGATGATGGCGGGGGAAGACGCCGGGCGTGATCCGGATGCCCGGTACTGGGCCGCGGTGACTTCCGGTGTGGCGTATGTTGGCATGGCATGTGCCGCTACGCTGATCATTTCGCTGGCCAGCCTCGCGCCGGCTTCGTTCATAACCGCCGTTGCCGGACTGGCGCTTATCCCGGCTCTTGTTGGTTCGGTATCATCGGCTTTCAGTGATCCTGACCAGAAGGAAGCCCCGGCGCTGACGTTCCTTGTAGCCGCAAGCGGAATGACACTCTTTGGTGTCAGTGGCGCGTTCTGGGGAGTTGTGGCCGGTTCGGTTGTCTGGATGATGAAGGCCGCGTCACAAAGAAAAACAGATGTTTAGGCCGCGTTCCTTACCCAAATGGAACCTGTCAGTCTGACCCGCAAAAGGCGTCGGGCCTCATTCCAAGCCGTGTCTGTTCAAAGGTTTCCGTATTTGCATTCTGTGTTTCCGAGAAATTTTTGTTTCCCCTGCGCTGCAACTGTGTGACCCGCGCAAACGGCCGGCAGCCCTCAGTTTTTTTGCCTCGTCGTGTGCGGATCGCGGCACACTGCAGCTCGACCCAAAGAAATCCAGATTTGGACCGGAGACCTTTGAGTGTTCGATTGGGCAGCCGGGTGCTCAAAGGCAAGAGTGGACTCAAGCTGACTGTGTCTGAACGCCGTCCTGCATCCCGATGACGCGCTCCAGAGTGCTGTTCGCCCTCGTCAGCGCTTTCTATCAGAACTCCTCCCACCCTGAGACGGCCTCGGGTTGGGCGCCGCCGGCGGATTGGCTGGCTTGCCGTTGTCTGGGCGGCTCAATTCCGGCGTCGCGGGCCATAGGTTTCTGGGCGCCAACTTCGGGTAACCCGTGAAACTGGCTCAGCGCTTTGGCAAGGTTCTGGGCTTCTTTGCTTGTCGAAACACTGGCAGCCGTCATTTCTTCCAGCGTTGCGGCGTTGTTCTGCGCAGTTCTGTCAATTGAACCGATGGCCAGATTGACCTCCTGGATACCGGAAGATTGCTGCTCCACGGCCATCGCAATTTCAGAAATCTGCGTTGATGCTGTTTCAACATCCGCGATGATCGCTTCGAGCGCCTTTCGGGACTGGGTGACATGCTCCACGCCAGTCTTTACGCTCTGCGCATTCTGGTCAATTACTGTGCTGATTTCCTGGACAGCTTCCTGTGATCTTTGTGCCAGGGCGCGCACTTCAGATGCGACCACAGAAAAACCGCGGCCTGCTTCTCCTGCGCGTGCGGCTTCGACGCCCGCGTTCAGAGCAAGAAGGTTGATCTGAAAGGCAATATCTTCAATGACTTTCACGACGCTGTTAATCTGACCCGATGCTTCCGCAATCGTGCCGATTGAGGCTTCCGTTTGGTCTGATACATCGCGGGATACATCGGCCCCTTTGCGGACCTTCTGTGTGGCGGCATCTGCCGATCTGGCATTTTCCACAACCTGGCTGATGCTGGACGCGATTTCCTCAACTGCGGCGGAAGTTTCCTCGATCGCAGCAGCGGCGTCTTCGGCGCGCTTGGACATGTCGTTCGCAGAAGTTTCAAGGTGATGCGAGGTTGCGGAAACGGTCTTTCCACTCTCCATGATGTCCGACATGGTGTTGGACAACGCACTGAGTGCGGAATTGAAATCGTTCTTCATCCGCAGGAAAACCCCGCTGCGTTCACCTTCGATCCGGACGCCTAGATTGCCGTTTGACAGCTCGCCAATGCTTCGGACGAGATCATCGATGCTGTCTTCGGTCTGCTCCAGCAGGCGATTGACGATCTGCGCAAGCTGGACAAGGCCGTCATCCTCAATATCGGCAGGAAGACGTTCGGAAAAATCTCCCGAAGCGGCTTTGCCCAATACGCGTTCCATCTGTTTCTGAAATTCCTGCGCGGTCTCCAGTCTTGCCCGTTCAGCCTCTCTCTCTCGTTCATCCCGGTCGCGTTTTTCCTGCTCAAGCTGCGCCTGTCGCGCGCGTTCGTCCTCGTCGCGTTCGCGTGCGAGGCGTTCTTTTTCCTTGACCTCAAGATCAAGATCCCTCGCTTTGCGTGCGTTTTCCAGAAAAACAACCATCGCATTGGTCATCTGCCCGATCTCGTGCCTCGCTTCTGTTCTCTCAATTTCGATGTCGAGATCACCGGTTGCGAGCTGGTTCATATCGGCAGTGACCTGAGCCAGCCGGGACGCAATCGCACGTCCGGTGAAGAAGGCAAGCCCAGCCCCGATGACGGTCGCTGCCGCCACAAGCAGCGATACAATCAGGATGGAGCGATCCGCCATGGCAACACCCGCAGGACCAAGGCTGTTCTGCTGTGCCACAACCGCGTCCACCGTGCTCTCCACGAGCGCAAGCGCTTCGGGTCCGATTTCATCCATTCTGTCATAGCGTGTGTTGCGCTGCGCAATCACGTCGGCGACCGCCTCCGAGGTGGCATCGAAAACGTCGAGATCCCTCATTGTCTCTTCTGTCAGCTCCCGACGCCTGGGGTTTTGCAGTTCGGTCATCAGTTCTGTCAGACCCACACGCGCGTTTTCGATCTCCTGATTTGAGCGCGCTGCATCTTCGGGACGGTTATCCACGAGGTACTTCTCAAGGTAATACCGTGCCAGCATCAGGTTGATACCGGCCTCGCCAGCTGCTGCAGCGGCAACCGCATCGTCATCGCGCAGTGCTGTTTCCATAACTTCCGAAAGCTGGCGCCGGGCTTTGACACCCGTATCGGCTGAGGTCTGAACGAGGGTGTCCCGTTGCTGTTGCAGCTCGTAGGCCTCGCCCATGAGGCGTTCGTATTCAGCCAGCAGATCTGGAATACCAGCCACCGGGCCCAGCCCCTCATAGTGGCTGATGATTTCGGTCAGCGCTTTCTTCAGATCAACAACTTCCGCAATGTTGCCAGAGACTTCCTCAACAAAAGCCTGGTCTTTGGTCAGCCGGTATTTGGCCGATGCGAGCCGCGCTTCAAACATGTCTTCGAGAAAATCACCGGCAAGCAGGCTGTCGCGTGCCGTCGTGCGGTAGTCAATGAATGTGTCGGCAAGCCGGCTGGTCTGGAACGCCGCAAAACCGCCCAGAATGACGATCAGAGCGACCATGGATCCCATGCCAAGATAAATGCGCATTGCGAGTGTCATACCCACCTCCGGTTCAACAGTGCAGAGTTGCGTAAATCTACGTTCAGTTCTCTAACGGTTCGTTACCTGATGACGGAATGGAGCGTTTTTTCTGCTAAGAATCTGTCTTGCGCCTGCGGGCGGGCGGATCGCTGCTGTTCGGCGTGTTTCAGCTTTATGCCCGTGCCTTGAACATACGAAAAAATGCGGGAAGGTGTGGGCAGAAACCGTGGTCTGGCACGTCGTGCGTGGCCGCCGTCAACAAAACTGGTGGTCACAACGGTCGTCTGGCTGAGCAGGCACTGAAACGGGCCATCTGCCGCCCGCACAGAGTGGCGTTCTGAAAGACCTGCAGTCGTGGCCGGTTTCTGGTGGGTATGGTAGGCCCGGCAGGACTTGAACCCGCAACCAAAGCGTTATGAGCGCTCTGCTCTAACCAATTGAGCTACAGGCCCGCCATAGTGGTGTGCGTAAGGCCGCAGACAGGGGAGGTCAAGAGTGCAGCGCACGTTGCAGTCGCGTCTTTTATGCTCTAATCCGCGAACAGCGACCGCAGGGGCCAGGAGAACGAGCATGACCGCGCCAAAAAACGGAATAACCTATGCCGATGCCGGGGTGGACATCGACGCCGGGAACGCGCTGGTGGACCGCATCAAGCCCGCAGCAAAGCGCACCAGCCGGTCCGGTGTGATGGCGGGCCTTGGCGGTTTTGGCGCCCTTTTTGACCTGAAGGATGCCGGGTATTCTGACCCGGTCCTGGTCGCGGCGACAGATGGTGTCGGCACTAAACTGCGTATTGCAATTGATACCGGTTATGTCGACAGCGTGGGCGTGGATCTGGTTGCCATGTGTGTGAACGACCTGGTCTGCCAGGGTGCGGAGCCACTGTTTTTTCTCGACTATTTCGCCACAGGTGCGCTCGACACAGAAAAGGCAGCGCGGATTATCGAAGGTATCGCCCGTGGATGCGAAGGGGCAGGGTGCGCGCTGATCGGTGGCGAGACCGCTGAAATGCCCGGCATGTATCCGCCCGGTGATTTTGATCTCGCCGGTTTTTCTGTCGGTGCGATGGAGCGCGGAAACGACCTGCCGGCCGGTGTTGCCGAAGGTGACGTTCTTCTGGGGCTCGCCTCTGACGGAGTGCATTCGAACGGGTACAGCCTTGTGCGGCGCCTCGTTGAGTTGTCCGGTCTGGGCTGGGAGGACGCCTGTCCCTGGGCAGATACGACGCTGGGGCAGTCTTTGCTGACCCCGACACGGCTTTATGTACGTCCGGCACTGGAAGCCATCAGATCAGGCGGTGTACATGCGCTCGCTCATATTACCGGTGGTGGCCTGACCGAAAACCTGCCGCGTGTCCTGCCCGAAGGTTTTGGGGCGCAGATCAACCTCGACAGCTGGACGCTGCCGGGTGTTTTTGCCTGGATGGCCAAAACCGGCGGTATGCAGGAACAGGAGATGCTCAAAACCTTTAACTGCGGGATGGGTATGGTGCTGTGTGTGGCATCTGACCGGGCGGATGCGCTTTCGGATCTGCTGAGTGCCGCAGGCGAAACTGTCACACAGATCGGTGTCGTTTCGGCCACTCCGGGCGTTCAGTACGACGGGTCTCTTCTGTGACCATGCGGGTTGCCGTCTTTATCTCAGGTGGCGGGTCCAACATGGTGAAGCTGCTCGACAGTATGACAGGCGATCATCCTGCGAGGCCCTGCGTTGTCCTGTCCAATTACCCCGGGGCCGGTGGGCTGGAAAAAGCGCGTCAGCGCGGCGTACCCACCGAAGTTGTGCGCCATCAGCCGTTTGCCGGCGACCGGCCCGCGTTTGAGGCTGCGGTGACCGCAGCACTCGAACCCCACGCCCCGGATATGATTTGTCTTGCAGGCTTCATGCGCAAGCTCACCGGCGGGTTCACGGACCCGTGGCAGGGCCGGATGCTCAACATTCATCCGTCTCTTCTGCCGAAATACAAAGGGTTGCATACACATGCCCGTGCTCTTGATGCGGGCGACGATGTTCACGGCTGTACCGTGCACGCAGTCACCGCAAAACTGGACGACGGGCCGGTGCTCGGTCAGGCACAGGTTCCTGTGCTGCCCGGTGATACACCTGAAACACTGGCCGCCCGTGTTCTGGTTGAGGAGCACCGCCTGTATCCGGCTGTTCTGCGGCGTTTTGCGGCTGGCGACAGAACACCGGTTTTCCTGCGGTCCGGAGAGCCGTAATCGCGTTCTGGCCTTTCAGCGGCCAGTCGTGTAACAGTGCCGCGGTGTGGGGCCGAGCCAAGAAAAAAGATTTGCCCGTATGAAGACCATCACGACAACTCAGGAACTCGCAGCCTTCTGCCAGGAGGCGGCACAGCACGATTATGTGACGGTCGATACTGAGTTTCTGCGCGAACGGACGTATTACTCAAAACTGTGCCTTGTACAGTTGGCGATGCCGGGCCGTACGGATGATACTGCGGTCCTGGTTGATCCGCTGGCGGATGGGTTGTCACTGGACCCCCTCTACGACCTTTTCCGGAACAATTCGGTGGTCAAGGTCTTTCACGCGGCGCGCCAGGATCTGGAAATCTTTTTCGTGGATGCAGGCGTTTTCCCGGAGCCGCTTTTTGACACGCAGGTCGCGGCAATGGTCTGCGGGTTTGGCGAACAGGTCGGCTATGAGACGCTGGTGCGCCGGGTGGCGAAAAAGCAGCTTGATAAAACATCTCGTTTTACCGACTGGTCCCGCCGCCCACTGACGTCCGCGCAAAAGACCTATGCGCTGGCGGATGTGACGCATCTGCGCGAGATTTATGAATACCTGGCCAAACGGCTGGAAGAGACGGAACGCAGCCGGTGGGTGCGTGAGGAACTCTCCGTTCTGACCACTCCGGGCACCTATGTGGTTGAGCCGCGTGAAGCCTGGCGGCGCGTCAAAACCCGGACCAATTCACCAAAGTTCCTGGCCATCGTGCGGGAGCTCGCCGCGTTCCGCGAAACCTATGCGCAACAGCGCAATATTCCGCGCAACAGGGTATTCAAGGATGACGCGCTCGTGGAGCTGGCGTCCAACAAACCGAAAAACAGCGAAGAGCTGGGGCGATCGCGCCTGCTGCTGCGCGAAGCGCGCCGTGGAGATATAGCTGACGGCATTCTCGCCGCTGTTACGGCGGGTCTTGAGTGTCCGCAGGATGACATGCCGCGGCCGGACCGGACCCGTGACAAGCTCCAGGTGAATCCTGCGCTGGCGGATCTGTTGCGGGTGCTGCTCAAGGCAAAAACGGAAAGTGCCGGCGTGGCCGCTAAGCTGATTGCTCCTGCGGCAGACCTTGACGCGATTGCAGCGGGGCTGCGCGATGTGCCCGCGCTGTCGGGCTGGCGGCTCGAAGTTTTCGGATCGGATGCGCTGCGTCTGTGCGAAGGCAGGATTGGTCTTGCAGCTGACGGCTCTGACGTGCGGATCGTCGAAATCGACTGATCCTCAGCGGCGTGACACCTGCGCGTTTGTGACACCTTCGACTCTGATGCTGCGCACGCCGCTCAGTGTCTGGTCGGTGACCTTGCGGGCTGCTGTCACCTCGCGCGTGGCTGGCCCGCCCGATTGGGAAATGTCGTCTGGCCGGATACCTTCCAGCCGGTAAGTCAGAACGCCATCCTCGGATTGTTCATCATCAAGCGCCGGTGTCAGGCGCACATCATACACCCCCTGAACGGACGCAATCCCGGTGGCCCGGATGATCGCACCACCTGGCACACGCTCGATCACCAGATTGCTGATCGTGTCAATGGGTTCGCCCGTGTAAATCGCGGCTCTTTCACGACTGCGGGCGAAGAGGCCTGTGTTTTCCGGGATCAGCGGGTTGTCGTTTTCAACCTGCGGGGCAGGAGCCTCTGAACTGCTGCCGCCGAACCAGTTGAAAGGGTTCAGACTGCTGTCACGCACTGAACCGCACCCTGTCAGAACAAGTGTCGAAATCAAAAGGGCGGAAACTGATGTGCGCATGGTGCCTGCCGTCGTTAACTTCTGTCCGGTGTAGCCTGTCCGGCCGGTCTTGAAAAGCATCAAGGAAGGGTCTGGACCTTTCATGTACCGCGACTTAGGTCATACGCGAATGTCGGAGAAAGCACATGGCACAGGCAGCATTTGAGGAACTGGTCGAGGACTTTGAGTTTCTGGACGACTGGGAAGACCGGTACCGGCTGGTGATTGAAGAGGGCAAGGCAATGCCCGCGCTGGATGCAGCGCTCAAGGTTCCGGCGACAAAGGTTGACGGATGCGCCAGCCAGGTCTGGCTGCATGTCGTCACAGAAGGCGGCACTTTGACGTTTGACGGCGAAAGTGATGCGATGATTGTGAACGGTCTGATCGCCGTTCTGCGCCGGCTTTACAACGGTCTCAGTGTTGAAGAGATCAACGCGATTGACGCCCGCGCGGAAATGGGGCGCCTGGGTCTGAATGATCACCTGTCTGCGCAGCGTTCCAACGGCCTGAGAGCGATGATCGAACGTATCCGCGAAACGGCCGCTGCAGCGGCTTAAAGCCGGGCGAGCTCAGTTTTCAGGTCCCCGTAGCCGGTCAGGCGGCGCTCAAAGGCGAGCCCCAGGCGGTCAGCACATTCTTTCGCTTTTTCCGTCAGGGCTGGATCATCGGTCTGTGCCTGATAGATCAGTTTTTCGTAGTTGCCGAAATACATGTCGCGCAGATCGGGATGGCGGTCGAGGCCCATCGGGCGGATCACAAAAGCGTCGAACTGGCGTACCAGGAAATCTGTCAGGTAAAAAGCCGTGAACTCGTCCCCGGCGCGCTCGGCGAATGCTTCATTCCCTTCGAAAAAGCTGTAGCAGTGTGGCCCTGCAATCATGCTGACACTCATCTCGTCACAAGCTGCCTGCAGCAGGCCACCAGTGCCGCAGTCGGCATAGACGACAAAAATGTCGTCATAGTCATTGCGATGGGCGTTGACCGCTTTGCGTACCTCTTCAGTGATTTTGTCCGGGTAGAGATGCAGCTTTGCCGGCAGGCAGGTCAGATCGAGGTGGTCCCAGCCATTTGCCGTGCGCAGATCCAGAATTTCCCGCGCCAGCGCACCACATGCGATCAGAAGGACCCGCCCGGTCCGGTGCCCGAGCGGCAAACCCTGTTCGGTCAGTTCTGAATCCTGGATCTGTGTCAACAGAGAGCCTCCTGTCACAAAAAAGCCTGCGCCGGTGTCCCGGAGCAGGCCTTTCAGAATACTGCGCCTGTGGTGTCAGGCGGATTTCTGATTGTGCTTGCGTCCGACCCATTCTTTGGCGGTTTCAACTGCCACGGCGGCATCACGGCAATAGGCATCGGCACCGATGGCCTTGCCGAATTCTTCGTTCAGCGGTGCGCCACCGACGAGCACAATATAATCATCGCGCACGCCCTGTTCGACCATCGTGTCAATCACGACTTTCATGTAGGGCATTGTGGTGGTCAGCAGCGCGGACATGCCCAGAATGTCGGGCTCTTCGGTCTCAAGCGCTTCCATGTATTTTTCAACAGCGTTGTTGATGCCGAGATCGACAACTTCAAAGCCCGCGCCTTCCATCATCATACCGACAAGGTTTTTGCCGATGTCGTGGATATCGCCTTTGACGGTGCCGATCACCATTTTACCGACGCGGGGTGCGCCGGTTTCGGCCAGCAACGGCTTCAGAATGGCCATGCCGCCCTTCATCGCGTTGGCTGCCAGCAGCACCTCCGGCACAAACAGAATGCCGTCCCGGAAATCATGCCCCACAATGGTCATGCCGCCGACAAGCGCTTTGGTCAGAATGTCATAGGGCTGCCATCCGCGCTCCAGCAGGATGTTCACGCCTTCCTCGATTTCTTCCTTCAGACCGTCATAGAGGTCATCGAACATCTGCTGGACAAGTTCTTCGTCGTCCAGTTCTGACAGGATGATATCGTCTTCTTCGTCGGACATGGGCTTACCTTTCTGACGTCACGCGATGCGTGCAGTTTCTTTTCTGTATTGCGACAAATCGGGTGCGTCCAACTGTCACAATAGCGACACCGCCATATCCGGGGGCGACTTTTCCACAGGAATTTCTGGCTATACCCCGGAGCCTAAAAGGGTTTTTCCAGTTAATTTACAGTGTATCGGCGTCTGCCGTCCGGAGGTTTCCGGTTGTTTCAGCGGGCGGCCCGACGCCGCCGCGCGGTGCGCCGCGCAGGCTGTTCACCCTCGCCGGTGCCGTCGGTTGCGGAAGAGAACGCGCCCAGCCTGCCCGCGATCTCCTCAAGCGACGGGGGAGATGTCATCATACGGGTATCCAGAGCCTCGCGCATGTGAGCCAGATGTTCCGGCATCGTGCCACAGCATCCGCCGATCACACGGGCACCACAGGCCCGCGCCATAACAGCGTAGTCCGCCATCAGTTCGGGGGTGCCGTCGTAATGGATATGACCGTCCATATACTTGGGGATGCCTGCGTTGCCCTTGGCGATCACCGGCTGATCCGGCCCCTGAGCGGCAAAGCCAAGGATGGTGCGCAGCAGATCGGACGCGCCCGTGCCGCAGTTGGCCCCAAAAGCGACGGGGGCTTTGTCCCCCAGATCATTGACCATGCGCACCATGTCCGAACTGGTCACGCCCATCATCGTGCGCCCGGCTGTGTCGAAGCTCATGGTTCCGCACCACGGCAGACCGGCGAGCGCGAAGCCCTCTGCCGCGGCTCTGTATTCCTCCGGCGCGCTGATCGTTTCCAGCCAGCCGATGTCGGCACCGCCTTCTTTCAGGCCATCGGCGGTCTCGTGGAACATCTCCACAGCAACCGCATGGCTCAGCGTGCCGACAGGTTCCATGATCTCACCGGTCGGGCCAACAGATCCCGCCACGATCACCTTGCGTCCGGCGGTGTCGGCAACCTCGCGGCCGATTTCGGCCGCGACACGGCTCAGCTCATGTGCGCGTTTCGCGGCATCGTGCAGCTTGAGGCGTGAGGCATTTGCCCCGAAGGAGTTGGTCAGAAACAGATCACTGCCGGCATCAACTGCGCCTTTGTAGAGCGTCGTGATGCGGTCGGGATGTTCGGCATTCCACAGTTCCGGCGCATCACCGGACATCAGGCCCATGTTAAAGAGGTTGGTGCCGGTGGCACCATCGGCCAGCAGCGTGCCTTTTTCCTGCAGCAACGCTTCGAATGAGTTGGTCATGCCCGGGGCCTTTCAAATTCCGAGCCTTCCCCTCTCAGAATTGGCCGCTCCAGGCAAACTCATAATATTCACATTTGTTATGAGTCTTCCGACATGTTCCCGGGGCGGAATTGTAACGCCCCGGAAAATCAGCTTTGTCCCGGTCAGACTTCGTTCATGATCTGGCCTTTGGCCACCGCCATCAGCTCGACCATTTTTGACCGGATCGTCTGTTCGTCCGCGCGGCCTCCCAGATCGCCGGACACCTTGCGGTATACGTCTTCGTCGCCGGCTTCCTCAAAATCAGACTTCACCACCTCTTTGGCGTAATCAGCAGCTGCATCGCCGGATTTACCAAGCAGTTCCGCCGCCCAGAGCCCCAGCAGCTTGTTGCGCCGCGCCTCTGCCCTGAACTGCATCTCTGCGTCATGGGCGTATTTGTTCTCAAACGCATTTTCGCGGTCGTCAAAGGTGCTCACGGGGGGTCTCCTTGTGGTGATGATTTGCTCTTTCTACAGATATGCGGTGTGGAATCGTCCGGCGCAAGGGTCGCTGTCTTGCAGCATCACCGGCGTTGCACTAAGAGGAGCGCAGCGGGGGCGGGTATGCCGTCGCTCATTCGCGAAAGGACGCCCATGGCCCGGCGCAAGAAAATTTACGAAGGCAAAGCAAAAATTCTGTATGAAGGCCCCGAACCGGGCACGATCGTTCAGTATTTCAAGGACGATGCCACCGCATTCAACGCCGAAAAGAAGGCTGTGATCGAAGGTAAGGGGGTGCTGAACAACCGCCTCTCCGAGTTCTTCATGACCGGTCTGACGCAGATCGGTGTTCCCAACCATTTTATCCGCCGCCTCAATATGCGCGAGCAACTGGTCCGCAGTGCTGAGATTGTGCCGCTTGAGATCATCGTGCGCAATTACGCGGCGGGCACCATGTCGCAGCGTCTGGGGCTCGAAGAAGGCACACAGCTGCCGCGCCCGATTGTCGAATACTGCTACAAAGATGACAGCCTCGGCGATCCGCTGGTGACCGAAGAACACATTGCGGCATTCGGCTGGGCTAGCCAGCAGGACATGGATGACATCCTGAGCATTGCACTGCGTGTGAACGATTTCCTGTCCGGTGTCATGCTCGCTGTCGGTATCCGGCTGGTCGACTTCAAAATCGAGGTCGGTCGCGTCTTTGACGGCGATTTCCCACGGTTGATTGTCGCTGACGAGATCAGCCCGGACAGCTGCCGCCTCTGGGATATTGAAACCGGTCAGAAGCTCGACAAGGACGTGTTCCGCCGCGACCTCGGGAACCTGACTGACGCCTACACGGAAGTTGCCAAACGCCTTGGCGTGATGCCGAAGTCCGCAACACCCGTCAGCAAACCAACACTGATCAACTGATCCAGCAACAAAGGAAGATCACAGTATGAAGGCCAGGGTGCATGTCATGCTCAAAAACGGCGTTCTCGACCCGCAGGGCGAGGCCGTGCGTCACGCGCTTGGAGCGCTGGGTTTCGATGGTGTGAACGGAGTGCGTCAGGGAAAAGTCATCGAGCTGGACCTGGCAGACGGTACAACGGAAGCCGACGTCACGGCGATGTGCGAAAAGCTTCTGGCCAACACGGTCATCGAATCCTATTCGGTGGAGCTGTCCTGATGCATGCTGCCGTCGTCGTTTTCCCCGGATCGAACTGCGACCGCGATCTTGCGGTGGCTTTTGAGGCCGCTGGTGCGAAGGTTTCGATGGTCTGGCACAAGGACACATCCATGCCCGATGGCGTGGATATTATCGGCATCCCGGGCGGGTTCTCCTTTGGGGATTATCTGCGCTGTGGGGCGATTGCGGCGAATTCGCCGATCTGCCGGTCGGTTGCCGATCATGCGGAGCGGGGTGGCTACGTCATCGGCATCTGCAATGGTTTCCAGGTTCTGACGGAAACCGGTCTGCTGCCGGGCGCGCTGCTGCGCAACGCAGGACTGAAGTATATCTGCCGGACGGTTGGCCTGCGCGTGGAAACATCCGCATCCGCCTTTACTGAAGGCTACAATGCGGGTGACGTAATCAACGTGCCCATCGCGCATCACGACGGCAATTACTTTGCAGATGACGACACGATTGCCATGCTGCAGGACGAAGATCGCGTCGCCTTCCGCTATACAGACAACCCGAACGGCGCCCGCGCGGACATCGCCGGTATCCTGTCAGAGAACCGGCGCGTTCTCGGTATGATGCCTCACCCGGAACGGGCGGCGGATGCCGGCCATGGCGGCACGGACGGGCAGGCGCTCTTTCGCGCATTGGGCGGTGTCCTCAGCACAGCGTGACTTGAGGGTGACCACACCTTCGGCATAGTCTGAGACATGTCTGCTGATACTGATCCGGATCCACCAGCCCTGACCAACAGCTGGCGCGTGCGCGCCGCCGTGGTTGTGCTGATTGTGCTCGCGGTCACGGTTGTATCAGTCACCAACAAACTGCTGACGGACCGGTTCACGGAAAGTACGAAGAACCGGGCAGAGCTGCGCCTGGCGCTTTACAGCGGGAACCTGCTCGCGGAACTGCGCCAGAATGCGATTGTACCGCGGCTGCTTGCGCGCGACGCCGAACTTGTCGGCGCGCTGAACTCCGCCGACTATACGGCGTCCACACGCAGGCTGATCTCCTTTGTTGAGGAGATCGGTGCTGCCTCGCTGATGCTGCTGGACATCGACGGGCGCACCGTTGCCGCCACGGACCGGAACAGGCTTGGGTCGGCCTATCGCCAGGATGCCTTTTTTGTGGACGCTGTGCGCTCGAATGCCACGGTTTTTACGGTCGCGCAGCGGGACACCGGTGCCTATGATTTCATCTATTCCCGTCGCGTGGAATTCGGATCGGAAGTTCTGGGCGTCATTGTCGTCGAGGTTGCACTGCAGAAATTCGAGGCCGCCTGGGCGGGCATTTCCGATGCGGTGATCGTGACCGACAGTACGGGCGCAATAATTCTGAGCACCGAGCCGCGCTGGCGCGGGCGCACCGAAGAGGAGGCGCTGGCCCGACAGACACCGCAGAACGCGATCCAGCGGGCAATCCAGGCGACGGCGGACTGGACCGCGCTGCCGGCGGAAGCATACCTGCAGGGCGAGGCGGTGATGCGGCTTGAGACGCGCATTCCGTTCCGGGGCTGGAAGCTCACCTCCTTCACCACCTATGCCTCGGTGCGTGAACGCGTAAACGGCGTGCTGGCCCTCGAAATCATGGGGTTTGCGATTCTTCTCGCGCTGACCTTCTATGCCCTGAGCCGCCGCAGCGCGTTGCGAATGGCGCTTTTTCAGCAGGAATCCGCTGAACTGCGGTCCCTGAACGTGGCGCTGCAGCGGGAAATCGCCGAGCGCAAAAGGGTGCAGGAAACGCTGGCAGTGGCCGAACAGACGCTGGAGCAGTCAAGCAAACTGGCCGCTCTGGGCGAGATGTCTGCGGCTGTCAGTCACGAACTCAATCAGCCGCTGGCGGCAATGAAAACCTACCTTGCCGGCGCACGGCTGCTATTGCGGCGCAACCGTCAGGAAGAGGCGCTTTCGTCGTTCGGACGGATCGATGATCTGATCGAACGTATGGGGGGCATTACACGTCAGCTGAAGTCTTATGCCCGCAAAGGCCAGGAGGCGTTTACCCCTGTAGACATGGGCGAAGCGCTGGCATCGTCGCTGTCGATGATGGAACCGCAGCTGCGTCAGCGACAGGTGGAGATCGCCCGGATCATCCCCGATGCCCCGGTCCGCGTGATGGGGGACAGGCTGCGTATCGAACAGGTGATGGTGAACCTGCTGCGCAACGCTATTGACGCGACCAAGTCCGAGCGTCAACCTAGGGTGGAAGTCATGCTCTCTGCCGGAGAGACCGCAACGCTGACCGTCAGGGACAACGGGCCCGGAATCGAAGACCTCGATTCGCTGTTTGAGCCTTTTTACACCACCAAACAGCCCGGGGACGGCGTGGGCCTGGGGCTTGCCATCTCCTCGGGGATCGTTAACGACCTTGGAGGAAGGCTTACTGCCCGTAACGGACAGGCAGGGGGCGCAGTATTTGAGATGCAGTTGCCGGTGCTGACCGGTGACGAGGCGACACAGGCAGCGGAGTAAATCATGGCTCAGGCGATGAAAATTGCGATTGTGGATGACGAACAGGATATGCGGCAGTCGATCAGCCAGTGGCTGGCCCTGTCCGGATATGACACCGAAACATTCGGCAGTGCAGAGGATGCGCTCAAGGTGCTCGGGCCCGACTATCCGGGTATTGTCATCTCGGACATCCGTATGCCGGGCATGGACGGGATGCAGTTTCTTAAAAAGCTGATGGGCAGTGACAGTGCTCTGCCGGTGATCATGATCACCGGTCACGGCGATGTGCCGATGGCGGTCGAGGCGATGCGCGTGGGCGCGTATGACTTCCTCGAAAAGCCCTTCAATCCCGACCGGATGAGTGAACTGGCCAAGCGGGCGACCGGCGCGCGCAGGCTGGTGATGGACAACCGGGCTCTGCGCCGTGAGCTGAGCGACGGTGGCCAGATCATGAAAAAGCTGATCGGTCAGTCCCCTGTCATGGAACGTCTGCGCGAGGATATCCTGGATCTGGGCCAGGCCGATGGTCACGTGCTGATCGATGGCGAAACCGGAACAGGCAAGACCCTGGTGGCACACGCGCTGCACGCGGTTGGCAGCCGAGCCGGCAAGAAGTTTGTGCTGGTCAGCTGTGGTGCCTTTGAAGAGGAAGCGCTGAGCAAGCGTCTTTTCGGACCGATGATGCCCGAGGATGCGCAGTTGCCCGCGATCGAGGAAGCCCGCGGTGGCACGCTGGTGCTTGAGGACATTGAGGCACTGTCAGAGACCATGCAGGCGCGCCTGCTGAGCGTGATCAACGAACAGGGAACCCCGGCGGAAACCCGTATCGTCGCGATTTCCAACCTGCAGGAAGCCGGCCGAACGTCCGAGGACGCGCTGCGCGCAGATCTTTTTTACCGCCTGGCAGCCCTGCGGATCACTGTGCCGCCGCTGCGGATGCGCGGCGAGGATATCCTGACGCTTTTCACCCGCCTGAGTGAGCAGTTCTCCGATGAATACGGATGTGAAGCGCCCAAAGTGACCGCACAGGAAGCCGCGCAACTGCTGCAGGCACCCTGGCCGGGCAACGTGCGTCAGCTGATCAACGTGGCTGAACGCGCAGTGCTGCAGTCGCGTCGCGGGGCAGGGACGATTGCCTCGCTTCTGATGAACGATCACGAAGACATGCAGCCGGTGATGACGACCGAAGGCAAGCCGCTCAAGGAATATGTCGAGGCGTTTGAGCGCATGCTGATCGACAACACCATGCGCCGCCACCGTGGCTCCATTGCCAGCGTTATGGACGAGCTTTGCCTGCCGCGCCGGACGCTGAACGAAAAGATGGCGAAATACGGTCTCGCGCGGTCCGATTACCTCTGACATCCGGCTTTGCGGGTCCGGCGCATTTGGGTGACGGGCCCGGCCCGTGCTATACCGGCAACTCTACAGATGACGGAGCAGCACGATGGGCAGGGACCACGTTTCGGTAAACAGGGATGTCTGGGACGCGGATGCCCCGAACTGGGTCCGCGCCGGTGAGCGCCTCTGGGGCCTTGATGAACCGGTTTGGGGTAACTGGAACCACACCGATCAGGGCATCGGGATGCTGCCTGCCGACATGACCGGCATGGACGCCATCGAGCTGGGGTGCGGTACGGCGTATGTCTCGGGCTGGATGGCACGCCGTGGGGCCCGTGTTACGGCGATTGATGTCGCGCCACAGCAGCTCGCAACCGCCCGCCGCCTGTCCGCGGAATACGATGCTGGCATCACGTTTATCGAAGGAAATGCGGAAAAAACCGGGTTGCCGGATGCCTCTTTCGATTTCGCGGTTTCGGAATATGGCGCTGCGATCTGGTGCCCGCCAGAGGACTGGCTGGCCGAGGCATGGCGGCTGCTGAAACCGGGTGGTCAGCTCGCGTTTCTGGGCAATCACCCGCTGTCGCTGATCTGTTCTCCGGTCGATGGCGCACCCTGTGACACAAAGCTGCACCGGCCGTACAGAAACATGTGGGGCGCTGACTGGACAAAGGTCGAGATCGA